>CAYOMP010000037.1:0-21695 GCA_964405075.1 uncultured Lachnospiraceae bacterium
ATTTGAATGTGGATGTACTTTTAAACGCAATAAACAATGCGAAAGTTAGAATTAGTAAAGAAAAAGATATAGATATAGTTGATGTGGAAGATGATAAAAATGATAAAATTGAAAAGATATTTAAACAAGTAGTCAATAAGAAACTGGATAAATCATTAATTGTAAGAAGTATAAAAGAGATTGATGAAGATATGACAAAGGATTTATTTTTGCTATATTTTGACGTTGGTATAAAAAATAGTGATAATCTTATTCAGAAAGAAGAAGAAAGAATTATAAAGTGCGTAGAAGGTACAGTAAATGAAATTATTAACAAAGAACATAAGGGATATACCATACCTTATCAGTTGAATAGATTTTTTGGATTAGTTTCCATAAAAGATAAGAAAAATGAAGAAGTATTAAAACTAAATATATCTGAACTTATTGAGAGAATTATAAAGGTTAATAGAGAATATTTTAATGTAAAACTAAAGGTAGGTTGTAGTAGCTTTGGACATACAGCAGAAGAAATGCTTCAAATGTATAAAGAAGCAAGAACGGCTTTTAGGTATGTGAACAATGAAATATGTATTTTATTCTATCAAGATATAGAACAAAATAGGCGAGAACAAAAATTTGATATTACACTGGTCTCAAAGGAGATAGTGGATGCTTGGGAACAGAGAAATGTAGAGAAAATAAAACGGATTTTTGAAGAGATAATACAGTTGTTTGAGGAAAGCGATGTTAGTGTCGAGCAAGTAAAAGATTGTTGTAATAGGTTAATGTACTTCATAATTACAGAAATTGAAAGTGGTGATGTAATTGTAGAAAGAACTATACAGGGAGAACAAAGCTTTCAATATCTGAATCTGCTTTCGACAAAATCTGAGTTTCTTGATTGGCTTTTGATGCTTTCTGACAGTATAGTTGAAGTTTTTTTAACGGAGAAAAATGATTATTCGGAAAGAATAGTGCAAAAGGCAAAAAAATATATGCTTGAGAATAAAGAGGCAAAATTAAGTTTGTCAGAAGTAGCACAGGTATTAGAAGTAAATGCAAGCTATCTTAGTGGTTTGTTTAAAAAATATGGAAAGCTGGGCTTCCTTGATTATGCTACAAAAATAAAAATGGATTATGCAAAGGAATTGTTAGAAAAAGATGAATATAAAATTTATGAAGTAGCTAATATGCTAGGATATGATAATGCTTATTATTTTAGCAAGGTTTTTAAAAAATATACAAGTATGACTCCAAAAGAATATGTTAGTACAAAAAGTATTGAACAAAAAAAGTAATACAAAAATGAAAAAAGTATTACTTTTTTTGCTTTTATATGAAAAGTTTAAAAATAGTAATACAAAGTGAGAAAAATAACATTTTAATTTTGTCGAGAAGAAAGTAAGATTCAGATATAAAAAATAACAGGAGGAATTGGTATGAAAAAGAAAAATTTTAAGAAAAAACTTAGTGCATTGGCTATTGCAGCAACTGTTGCTTTAACGGGTTGTGCAAGCAATTCAGGGACAAATAGTGCGAAGGCTGATGAGACGGTAAAGACGGAGGATGTGGCACAAAGCCAGAGTCAGGATGAAGAAATAACATTAAATGTGGCTATGTGGGATTATACTTCTCTTGAATATCACAGTAAGCTTGTAGAAGCATTTGAAAAAGAATACCCTAATGTAAAGGTAAATGTAATTGAAGCCCCTGCAGATGATTATTCTGATAAGGTAGCAGTAATGCTTTCAGGTGATAATGACATTGATGTTGTGTTTATTCGTGATACTGCTTCTTATACTTCAATGATATCAAAGGGACAACTTAGTGCCATTGATGATTTGATAAGTGAAAAAAATATAGACTTGTCGGTATATGGCGGTATGGTTGAACAGTATGCTGTTGACGGAAAAATATATGGATTACCATACAGAAAAGATATTTGGATGCTATTCTATAACAAAGATATATTTGATGCAGCAGGCATAGCATATCCAACAGAAAGAATGACTCTTGATGAATACAGAGAACTTGCAAAACAACTTACAAGTGGAGAAGGTAACGACAAAATATATGGTGCACTTAATAATAAGTGGACACAGTCGGTATCCAATCTAGCTATGCAGACTGGAAAATATGATTTAATGTCAGGTGATTATAGCTTCTTAAAAGACTATTATGATGTAGTATGTGCAATGCAAAATGAAGATAAATCGACAATGGACTATTCTACAATCGTTGCAAGTAATATTCATTATAGTGGTCCATTCTATAATGGACAGGTTGCAATGATGCCTATGGGTTCTTGGTTTATTAATAACATGATAGAGAATTTGAATAACAATACAACAACAGTAAACTATGATGTAGCACCACTTCCATGTGAAACAATAGATGGAATGGATACAAAGGGTGCTGGAGCAATTACGCCGGTTTCTATTGGTTCTAATTCTAAAAATAAGGAAATGGCATGGAATTTTGTAGAGTTTGTTACAGGAGAAAAAGGGGCAACAGTATTGGCAGAATGTGGAATTTTACCAGCCTACAATTCAGAACAAGTGTTGGAAACATTAGTATCAAACGAAGGATTTCCTGAGCATGGAAAAGAAATTTTGCTTAACACAACAGATGTTACAATCGAGTTTCCATTAGGAGATACATGGACATCAATTAGTAAAGTTATAGGAGAAGAACATGAATTAATAATGCTGAATAGTAATTCAGTAGATGATGGACTAAATACTATGACTGAAAGAGTACAAAATGAAGTCTTGAAATAAAGCTGATAATGGGCATTTGCATATATTGCAAATGCTCATTATAAAATGGAGGTAAAAGATGAAAGTTCATTTAGATGCAAAGAAAAAGCGTATGATAAAAACAAATTTAGTGGGATATGCATTTATACTACCTAATTTTATAGGATTATTTATTTTTACTTTACTTCCTGTATTATTCGTGTTTGTTTTAAGCTTAATGAAGTGGGATAGTGCAAATCCAATGGAATTTGTAGGATTGTCAAACTTTGTGAGGATGTTTGATGATTCGACTTTTAAGATATCATTGATGAATACATTTTACTATGCAATTGGAACAGTGCCTATAACTTTGGCAGCGTCTCTATTATTGGCATTAGTACTTAATTCCAAAATTAAAGGAAGAAATATATTTAGAACAATTTTCTTCTTTCCATATGTTGCGTCACTAATTGCAGTAGTAGTAGTCTGGAATATGTTGTTTCATCCGGATATGGGACCAATTAACAGTTTGCTAACTGCAATAGGAATACAAAATCCTCCAAGGTGGAGTGCATCAACAAAGGCTGCAATGCCTACAGTTATCCTATTTTCAGTATGGAGATATATGGGATACTATATGATTATGTATTTAGCAGCATTGCAGGGAATTCCAAAAGAACTGTATGAAGCAGGAGATTTAGATGGAACAAATGCATGGCAGAGATTTAAGAATATAACTCTACCAATGCTTACACCAACAACATTTTTTGTATGTATAATGCTGACAATTCAATGCTTTAAGGTGTTCGATATTATATATGCAATGACAGGCGGTGGACCAGGAAGATCAACAAACGTATTGGTATACTATATTTATAATCAGGCATTTAGTGAATTTAATTTTGGATATGCGAGTGCAATGTCGGTAGTACTGTTTGTAATTGTATTGATAATTACAATTATACAGTTTAGAAGCGAAAAGAAATGGGTTAGCTATATGTAAAAATATATTAATACAGGAAAGGGACGGTAAGCATGAAAAAGAAGAAAATATTTTCAAAGTGCTTTATATATATTATACTAATTATAATGAGTTTAGCGGCAATTGTTCCGTTTGTATGGATGCTATCTGCATCATTAAAATTAAATAAAGATGTGTTCACATATCCTGTTGAATGGATACCGAAAACTTTTGTATGGCAGAATTATGTTGATATATGGAAGAAAATACCACTTTTTACATTTTTGAAAAATACTACTAAACTAACGGTTATTGTTACGCTATTGCAATTAGTAACAAGTAGCCTTGCTGCGTATGCTTTTGCGAAAATAAAATTTAAAGGAAGAGATATTTTGTTTGTATTTTATGTATCAACAATTGCTGTTCCATGGCAAGTGTATATGATACCACAGTATTTGATGGTACAAAAGTTTGGGCTTGTTGATACACATATGTCACTTATTATTTTGCAGGCATTTTCAGCATTTGGTGTATTTCTAATGAGACAGTTTTACATTAATATACCAAATGAATTGTCAGAGTCAGCCAAAATAGATGGATTGAGTGAATTTGGAATTTATTCCCAAATAATGCTTCCACTCGTAAAACCAGGACTTGCAACACTAACTATTTTTACATTTGTAACTATCTGGAATGACTTTATGGGTCCACTTATATATATTAATTCTACAGAGAAGAAAACTATTCAATTAGGCTTGAGATTGTTTGTTACACAGTTTTCGGCAGAATATTCTTTAATAATGGCAGCCGCATTAGTTACACTTATACCTGTTATTATAGTATTTTTGGCGTTGCAGAAATACTTTGTAGAAGGAATAGCCACAAGCGGTATAAAGGGCTAGGAGGAATAAAATGAATAACAGCACAAAAAATTTTGATGAAGGTTTTGATAACATTCTTACATATGATTATGATAGTGAATATATGAGTGGAAATATGATTACCGCAGATTCGCTATTTGAAAATGCATCAAGGGAAAGTATTTCGTTAAATGGGGAATGGCATTTTTCACCTGATGTGTTTAAAAGTGTGGTAAGAAGCAGATGGTTTGATGAAACTAAGCAGAATAGATTCGGAGAAGATATTCCGTATGATTTTAGTTTTGAAGAATGGGAATGTGTAGATGTTCCGGGCGTATGGAACAATGTGAGAACTGAATATGCGCTGTATGAAGGTTCAGGCTTATATTTTAAAAAATTTTCATATGAGAAAAAGGAAAATAAAAGAGTATTTTTAAGAATAGGTGCTGCTAATTACGAAACAAGAATATGGCTGAATAAGAAGTATTTAGGAAGGCATTTAGGTGGTTTTACTCCATTTGTAGTAGAAATCAGTGATTATATATGTGAGAAAAACAGATTGCTGATATGTGTCGATAATACAAGAAAAGGAGAGCAGATTCCGTCAATGCATTATGACTGGTTCAATTATGGAGGAATTCATAGGGGAATTGAATTAATTGAAACTGATGATGTATTTGTAAAAAGCTTTAATGTGCAATTAGAAGAAGAAAAAAATAGTATTGCATATTATGTACGTGCAGTTGGCAATGATGCAAAAAATGTTTCAGAACTTAAAGGAAAATTAAGTATTCCAGAGCTTGGAATAGATGTTTTGTTAAAATATGAGCAAGATGAGAAAAAAAAGACAGAGTACATTGCAAAAGGAAGTATTGAAGCAGAGGGATTATCTTTATGGAGTATAAATAATCCTAAACTTTATAAAGTAGATATTTTATGCGAAACAGATTGTATATCTGATAATATTGGTTTTAGAATAATAGAAACTGATAGGTATTCAATAAAACTAAATGGAGAGGATATTTTTCTGAAAGGAATGTGTGTACATGAGGAGTATCCAGAAAGTTTAAGAGCGGCTACACAAGATGATATTGAGCAAATGATTATAAGTGCAAAAGAACTTGGATGTAATTTCTTAAGGCTTACGCATTATCCACATAATGAAATGGTGAGCAGAATAGCAGATAGGTTGGGAATAATGCTTTTAGAAGAAATTCCTGTTTATTGGGCATTAGAATTTGAAAACGAAAATACATATAATGATGCGGCTAATCAATTGGAGGAATTAATAAAAAGGGATATAAATAGGGCGAGTGTAATTATTTGGTCAATAGGAAATGAAAATCCAGATACAGAAGCAAGATACAGTTTTATGAGAAGATTGGCAAAAAAGACTAAAGAACTTGATGACAGCAGACTTATAGGGGCTTCATGTCTTATTGATGTTGATAATTTCAAAATCAATGACAGGTTAATAAGTGAAATAGATGTTATAGGAATTAACGAATATTATGGCTGGTATTTAAAGGATTTTGAAACACTGGAAAAAATACTGGTCAATAGCAGTATTGGTAAGCCATTGATTATAACAGAAACAGGTGCTGATGCTGTAAGTGGCAAGTATAGTGAAGAAATGGAAATTTATAGCGAGGAGTATCAGGCACTAGTATATCAAAAGCAGTTTAATACATTACTTAAATATAAGTATATTAGGGGTATAACACCTTGGATTTTGTATGATTATGCATCTATGCGTAGAATGAGTGTTTTGCAGAAAGGATACAACTTGAAGGGCATTATATCTGCTGATAGAAAACATAAGAAAAAGGCATATTATGTGGTAAAAGAAATATATAGTAAATTGTAGTATAATAATAAAGTATTAGTAATCCCGTTTATGACTGGACATAGTTAATATGTTAAGCCCAAACGGGATTTTTAATGTATGTCTAAAGACAGTATTGTTATATTGTAGAAGTGTTTTGTTTTGATTACTAAAGAACAAAGAATATTACAAAATAATTATAATAAAAATTAATAGAATATTTATAAAAGATTCCTTACTTTTGTGGTAGAATAACAGTGTTTTGATGATTTTTTGAACAAAAATAGGGGGTATAAATACTGCATGATAAAGGAAATAGAAAATTCTTTAATGGAAAAATATAATATAGATGAAGCTAATAAAGATATTTTCTTTATAAATACGCAGGAACTTTTTATGGATCAAAAAGCACAATTTCAGGAATTAATGATGATGTATGATTGTGCTATTAAGGAAGTAAGGACAAAGCTGGAGGTATTGAATTCAGAATTATCAGTTAGATATAAAAGAAATCCAATAGAGTTTGTTAGTACCAGAATAAAGAAACCAATCAGTATTGCAAAAAAACTTCAAAAGAAGGGTTTTCCAATAGATGCGTGTAAAATAGAAGAAAATATTTATGATGTTGCGGGAATAAGGGTTATTTGTTCATATGTGGATGATATTTATGAATTAGCATCTATGTTAATAAGACAAGATGATATTACATTGATAGAGCAGAAAGATTATATAGATGAGCCTAAAAAGAGCGGGTATAGGAGCTTACATTTAATTATAGAAATACCTGTATTCTTTTCGGATCAAACCAGAATGATGAAGGTAGAAGTACAGATAAGAACTATAGCAATGGACTTTTGGGCGAGTTTGGAACATCAATTACGATATAAGAAAAATATAGAGAATGCGTACGATATTATAGAAGAGCTTAGAGAGTGTTCGGACGTTATTGCAGAGACAGATATGAAAATGCTTGGAATACGTAATAAAATCCAAGAAAGATACGAAGGCGAAAACGAATCAGAACCTAAGTATGAAAAAGTAAAACCTATGCATTTTCTATAAGAGGATTAATTTAAATGAGTAATAATAAAGTAGTAGGATCAATTCTTTTAGCATTAACTGCATTTATCTGGGGATTAGCATTTGTGGCACAGAGCGTTGGAATGGAATATGTTCAACCATTCACTTTTAATTGTGTTAGATTTGCAGTGGGTGGAGTAGTTCTGATTCCATGCATAGCTTTTTTGAATTGGTTTAATGGAAAAAGTGAAAATAATATAAGCGAAAATGAGAAAATCATAAGTGGCTTTAATAACACAAAAATTAGTGAAAATGTAAATGTTATAGAAAAATCTGGTGATACCCCAAAAGTGTATAATACACAGAAAAAGGAGTTACTGAAAGCAGGGATTCTATGTGGTATATTTCTCTTCACAGCCAGTAGTTTTCAGCAAATAGGAATAATGTATACATCTGTTGGAAAGGCTGGCTTTATTACAGCGCTATACATTATTATTGTTCCTGTCTTGGGGATTTTTTTAGGAAAAAAGGTTGGAAAAGGGATAGGGTTTAGTGTTATTTTAGCAATAGTAGGAATGTATTGTCTTTGTATAACAGATGGTTTTGTTTTGGAGATTGGAGATATTTTGGAACTATTGTGTGCATTTTTCTTCTCGCTTCATATAATGACTATTGATAAATTTGCCAGTAAGGTAGATTGTGTGAAAATGTCTTGTATACAATTTTTTGTTTGTGCCTTTCTTTCTATGATATTTATGATTATAATGGAAGAACCAAGATTAGAATTAATACTGGCTGCCTGGATGCCGATTTTGTATGCAGGAGTAATGTCTTGTGGTATTGCATATACATTGCAAGTTGTAGGGCAAAAAAGTGTTCATCCTGTGGTTGCTTCTTTGATTATGAGCTTAGAATCTGTTTTTGCTGTATTAGCTGCTTGGGTGATTTTAGGACAGACTATGAGTGTCAGAGAGAGTATAGGATGTATTTTAGTGTTTTGTGGAATAATAATTGTACAGTTACCACAGAAGAAAAGTGTATAGGAGTAGTGAAATGGCGAAATTATATTTTAGATATGGTGCAATGGGAAGCTCAAAAACAGCAAATGCTCTAATGGTAGATTACAATTATCATGAAAGAGGAAAAAAATCTATGTTGGTTAAGCCAAAAATTGACAGCCGAGATGGAGCTAATGTAATAGCTTCACGTATTGGTTTGGAAAAGACTTGTAGATTTTTGGAAGAACTTGTGACTATGTCAGATGAGAATATTAAGGAATATGATTGTATAATTGTTGATGAAGCACAATTTGCTACAAAGGAACAGATAGAATTTTTGGTGCATATCGTTGATGACTTAGAGGTTCCGGTAATTTGTTATGGATTAAGGACAGATTTTCGAAGAGAGTTTTTTGAGGGTAGCAAATGGTTAATGGCATGGGCTGATGTAATAGAAGAAATTAAGACTGTATGCTGGTGTGGTAAAGCAGCTACTTGTAATGCCAGATTTGATGAATTTGGAAAAATTATTAAAGATGGGGAACAAGTGGTTTTGGGAGCAAATGACAGATATATTGCATTGTGTCGTAAACATCATCAGGAAGGCAATTTGGGGTAGAGATTTTTCTATTAAAGAGATATTTGTAAATTTATCTATATTGTTTTATAAGCATTAAAAACGTTATTGTAAAAAAATAATGTGCAAAATTAATAAAAAAAAAGTCAAAAAAAATAAGAAACATACTATTTTTTATAAAAAGGAAAGTAACAATCAGCAAAATGTAACAATATTAACATTTTACTGATTGTTTTTTTTTGATTCAATGGTAAATAATAACAAGATTATTAAGGAAAAATTAAGAATTATACTTGAAAATAAATATTTGAATATTAGAATGTGGAGTGATAAAATACATTGGTTGGAAAATAGAAATATAAATTATAAAAGATTGGTGGAAGTTGGAAATGGAAAGTTATGGTTTTTTATTTGACTTGGCAATTATACTTTTAAGTACTAAACTTCTTGGATTAGCAACTAGAAGAATTAATATGCCTCAGGTAGTTGGTGCATTATTGGCAGGATTAATTTTAGGACCAGCAATGTTAAACATTTTAAATGAAACAACATTTATTACTAATATTGCAGAAATAGGTGTTATTGTACTTATGTTCTGTGCTGGTATGGAAACTGATATGAATGAGCTTAGAAAGAGTGGTAAGGCATCATTCATAATTGCAGTAATTGGTGTTGTTGTACCATTACTTGGTGGATATGCAGTGGCATATTTCTTTAATAGACCAGGAATTATAGATTCAGATGGTTCTTGTACAGCGTTTTTACAGAATGTATTTATTGGTGTTATTTTAACTGCAACTTCAGTTAGTATTACTGTTGAAACATTAAAAGAGTTAGGAAAGCTAAAAACAAGATCTGGTAATGCTATATTAGGTGCAGCGATTATCGATGATATTTTAGGTATTATTGCACTTACAATTATAACTAGTATGGCAGATACTTCTGTTAGTATTACTACAGTATTATTAAAAATTGTATTGTTCTTTGTATTTATAGTAGTAGTTGGAGTTATATTTGGTAAGATCTATAGAAAATGGGTTAACTCAGCAGAAAAAGGATTACATAGACATGCAATTATTGCATTTGTATTCTGTCTATTTCTTTCATTTATCGCAGAAGAAGTGTTTGGAGTAGCTGATATTACGGGTGCGTTTTTTGCAGGATTAATTATTTCAAGTACACAGAGAAGCCAGTTCCTGGCATCTAAATTTGATACAATTTCATATTTATTTTTGAGTCCGGTTTTCTTTGCAAGTATTGGTTTAAAGGTTGTTTTACCGGAAATGTCAATGAGTATTGTGTTATTTGCAGTGATATTAACAATAGTTGCTATCCTTACTAAGGTTATAGGTTGTGGTCTTGGTGCAAAATTATGTGGTTATCAGAATTACCAGTGTATGAGAATCGGTGTTGGTATGGTATCCCGTGGGGAAGTTGCATTAATCGTAGCCAGCAAAGGTGCAGCAGTTGGTTTATTAGGTGGGAATTTCTTAGGACCAATAGTTATTGTTGTAGTTGTTACAACTATTATTACACCTATTTTACTTAAGGTTGTATTTAAGAAAGGACCAGCAATTCCTATTACTGATGGTAGTTTTGCAACTAACTATGAAGAGATTAGTAAATACCGTTCAGGTGATAAATAGAATTTAGAAAATATGAGAAACATATTCTGTGAGTTTCTTAAAATTAGTAGTAGTATTTGAAGATTGGTGCAGATGCAACATTTTCTATGTTGTTTGCGTAAAAAAAGAGGAATAATTATTTAATACCCATAAATGAGTTTTGAATAATTATTCCTCTTTTAATTTGACATGAAAGTCCTTTTATAATCAAATTAAACGCTCTGCGAAGATGCGCATTCTTTGTTATAATTTAAGTTATTTATTTTTAACACAGTCTAAGATACATTGGATAAGTTCATCATTTTTCTCTGGCTCCATAAAACAGAAGCGAATATAATGGTTATCTAAGAATGGGAAAGTAGAGCAGTCTCTAATCATTAGCCCTTTTTTTATTGCAGCATCAAATATATCTTGAGAAGTTATGTCGTCTCGCTCGATTTTTAATAAAATGAAATTAGCTGATGGGTAATATGGTTTAATATTATCTGCCTTTGAGAATATTTCATATATTCTATTTCTTTCGGAAGATATTAATGCCCTTGTTTGATTAATATAATCTGTATCTGTAAACATAATTGTTCCGGCTATTTCAGCTAAACTATTAATACCCCAAGGATGTTTCTTTTGATTGATTTCCTTTAACAAATCATCATTTCCACAAATTGCATACCCGAGACGTAATCCCGGTGAAGCAAAGAATTTGCTGGTTCCGCGAAGTATAATTAAATTGTTATAGTATGAACATAGAGAAACTGCTGAAATATCATCTATATTATCAACGAATTCAACATAGGTTTCATCCACCATTACAAATATATCAAAACGCTTGCAGGCATCCAGAATCTTACGCATTTGTTTTTTATTAATATTTGATGAAGTAGGATTATTTGGATTACATAAAATTACCAAATCAATATCAGAGTTTAACGAAGCAATGAAATCATCAATATCAATTTTGAAATCATTTTTTTCATCTAACGGATAGTAAAGTGCAGTACCTTTTTGAAGAGAAATCTCTCTTTCGTATTCTGAATATGTTGGCCCAAGTATTAGCGCTTTTTTGGGAGCAGTAATTTGGATAAACAATGATATTAATTCTGTAGAACCATTACCTACAATTACGTGTTGTGCTTCGCAACCAGTGTAATTGGCAATGGCATTTCGTAAGGATGTATATTCTCTGTCCGGATAGCTGGTAATAGCGTCGATTTTTTCTGATAAAGTCCTCTTTAACAATGGCGAGATTCCTAATGGATTAACATTAGCACTAAAACTTGTAATATTTTCTTTTTTTATACCATAAACAGCTTCGATTTTTTCTAAATCACTTCCGTGAAAATGGTCTGTGTGTTTAATCATAATTTCCTCCAAAACTTACATTTTTATTAACAAATCATATATACATAATTGCCTTGAACGTTAAAGTAGTGTTATAATTTAACAGACAAAGTATTTATTATGGATTTTTTGTTTATTTATGAATTATATTCTAAAATATTTTGAAATGCAACTATGTAGACGAAATGAGGTGGCAACTTGCGAGAACGAATAGAAAATTTGGCACAGGGAAAATTTGATTATAATGAACCTGATATTGAATTATCAGATATGAGTATAGATTTTTCCGTTGAGATAGACAGTGTTTTTGAAGGTAAAATTACTTTGAGGAGTCTTAATCTAGTTGCTATTAAGGGATTTGTCTGTAGTTCAACCTATAGAATGAAATGTAATGTCAGGGAGTTTTTGGGAGAAGAAATAACTATTGAATATAGATTTGATGCCAAAGGACTTGGAGAAGGGGAAGTATATAAGAGCTTTCTTACCTTTGTAACTAATGGTGGCGAATTTAATGTTCCTGTAAATGCTTTTGTACAAAAGGCAGAGATTATGTCTTCTTTGGGAAAAGTAAAGAATTTATTCCATTTTACGAATCTGGCAATGGAAAACTTTGAAGAAGCTTTTTCGATATTTTCTTCTAATAGATTTACAGATATTTTGGTGAATAATGATAGGAAATATATTACTTTGTATACAGCTTTAACAGGTGGTAAAGTTACCAGGTGGACAATGGAAGATTTCCTTGTTAGTGTAAATAAGAAGATACCTATACAGTTTACTATTGATGATGGAGCAAAAAAATTTGTATTGGATTCAAGTATTAAAGAAAACATAGAAATACATAAAAATACATGGGGATTTTCTGAATTGACAGTAGAAACGGATTGCGTATTTTTATCTTTTGATAAGCAGAAAATCGAAACAAAAGAGTTTATTGGTAATGTATTTAACTTAGAGTATTATGTAAATTATGACAAATTACATGAAGGAAATAATTATGGAAAAATAATAATACACACTCCTTATCAGAGATTTGAAATTAGGATTGAAGCAAAAAGAGCAGGAAATCATTTTGAAAATATAGAAAAGAGTAAGCTTATTAAGAAAAACATTTATGAGCTTACAAAATTATATCTTGATTATAGATGTAAAAAGATTAATACAAATCCGTGGGCAAAGGCATCTATGGATTTGATTTGTACACTTTGTGAAAAAGAGCCTGAAGTATGGGAATACAAATTGATGAAGGCTCAATTATTATTAATAGAAAAAAAGAATTACGAAGCGAAAGAAATAATAGAACAGTACGAAAAACAAAATAAAAGAAAAGATATAAATATATGTTCTGTATATGCAATGTATCTGACAACTTTTTATAATAAAGATAAAAAGTATACTGATAAAGTTGCAATGGAGATTAAAAAAATATATGAGCAAAACAGGGATACTTGGCAATACTTGTGGATGTGTATATTTGTAGATGAAGATTTAAATAGAGATGAGTTGAAAAAATTTGAATTATTAAGTGAGCAATATTCAAGAGGATGTTGTAGTCCGGTATTGTATGCAGAAGCATATAGAATAATCAAAGAGGATAATTATTTTTTAACTCAATTAGATGATTACAAACTGCAGGTTTTGTGGTGGGCAACAAAAAACAAATTAATTGATAGAGAAAATGCTGTTTTCATTGCTAACATGGCTCAAAAGGAAAAAAACTTCAGAGAGATTTTGTATAAAATTCTATGTGAGTTATATACTGAATATGAAGAAATTGAGATTCTTACAGCTATTTGTTCAATGTTAATTAAAGGCAATAAAGTAGAAAATGAGTATTTTGTCTGGTATGAAAAAGGAATTTCTAGTGATATAAAAATTACACGTTTATATGAGTACTATATGTATGCAATTTCTTTGGAGAAAGCTTATACATTGCCTAAAAAAGTACTAATGTACTTTGCCTATAATAATACTTTGGATTATAAAAGAAAGGCATATATTTTTGAAAATGTTATATTACAGAGAGATGTTATGCCGGAATTATTTCAAAGTTATAGGCGTTATATTGAAGAATTTATCAATGAGCAAATCAAGCAAAAGCATAATGACAGACGCCTTGCTTTTATTTATGAAACAATGTATTCCATTAGTAATATGAGTGAGGAATTAGCTGCTGCTTTATCAACTATTATTTTCAAAACGAGAATTAGAGTAAATACTCCTAAAATGCGAAATGTAGTAGTAGTAGATAAATATCTAAAAAGAGAAAGAGTTTACCCTATTCAGAATCAGGAAAGTTATATAGATTTATATACAACTGAAAGATCAATAGTGTTAGAAGACTATGAAGGAAAAAGACACAGTGGAATGGTGGATTTTGAAACAGAGCGTATAATGGATTCTAATTACTATGTGAAGAAATGTTATGAATTACATAAGGATTCCTTAGAAGTTAATTTGAGAATGTGTCTGAGTTCATTAATGTATGGTGATATTGATGAGGAATTTGCGAGTGTTATTCAGAAATTAATAGCATCGGAAGAAATATCAGAGGTGTACAAAGAGGAATTAAGACAAATTCTTACTAAATATTATTTTGAAAATTATGATGAAGAAGCCTTGGAAAAATACATTGATAACCTTGATATTAGTTTATTGAATAATATATGGAAGAAAAAGACCATAGAATATTTGATAATTAAGGGAATGTATAGACAAGCTTATGAAAATATTGAAAAATATGGTTTTGAAGGCATTGATAATAAGAAATTATTAAAATTTGTAAGCTGCTATATAATGGATAATGGTTATCAGAATGATGATATTATTTTGTCTATTTCAAAAGAAACATTTCAGAATAAAAAATATAATGAGTATAGTTTGAAATATTTAATCAAGAATTATGTAGGTTCCGTTAAACTAATGAAAAACATCTGGAACATTGCTAAACACTATGGTATGGATACCTATGAATTAGTAGAAAAAATAGTAGTGCAGATGTTATTTACAAATACTTTTATTGGTGAAACAGGAGAATTATTTAAGGAATATCATAAGCAGGGGGCAAGATTTAATATTGCTACCGCCTATTTTACCTATAATGCATATGAATACGTTATGTTTGACAGAATTATTGAAGATGATATTAAATTATGCTTAGAGCGAGAATTTGCCAATGAAAAGCAAATGAATATTTTATGTGAAATAGCTTTAATAAAGATTTATTCTGAAAAGAACCAATTAGAAGCAGAAGAAATTGATATTGTAAAAAATCTATTGTGGAAATATATAAAACAGGGAATTGTATTTGAGTTTTTTGCTAATTTTTCAGAAGAAATTTTGGGCGATATAGGATTTGAAGATAAGACAATTGTAGAATATAAGACAAAACCTAATACAAAAGTGTATATTCATTATTTATGCGAAGACAAAGATGGTACGGTTCAGGATTTCAAAGTCGAAGAACTAAAACAGAGTATGGACGGAGTTTATACTAAAATATTTACATTATTTTATGGAGATAGTCTTCAATATTACATTTGTGAAGAGGATGAATTTGCTGGTAATGTTACCAAAAGTAAGATTGTTACAAAAACAGACGTAAGTATTAACGGCAGTGAAAGTCGATATAATTTGCTAAATACAATGAGTGTATGTGTGACAATGGATGATGAAAATACCCTTCTGGAAATGATGAAAAACTATGCACAGGTAAGTGAAAGTAGAGAAAAACTCTTTACAATAATGTAAAAATACTGGGGGTGGATGCATGCAAGAAGAAAATTTAATAATTGGTTTTGATTTGTGTGATGACTATTCCCAGGTTAGTTATCAAATGGCAAGTATGGAAGAACCAAAAACTTTAAGTGTTTTATATGGCGGCGAGAAATATCAGATTCCAACAGTACTATTAAAATGCAATAATATGGATAAATGGTATTTTGGTGATGAAGCATTGAAGGTATCTGAAAAGTCAGAGGGTTTATTGGTGAAGAACATTTTGAAAAAGTGCAGTGAAGGAAAAAGTGTATACTTTGAAGGGGAAGAATATGATGGTAGTGCACTTTTAGAAATATTTATAAAAAGATCACTGAAATTCCTTTCTTATGAAGGAATAGAAGCGAGAACACCAGATGTAATAATGTTTACATTAGAAAAAGTCAATAAGAGGCTGGCAAATGCAATAAAAAAGGCAGCTATTGGTATCGGTGTTAATGAAAAGAATATTTATATTACAACTCATGAGGAGAGTTTTGTTGATTATACAATGGCTCAGGATGAAGAATTGCGCACAAATGATGTATTGCTATTAGAGTATGGTAAATCCAATATGAAATGGTATATATTAAATATAAATAGAAAGACTAAGCCTGTTACTATGAAAATTAATCAGGGCGAATTTGAGAATGTTTTACCTTATGAAGAAATGTACGTTGATAAGGAAAAAGAGGCAAAAAATACTGTCTTGGATGAATTAGTCAGCTTGAAATTAGAAGCCTTGTTAAATGGAAAAATGATTTCATGTGTATTTCTCATAGGTGATGGTTTTGAACAGGAGTGGGCGAAGAAAACATTTAGATATTTGTGTAATAGAGCCAGAGTATTTCAAGGAAAAAATCTATTTTCTAAGGGTGCTTGTTATGGTGCAACAAAACGATTTTCTGATAAGGGCAAAATAGAGTATTTGTATTTGGGACCACAAAAATTGATGGTAAATGTTGGTATTGATTTGATGACAGAAGGAAATAATGGTTATTATTCTTTGATTTCTGCTGGTGAGAACTGGTATGAAGCTGTTGCTGATTGTGAAGTGATTATGGAAGATACAGATACTATTGAAATAAAATTAATACCAATTGATAATAAAGATGTCAGAACAATAATTGTTCATTTGAATGATATGCCAAAGCGACCGGCAAAGACTAATAGAATGAGAATTCAAATAGAGTTTTTGGAAGAAAACTTAGGATTGATAAAAGTGTCAGATGTTGGTTTCGGAGAATTTTTTAAAGCGACAGATAAACAGTGGGAACACGAGATAGTATTGTAAGAAGGAAATTGTATGGGAAGAATAATATTATGTAATAAAACAAAAGCTAGTAATCCTCTATATATCAGCAGAGGTAGTGTAAATATATATACAATTGAAGAACTTTCATATTATCTATATAATAATATGTATTTAATTGATGATTCCATTATAAATTCTAATACTTTTGAATGGATTAGAAGAGAAACAGGTCTAACACAATTAGCGGATTTGCTTGAAAGTATGGATATGAATATAAGAAAATGCGTGATGACCATTTTAAGATATACAGGATATTTGTCAGA
The DNA here is from genome assembly GCA_964405075.1 of uncultured Lachnospiraceae bacterium. Classification (GTDB taxonomy): domain Bacteria; phylum Bacillota; class Clostridia; order Lachnospirales; family Lachnospiraceae; genus CAYOMP01. The sequence continues at coordinate 17,259 of CAYOMP010000037.1, forward strand.
AGACGATATCGAAAATGCAGGAAACCTGTTAAATGAAATCGAAGGACAGCCGATAATAAAAAGAAAGTTGATTAAATGTGAGTATTTGTTGCGTAATCAAAGATATAGTGAGGCAATAGTGTTATACAAGAATCTGATTGATAATGTAGATGAAGTAGAACTTGAAAAGTTGTATAATAATATGGGTACTGCATATACAGGATTGTTTTTGTATTCGCAGGCTATCAAGTATTATATGAAAGCATATGAAATAAAACACAATCCAACCATATATAGAGAAATATTGAATGCATTAACTTTTTTACCGGATGAAGAGGCACAGATTATATTGAAAGAATTAAATATATCTGAAAATGAGTTGGAAACAGCCAAAGTCAGAGTAAAGGAAATGATTGAATCTAGTAACGGCGAAGAAATTCAAAAAATAGAAAAGGTATTAAAATTAAAAGAAGATACAGAGGTTTCTTCTTATTATGAGGGATTATCAGGAATATTGAGAGAATGGAAAAAAGACTATATTATGTATTCAGGATGCTAACAGGAGAAGAAAAATGGGATTATTTGATAAAATAAAGAATAAAATGCCAACGCATGAAGAAAAATTAATTAATGACATTGATTATGCGTTAGAAAATAAAAAAATAAATTTCGAGGATATTAATATTAACAATAAGGAACAAAGAGATCAATTTGTAAAAAGTTGTTATGATCAGATTTTGATAGCCAGAAAAGAATTGGAAAATGCGAAAAGTGAATATAATTTGGTGACGACTTATCTAAGCGATATTCAGAAAATAGAAGAATTACCAATTAATAATAAAGCAGAAGTAGTTGATTTGGCCAGAGAAATAGTTAATTTAAATGATGAACGAAAATCATTTCAAAATAACTCATCACAAATTACAGATAGACAATATGCTATGATTGAGGAAAATGAAGACGATATTTTAAAGGTGATTGACCAGTTAAAAGAGGAAGAGGCTTTAATCAGCAATATAAAGAAGGACATGAATTATTTAGAGGCTGAGAGAAATGCATTAAAGTATGAAAGAAAAGATGCAATAAGAAGTCAGAAAAATATGAAGGGATTTGCAATAATAACATTGTTTGCAGTAATAATTACCTTCGTAATACTTGCTATAATGAGAATGATATATAGGTTTGATATAGAACTTGGATATGCAGCAACCGCCCTTATAGGCGCACTTGCAGCAACTGCAATCTTTGTAAAAATGAGATATAATGTTGTGGTTATAAGAAGCACAGAGTTAAAGATTAATCGTGCTATTTCGTTATTAAATAGTGCCAAGATTAGATATGTGAATTCTGTTAATATGGCTGAATACGTGTGTGATAAATATGCTGTTAAAGGAGCATATGAATTGGAATATTTGTGGGAGCAATATTTGGAAATGAAGAAGGAAAAAGCTTCATACAGATTAAATACTTCTGATTTAGATTATTGCACAGAGCAGCTTATGAAAATTTTGCATAAGTATAAGATTAATGCACCTTCTGTATGGCAACATCAGGCTTTAGCTTTGATAGATGAAAAGGAAATGGTAGAGGTTCGACATAGCCTTATTGTTCAGAGACAAAATTTAAGAAAACGAGTGGAATATAATGTAGAGGCCATAAAAGAAGCTAAAGAAAATATATCAAAGATTGCTGCGAAGGATACAGAAAATGTTCAAGAAGTAATGAATATTATTAAATCAGCAGAGGAACTAATAGCTAATTAGAAAAAATTATAAGTATTACTTAAAAAAAATAATGACATATAATTCGTATTAATAAGATTGTTATATTGATTTTAAAAAAATGATGTATTATAATTTTTTTGATGTTAAAAAACAAAGATTTTCAAGAAGGACAGGTGGCTAACCAATGAAGAAATTAGAAATGCTTTATGAAGGCAAGGCAAAAAAAGTTTACACAACAGATGTTGAAGATGTTTATATTGTTGATTACAAAGATGATGCAACAGCTTTTAACGGAGAGAAAAAAGGTACTATCGTTGGTAAAGGTGTTGTAAATAATAAAATGACTAATCACATCTTCAGAATGCTTGAAGCAGATGGAATTCCTACACATTATGTAGAAGAACTTAGCGATAGAGAGACAGCAGTTAAAAAAGTAGAAATCGTTCCTTTGGAAGTTATTGTAAGAAACGTGGCAGCTGGTAGTTTTTCAAAAAAATTAGGAATTGAAGAAGGAAAGAAGTTACTTGCACCTACACTTGAATTTAGTTATAAAGATGATGCACTTGGTGATCCGTTCATTAATGATTATTATGCAATTGCACTTGGTGTAGCAACAAGAGAAGAAATTGACAAAATCACAGAATTGGTATTCAAAGTTAATGAATGTTTAGTTAAATACTTTAAAGAAGCAGGAATTGATTTAATAGACTTTAAGGTAGAATTTGGTAGATACAAAGGTGAAATTATCCTTGCTGATGAAATCTCACCAGATACATGTAGATTATGGGATTCTACAACACATGATAAGTTAGATAAAGACCGTTTCAGAAGAGACTTAGGAAACGTAGAAGATGCATATCAGGAAGTATTCAAGAGATTAGGCATTAAATAATTAGATTCATTGATGTATTATAATATATTTGAAGACTTTTGATATAGACATTTGAGTAGAATATTGTTGATAAAGTCAGAGTGAGATATAGGAAAAATATATTAAATGTGTTATTATGTTAGTATGTGAGATAAAGGGACAGCTCTTACTGTCCCTTTTATAATGAAGGAGATGAAAATATGACAGATAAATACCAGAGTCCATTATCAGAAAGATACGCCAGCAAAGAAATGCAGTACATTTTTTCACCAGATATGAAATTCAGAACATGGAGAAGATTATGGATTGCTTTAGCTGAAACTGAAAAGGAATTAGGATTAGACATTACAGATGAGCAGATTGAAGAATTAAAAGCTCATAAAGATGATATAAATTATGATGTTGCTAAGGAAAGAGAAAAATTAGTTAGACATGATGTAATGTCACATGTATATGCATACGGAGTACAGTGTCCAAAGGCAAAAGGAATTATCCATTTAGGAGCTACTTCTTGTTATGTTGGTGATAATACAGACATTATTATTATGGCAGAAGGTTTGAAATTAGTTAGAAAGAAATTAGTTAATGTAATTGCTGAATTAGCTAAGTTTGCAGATGAATACAAAGCATTACCTACATTAGCTTTTACACATTTTCAGCCAGCTCAGCCTACAACAGTAGGTAAGAGAGCTTCATTATGGTTACAGGAATTTGCAATAGATTTAGAAGATTTAGATTATGTTCTTGATTCATTAAAATTATTAGGTTCTAAAGGAACTACAGGAACACAGGCCAGCTTCTTAGAATTATTTGATGGTGACCATGAAACAATCGATAAGATTGATCCAATGATTGCTGAAAAGTTAGGATTCAAAGCATGTTATCCTGTATCTGGACAGACTTATTCAAGAAAAGTTGATACAAGAGTGCTTAATGTTTTGGCTGGTATTGCTGCCAGTGCACATAAGATGTCAAATGATATCAGATTATTACAGCATTTGAAAGAAATCGAAGAACCATTCGAAAAGAACCAGATAGGTTCATCAGCGATGGCATATAAGAGAAATCCAATGAGAAGTGAAAGAATTGCTTCACTTTCAAGATATGTAATGGTAGATGCGTTAAATCCAGCTATTACATCTGCTACACAGTGGTTTGAAAGAACATTAGATGATTCTGCTAATAAGAGACTTAGCGTTGCAGAAGGTTTCTTAACAATCGACGGTATCTTAGATCTTTGCTTAAATGTTGTAGATGGTCTTGTTGTATATCCTAAGGTTATTGAAAAACGTCTTTTATCAGAACTTCCATTTATGGCTACAGAAAATATTATGATGGATGCTGTTAAACGTGGAGGAGACCGTCAGGAATTACATGAAAAGATTAGAACTCTCTCTATGCAGGCTGGTAAGAGAGTAAAAGAAGAAGGATTAGACAACAACTTATTAGAACTTATTGCAGCAGATCCAGAATTCAACACTACTTTAGAAGAACTTCAGGCTCATATGGATCCATCTAAATACACTGGTAGAGCAAAAGAACAGGTTGACGCATTCTTGAAGAATGTTATTAATCCAATTCTTGAAGCTAACAAAGATGATTTGGGATTAACAGCTGAAATTAATGTATAATAATAATATTTAAATATTTGAGAAGTGGGACACTCGTGAGGGTGTTCCATTTTTGTACAATAAATCTTTAGGATGATAATAAAATTTTTTATTTCTTGATATATATTGAACTACCCAAACATTTTTTACAAACAGTTTGCAAAAAAATTTGTTTGGGTAGTTCTTTATGAAAATAAAAACAAAAGTATCTTGAATATGTAAAGAAAGTGATATAAAATTTGTTGCTAGAAAG
>CAYOMP010000038.1:0-19339 GCA_964405075.1 uncultured Lachnospiraceae bacterium
ATCAAAAACTTTATCAATTTGCTCTAAATTAGCATCTCCTAATTCACTTGCTAATTCTCCATACGTTATTTGACCTTTTTCCTTAGCTTTTTTTACTATTTCATTCACTTTTTCATTTGGGTCTTCTGCTTTTTTTATTTCCTCATCTATTTCCCCGGTCGTCTTTTTGCTTTTTTCTACTTTTGCTTGTTTTTTTACCTCTTCTTTTACTCTTTCGTAGACATATTTGAAATTAGTTTTTATACAAACTATTATTATTAATTCTATTAAGCAAAATGGGAATATACTGCTAACCCTGCCTATTACATTTACTAATATTCTATAAATACTATCGTAATACTTCTCTGGAAAGTCACTTACACATCTGGCAAGTATATTAATCCATAAGGCCACGACTCCAATAATTACAGCCGCTATTAGCTTTCGTATCCCCTTTCGCTTTTCCATACGTATTTGCCCCTCTTCTTCTCTTTTGGCATTTACATAATTTACTTTCACATTTTCCCCTTTCTAGGTCTCTTTTAGATATTTTTTCATTATGCCATACAACTGTGAAACATCTATAGGTTTTGCTATATGCTCATTCATTCCACTTTCATATGCATTCTTTTTGTCTTCTTCAAAAGCATTTGCAGTCATAGCTATTATTGGCACACTCTCTGCATCTGTTCTGTCTAAATTTCTTATCTCTTCTGTGGCTTCATATCCATTCATAATAGGCATCTGAATATCCATAAAGATTAATTTGTAATATCCTTCTGGTGACATTTTGAATTTTTCCACAGCCTCTAAACCGTTAGCTGCACATTCGATATTGACATTTGAGGAACCTATAACTTCCATCGCAATTTCCATGTTCAGTTCATTATCCTCCACAAGAAGAATGTTTTCACCAGAACATCCATCTACGGTTTCTAATATATCACTATTTCCTTCTTTATCCTTGAGTAATATTCTGTTAATATCTGATGCAAATACAGGTTTATCACAAAATGCAGTAACTCCAGCCAGTTTTGCCTCAAGTTCTTTCTTTTGCCACTCACAGGATGTAATAACTATAATAGGTACCCAATCCTTTACCCATTTTCTAAGTTCGGCAACGATAGACAAATAATCATCTTCTTCTTTTTGCCAATCTACAATTATCACTCCATATTCGCCACCGACCTGGAATAACGTATGGTACTTATCAATAGCCCTCTTTGTTTGTGATACACAAATGCAGTGCATTCCCATATCATTTAGCATTTGATTAACACTTTCGCATGTATTAGAGTCATCAGATACAACTATTGCATTATATCCTTCGAATCTTTCTACAATGTCATCTTCATTTGCATTTTGTAATTTCAATTCTAATTCAACAAAGAATATTGTGCCTACACCAACTTCACTTTCTACCCTAATGTCTCCTCCCATCATATTAACAATATTACGGGTAATAGACATTCCTAATCCTGTCCCTTCAATTCTGCTAATTGTAGAATTATTGGCTCTTTCAAAAGGATTAAAAACTTTATCTATAAAATCTTTTGCTATGCCTATTCCTGTATCTGCAAACTTAAACTCAAATTTGGCATAACCATCCTTTTCACAAGGCTTTTGACTAATCATTATACTAATTAATCCACCTTCTCGGTTAAATTTGATAGCATTCCCTATTATGTTCAGGAAAATCTGATTAATCCTTAAGGTGTCACCCATTAATAATTCATTTTTTATTCCATTAGCATTTGTATACAATTCAAGGTGTTTTGCCCTAATCTGTGGAGTAATCATATCTACCAGATTATGCATTAAATCCGATAAATTGAAAGGTTCATCTGACAAAACTACCCTTCCACTTTCTATTCTGGACATATCCAAAATATCGTTAATTAAGCTCAAAAGGTGTTCTGAGGATACAGATATTTTGTTTAGACAATCCTTAACTCTGGCATTATCTTCAATATGTTTCAATGCAATATTAGTCATTCCGATAATAGCATTCATAGGGGTTCTAATGTCGTGACTCATATTCGACAAAAACTCACTTTTTGCCATATTTGCTTTTTGGGCTATTTCATATGCTTCTTTTAGCTCTATTGCCTTTCTTAATTCTTCTTTCTTATCATTATCAATATCTGACTGTCCTATAACTACCTTATGAGGTCTACCATCTTTCATGGATGTTAATGCAGCCTGTATTCTAATCCATCTGTCTCCATCTTCATAAATTCTCTCATACTCATATTCAATAATAGGATTTTCTTCGGATAATAACTTAATTAATCTCTTTCTTGTAAATGTATTTAAAATATCATCTCTGTACTCTTCTTTAACACACTCGTTACAATAAGCCTTTAAATACTCATCAAATGTCTCATATTTTCTATCCCCTAAATATACCCCTTGAACACGCACAGGTGCACTATATGTATTCATTTCCAAATCCTGATAATATATTGCATCATACATTCTGCTCAAGCCACTATAAACTTCTGATTGTCTCTGCTGATTTAGGAATTCCTCTGTAATATCAAATATATATGATAACGCATAAACATCATTACTTTCCTCATCCTGAGTCAGCAAAAAATTGTGCCTTACATATAATATACCTGATGCTTTTTCAGTTCTATAGTCATATGATACCTGTCTTTCACCATCTTTAAACAAACTTAGCAAATTATGTGTATTAATTCTATCAAAGACAATTTTATCTTCATATATGGTATATTCCTCTTGCCATTTTTCAATAAACTCATTAAATGAACAAGGTGCAGACATCCCCACCATTTCCAGCATATCTACATCATCAACCAGACGAATCATATCGTCTTCGATTATATCCTTGGATAAATTAATACTATATACTAAAATTGCCTTATTTAGTAAGGCCTCCCTATATTGTCTTTCCCTCTGTAAAGCTCTATCAATTTTATTTCTATAGCTTATTTCAAAATTCTTCTGTTCATCAATTTTTTTGCATAACTGCAATAATCTTTTGCTATTGGCATAATTAACTACCTTGTAATCAAAGGATACCCATTGATATTGCTGCTTATCCGGATTAAAAACCCTTAATTCATGATAAATGTCTGAGTTGTTTCCTTCCAAAATATTTTTTAGATAATCATATTGTGTTATTTCTAAGTATTCATCCCTATCATCAGGGTGTATAGTAGCCACACCCTTTGTCTGCGCATAATTACAATAATCTTTTATAAATTCTTTCTTAGAAGTCTTTTTACCATCTGTATCTGTACTTATAGAATAGAACTTCCCACTATATATATCTATCTCATGGATATATTGATATGAGTCACGGATAGCCACATCCAACAGAGCTTTTTCGAATTCGGTCTGCACATAATTCTCCATTTGTTCAGTAGCATCTTTATACGCCATAACCACCTTTCTTGGCAATCCGTTCTCTGTTTCCATAGTAATAATTTCCACACTAACCCACTGTTCTTTACCATTTTGTGGCAGTTTCTTAAATACCTTTTCTATAGATTTTTTCTCCCCCTGGAGCTGAGAATATATATACTCCCTGCTATAGAAAGTCTCTAATTCTTCTCGATACTCTTCATCTACATACCCTTCCAAATACTGACTTACTATATCTGAATAGCACTCAGAAGACGCAACAAGTGGCTCCATATCTTTTGTACATTTAATAGGAGTAATTTTGTAATCTAACAAATCCAAATAATATATAGCAACATATCTTGCTCCCAATATTTCAAAAAACTTCTCTTCTTCAAAAAAAACGTTTTCCTGTTCCATAGCAATACCCCCTTGCAAATTGCTATACCCTAATTTCCAAAGTAACTATCTATACCATTTGCCATACCTTGTACAAGTTTATTCTGATAATCTGTCGTCTGCATTAACTGATCTTCATTAGGATTAGACATAAATCCCATCTCCACTATAGTCACTGGAGTTTGACACCAGTTAATTCCACTCATTGAATCTGTTTCAATTATTCCCTTATTTGTAGCCCTTGTAGATGCTATCAATCCTGATAATACCTTTTCAGAAAGACTTCTACTCTGACTATACAAGCTAGAATTATATGGATTGGATGCTGTCTGACACATTGTTAAAATACCGTTTACACTAGAATCTTCCGAGCCATTTGCATGCACCCTGATGAAAGCCTCTACACCTGCGTTATTAGCTATCTGAGCTCTTTCAGCATTGCTAATATTAACATCATGACTTTCCCTTATCATAATTACTTCATATCCTCTGGCCTCTAACTCATCTCTTAATTTTAATGATACATCCAACGTTAATTTGTATTCGGGAACTCCTGTTGTGGTTCCTGTAGTTCCTGATGCAACCTTAGGCTTAGTGCTTGAACTGCCCGGACCAATTGGTTCATGCTCTGAATTACCTTTTTCCTGATGCCCTGCATCTATTGCAATTAAGTGCCCCCCGGCTGCTGGTTCTTCGGTTGTTAAATATTCAGTAGCAATATAGCATTCTCTACCTTCATATATAACTTTACTCCATTCATCAGATACCCCAATTCTTTGAACAGACGCTCTTTTATTCAACAAAGATACCACATCCGAATCAACCGATGCTTGTGAACGAATATTAACAGTTGTAGTTGCATATACAGTTTCATCAACTGCTGTAAACTCTATTTCTAATTCATTTTCTGTACCAGACTCTTTATCTTCAGATGAAACAGTACTTGTCATATCTTCTGCATTAGAATCTGCGACATTTTCATCTTTCGAAACATTATTTTCATCCTTGGAATCATCATCTTCTGTAGACTCAATTTCTGTAGTCTCCGTATTTGTTCCTTCATCTGATGTTTCTGACTGTACTTCTACTGTAGCTTGCGTACCAGAATTCTTACCACAACCTGCTAATGTTCCTAATACCATTACAATTGAAAGAAATACAATAAATATATTCTTAATTTTTTTATTGCTCTTTAACATTTATTTTCTCCTTGATTATACTCCGATTCTATCTATAGCAGTTAATTGCCCATTCTCATCAAATTCCAACTCATAGCCTGTACAATTATTAACTCGCCAATGTTCTTCTCCATATTGCCCCAATGTAATACTATTCATAATCTTGCGAATAACAACGCCGTGGGTTACTATTGCTATATTCTTTACTCTTTCATACATAGCTAAATTTAAAGCATCAAAGAATCCATTTATTACTCTTTGATTGAATACTGCAAACTTTTCTCCATCTGGATATCCATCCTTACTATCATCATTTTCCCATGATAAAAATTCCTCATCCGACTTTAAATCTTCTAATGTTCTATACTCAAATTTTCCAAAATCCGCTTCCTTTAATTCTTCTATTACAGTAGGTTCTTTTCCATCAAATAGCAAATTAGCTGTCTGTATGCATCTCTTCATTGGGCTTGAAAATATCTTTTCTACCTTCTCAAACTTATCCTCTAATTCAATATTTGTAAGCTTGGCTAATTTGATACCATCTTTACATAACTCCACATCTGTAGTACCAACATATCTATTTTCCAAATTTCCACTAGTTATTGAATGTCTAATCAACAATACCTTATACATTTTTTAACCTCTTAAATTTATTGGCATAATCTCTAACAAAGAATGTGCCTATCAAGTACAAAAGCAGCCGCCATTTAGCAACTGCTTTTGTAATATTATGCTCACATCACATCTACAGCTTATAAGCTCAAATGTCTTTGTCTATAGAACAATTCTATACAAGTTTTAACTCATTTGCAATATTTATGATGGATTCTGTAACAAGTTTTTTGAATAATGGTGCAACCCTATCTGCTGTTTCCTGGACCTCTGTATGTGAAAGTGGTTGTTCTAACATTCCACATCCTAAATTAGTGATACAAGAGATACCACAAATATGCATTTTCATATGATTAGCTACCATAGCTTCGCATGCTGTACTCATACCTACAGCATCGCCACCTACGATTCTGGCTAATTTAACCTCTGAAGGTGTTTCGTAATTAGGTCCTGTAAACTGAACATATACACCTTCCTGTAAAGGAATGTTGTTATCGCTGGCAGTTTTCTTAATAATATCTCTCAACTGCTTATCATATACATCGCTCATATCTGGAAATCTATCTCCCAGTTCATTAATATTCTCTCCTATTAAAGGTGATGGAATAAATGTTGTAATGTGATCTTTAATCAACATGAAATCCCCTGCCTGATAATCATAATTAACTCCACCGGCAGCATTAGTTAAAAATAAAACTTCTGCTCCCATCATTTTCATTAATCTGGCTGGAAGTACAACATCAGACATTGAATAGCCTTCATAATAATGAACTCGTCCCTGCATACATACAACCGGAACATCCTTTACATATCCAAATATAAATCTACCTTTGTGTCCTGGTACTGTGGATACTGGAAACCCTTCTATGTCATGGTATTCTAATGTTGTTTCTACTTTTATATCATTTGCATAATCTCCAAGTCCTGATCCAAGTACAAGTGCTACCTTTGGTGTGAAATCAATTTTTGCCTTGAAGCTTTCATAACATTTAAGTAATTTTTCATAATCTTTATTCATATAAATACCTCCGTAGATTATTCTCCTGGTTGCTTCACGTAAACTATCAGAAACACGCTTTGCTAGTTTCATGAGTTTTTCGGTGCTTTTTTAATGCTCATACAAGCATGGCATTCTCTTCGCTACTCGCGTAAATAAAAAGATGTTATCAATCATAAGTTATTCTACTATGTACTGATAACATCTTCTTAATTATAACACATTATTTAGTTTTATGTAAAACTATACCTATATTGATTTTTTCAAGTAATCTTTTATTTATTACTACTTCTTATAAATCAATACGACCTGATTCTTTTCCGTTAATTACATAATAAGCTGAATATTCTTCAGGCTTAATATATAACTTGATGTCTTTGATACTCTTCTTTGTTTTCCCCAAAACATTTACCCAAATATTGGTAACTTTTTCAACCAATACTTCTTCACTAACCTCAATATTTTGATACTGTAAAATTGATTCTACTTTAAATTCAGGAGCTTTTGTCTCCTCCTTCGCAGCTTTGCTCACTGTAGTCTTAGCCTTTGTTGTTTTCTTCGCTGGAGTTTTAACAGTTTCTTTCTTCTCTGCTACTTGATCAGCTACTTTTTTCACAGTTTCTTCTACTACTGGTTTAGTCTGTACTGTTTCCACTTTTGCTACTTCTTTAGCTACAGAAGCTTCGTTTGCAATTTTGTTTTCTACTACTTTAATATCACTTTTAGTAACGTTTACTACTTTTTCAAGTTTCTTTGCCTTAGTTGCCATAATAACTCCTCCTTCTCTTTATTCATAAAGAATAATACAACTTTATGAATAAATTTGCAATAAAATTGTACATATATTTTTTTCTAAAATAATTTAGTTTTTTAAATAATTATACAAACCAGTCCTCCATTACTGTCATTTACAATCTTTTCCATGGTATCCTGTAATTTCATCTGGCTTTCATCTGAAAGATTAGAAATCTTACTATTTATGCCATCTTCAACTAACTGCTCTACTGATTTTCCAAAAATATTAGTACTCCATATTCCATTCTCACCCTCTTTATTATTATTGATATACTGAATCAAATCATTTGCCTGTTCTTCATTACCTACAATCGGTGCAATTTCTGTTTCAATATTTGCTTTAATCAGGTGAATAGATGGGCTGGTTGCCTTTATTTTAACACCATACTTGTTGCCATGCTTAATCAGTTGAGGTTCCTCAAGTGTTATTTCCTCATGAAGAGGCATAACTACTCCGTATCCTCTGCTTCTTACGGAAGCCATGGCATTTTGTACCTTTTCATATTCTTTTTTCATATTTGCCATTTCTTTTAACATTGAAATCATTTCATATTCACTGGCAATATCATTTCCTGTCATTTCACTGATATTTTCATAATAGTATTGTTCAAAAATATCTATTAATATCTTAACATTGCCCTCCGATAGAGAGATTTTATCTAGTTTCATTCTTTTAATATACGGACTTTCAAACATAAGATTCTCATCTTTAATATCTTTAAGACAATTAATATCCTTTACAACTTCAGATATTTTTTTCAAAATGTCATCCTTAATTTTGTTAGAAGTAGGTACCATTTCTACCCACTTAGGTATGTAATACTCTATTTGTGAAATAGGAAATTCATATAATATTTGTTCAAGAATCTTATTAATATCATCCTTTCGAAGTTGTAGACAATTAACAGGTAATACTGAAACTCCATATTTTTCTTCTAAGTTTTTAACCGCATTGACAGTTTCTTCACTATAAGGCTTTTCCGAATTAAAAAGCATTATAAAAGGCTTTCCTATTTTCTTTAATTCCGCTACAGTCTTCTCCTCCGCCTGTATGTAACTCTCTCTTGGAATATCTGTAAAACTGCCATCACATGTAATAACAATTCCTATTGTAGAATGATCATTTATTACTTTCTTAGTCCCTATTTCTGCTGCTTGTGTAAAAGGAATCTCATAATCAAACCAGGGAGTTTTTACCATTCTCTCCTCGTTATTCTCTTCATGTCCTACAGCTCCATTTACCATATATCCTACACAATCAATTAATCTTACCTTGGTATCTATTCCATCAGCAATAGATACTTCAATTGCTTCTTTTGGAATAAATTTAGGTTCAGTTGTCATTACTGTCTTTCCAGACGCAGATTGTGGCAGTTCATCAATAGTTCGTTCTTTTTCATTCTCATCCACCATATTAGGAATAACAATTAAATCCATAAAACGTTTGATAAACGTTGATTTTCCAGTTCTTACAGGTCCAACAACACCTATGTAAATCTCTCCATTCGTACGTGTTTTTATATCCCTATACAAGTCAAAATTATCCATTTTACCTCCTTTTTTCCACACAAAAAAGCCCTACCATATATTTACATATATGGTAAGACTGTTAAATTTATTCCTAATATTCAAATAAAAATCTATTTTCAGTTAATCTATAGAACAAAGAATGTGCAGATTACATTATCGCGACGAGCGTGGTAGTTTACAACATTCTACATCTTCGTGGGAGTACGTATATTGCACGTAGTGCATTTTATACATAGGAAATCCAAACACTTTCTTACGTTATTTTATCAAAATGTTTCCTATGATATAAAAAATGAGCCAAGAAACATCGCTACTCCACATACACCAACTGCAATGCTTGTAGCATACTGTCTAAAACGAAACTCATCACGAGAATTACCTCTGGTCTTAATAAATAAGTGTATGCCAATTATTAAAATAAGCAAACCAAATATTACCAAAACTTCACTCATCATTATTGTAAAAGCATATCCATCCGCAAATGAAATAACTGACACATTTTCCACAAGCATATCCTCCCTCTATCCTTAACTCATTTCCCATAAATATTATACAAAAAATGTCAGAAATAATCCTTACTTTTTTCTTAACATTTCTGTAATATTTATTTTTTATTATGCCTTGGATTAAAAGGATTTGCAAGACGCTACTTACTTTTTTTATTTTTGATTTTTTTACATAATTGTTAACTTTTTTATTTTAATTCATTTTTATATTTTTTTACATCTTCAAAACAAATACTCTTACAAAATAGAATATCAATAAATGTGCCGGATAAAATACATAGAAGAAATATTTCATATTCATACCTCTTTTTCCATTATAGAAATATACCGGTATGTAAGCCAATGATGCTGGTATCTCCCAAGTGAAAAATACAGCTCCCAATATACATTGTTTAAATCTATTTTCACGAGTCAAATACATAATAACTATTGCCAATATACCTAAGAAATAGTAGTCCATACTAAAAATTGTAGCTAATACAGAAGCAACGATAACCACACCTACTCTTTTAACGTTTGCAAGAATAATTGCGGAAGTTGTTGGATTTTCTAAATTCTCAACCTTCCACCTATCCATTAAAGTAATTGTAATCAGTGCTACAAACAATGTAAAAAATACGTTCTGGTGATTCCAATATGCTAAACTGTTGTAAAATGCCAAATCGAATGGTATTTCTGAAATCAATGCAAATATTCCAAGTCGTATTGCATACTTTTTTCTATTTGATGTGTGATAAAAACCTTCAACTATCAAAAAACAGTAAATTGGAAAAGCCAAACGCCCTACTTTTCTCATAATATCATAGATAGTCCACAATGTATCAATATCGCAGAATGGACTGTAATAATTTGACAACATATAATAAACGACTGCTGCCCCAAAGTGATCAATTGCCATAGAAATAATCGCTATGATTTTAAGCGTACTTCCAGTAAGACCAAATTTTTCTTGTTTAACCAGATTATTTTCCATATTTTCTCCCCAAAAAAATGTATTTTGCACAAGTTAATATATTGTATTTAGCAACTTTTGTATTATATTACGATTATCCTTCATGTTTGACGTTTTTTTATCTATCGTAATCATCATTCATTGCTTGCTTTGAACAAGTTTCGTTTGCTCCAGCTCGCTAACGTTCATTATATCATAATTATTCATAGATATTTATTACAATTTTCTTTAGTGTTGCTTAACAAAAATGTTTATTTTTGTTTTCTCTAGAAACACTACATGCTCAATAATTATTAATGATGAAATTTTCAACGACTTATAAACTACCGTTTTCTGACAGAAATTCTAAGAAACCATTACATCCTTCTACTACATCTTGATATGTAACACCAAAATTGCCTGTATACCAAGGGTCTGCAATAGATTGACCATTTCTTCCTGCATAATCCAATAATAAACTGACTTTATTATCTTTATCTGAACCTATTATCCTGGCAAGATTTCTCAGATTATGAGTATCCATACATATCAGATAATCATATTCCTTATAATCTTGTTTAGTCACTTGAACCGCCCTCTTACCAGCACAGCTAATACCGTGCTTAGCCAGTTCCTCTCTAGCTGGTGGGTAGACCGGATTGCCTACACCATTCCATATCTCTTCTGTACTGGTAGCAGCAGATGCTATGTAAAAATTGTCTGCTATACCTCTTTTTTCTACCATGTCTTTTAAGACGAATTCTGCCATTGGGGATCTGCAGATGTTGCCGTGGCAGATGAATAATATTTTTATCATAGTCTTCATACTCCTTCAAAAGTCTTCAAAGCCTTATATTTTCTAAGTTTCTTTGACCCTACTATATTTTAGTATTTTACAAGATTCTTCACAAATCTTCGTAAATTATACTATAAAGTGTGTAGAAAAATGTGTAGTAAATGGATTGCCTAAAATCCAGTATTTATAAGGCTTTACTAGCATCTTCATCACCTTCATTGTGTGTAGTAAACTTAAGTACCTTAGCTAAAGCAGTCTTAGCCTGTTCATAACTAGCATGTTTGTAGATATTCATTGTTGTTCTGGCTTCAGAATGTCCCATAAAGTATTGTAAACTTTTTGGGTCTAAGCCAAGAAAATGCATATCCGTACAAAAAGTATGTCTAAGCACATGATGTGTAATATGCGGTAATGGTTTATCTGGATGAAGCTTAGCATACTTCTTCAATGACCAGCGGCACTCATTTTCTATATGAAGTGCTACCTTAGGTCTTCCATTCTTATCCAACATAATAAATCCACTATATCCATCCACCACCATTTCAATTTTAGGTTTAGGTCTGTTCGTAAGCATATTCTTAAGGCTGTTATATACATCATCATCCATAACAATGTATCTTCTACCACATTCAGATTTAGTAACTTCAATTTCATATTCACCATTCCTCTTTCTAAGAAGCTGATGGTCAACTATAATTCTCCTATTTTCGAAGTCCAAATCTTTAATAGTAAGTCCACAAAATTCACTCACTCTCATTCCTGTATGTAATAACACAACAAATTCATCGTAATACTTACAATACGTTGGGTCAGTACGAACAAATTCCATCCATGTATCTCTTTGAACATCCATTTACAAAGTCACCGGTCTGTACAAACATACCACATAAACCACACGCCGGATCCAGAAGTACTCCACTCTTTGGCTCAAGAATATTTACAATCATCTTTACCAAGGACTTCTGTGTGAAGAATACGCAATCATCAGATGCAATATTCTTGGCAAACTTATTCAAGAAGTACTCATAGATGCGCCCAATTACATCTCCGTCAACTTCATCCAAAGCATTATTATTAAAGATTCTGAGCAGTTCTCCAAGAAGCTCATCAAAGAAATCTGTATAGTTCTTTGGAAGAACACCGATAAGCTGATCACTCTGCTGCTCCACAAGCTCCATAGCATTGTTAACCACTTCACCTAAGTTTCCCATAGTCTGACCAGATACATTCACCAACCCCAAGGCTGCAACATTCTCAGAAAGATTTACCAGTTAGTCAAACTGTGACATTTCAGGAAGAAATAGTGCGCTCTTAGCAATGAAACCACAAGCTTCACCGGCATCTTACGACCATTTCTTACAGGTCTGTCCTTCAGAATTTCTTCCTCGACCATTTTATATCGGCTGTATGCATATCTAAGGAACAGTAGTCCCAATACAGTACTGATTTGATGTAAGCTTTGATCCCGCTCTCAGGAGATCAGCAGACTCCCACAGGTCTGCTTAAAGCTTCTTAATACCTGCGTTATCCATTTATCTATATCCTCCGGAATTAATTACTGTATATTCTGATCAAGTTTTCTCGCTTTTCGCGGATCTATCGGTTTTTCTGTTCCAACCGGAATGAACCACATTCTTCCTCTCTGAATGGCTCCTTCAATTCTGCCTTCTTTGCAATATATCGCCACCCATCTCTGGGATACATTCCACTTTTCTGCGCATTCTGCTGAAGTCAAATATTCCATGTGTTTTTCTCCAAATATATATAACGCCTCTCTAACTATATTCTATTGATCGAATACTTTAGTTTATGGACTCAATTATTCCACAATCCTCACCAAGTAATTTATATTTACAAATAGAACTAATAAATACCTTATTGGTGTAATTCCATCTTAATAGTTGGAATAGTTCTCTGTTCAATGTCATTGCTAGCAAAACCCTCAATAATATTTTTCATTGTTTCAGCACTCCAGAATATTTTCAGTTTTTCTTTTGCCCTCGTTATTGCTGTATAAAAAATAGAATGGGTTATTTTCTCTGCATTATTTGAAGGAATAACAACCTTAACAGATTTATACTCCAATCCCTGTGCTTTGTGTATAGAAATGGCATAGGCAAGTTGAAACGGAATTACTGTCCTTACCTTTTCTTTCTCTGGCAACTCATCATCCCAGGAAATAACATCAATTTCAATAATTGTCCCATTTTCTGTCGTTCCTAAATAATTGAAAGTTTCTGTTTCACATTGACTTTCTGCAAAAAAAGCTTTTACCTCTATCTCAAAAATAATTTTCTTTTCACCATATGTTATATTTGTGATAGTACCTTTCAAATTGTTATATAATAACGCTGAACGCCTTGTATTTGTGAATATAATTCTATCACCTATTTTATAAATCCACTCCTCCCAAGAAAATGCCTCGCTATTTGTATTTGCATTCTGAAAATACTGATTCATATTATTCAAGCCAAATTTACCATCATAATTTAAGCAAAGAACAACCTCATCATCATCTAAGTGAAATATGTTTTCTCCTAAATTTTCAGAAAAAGGACCATCCATAGATAACTTTTCCGTTACAATAGTGGACTTTTCTCGGACTGCATTCCATAAACTTTTCAATTCTTCTTTATCGGTTCTCCATGTGTGGCAAAGTTCAACGCTTGCCCCTTTCACCTTAATAATGTCTTTCGCATAAAAGAACCAATTTCCAAAATCGATAGACTCAATCTGGTATATATCCCCTGACATAACAATTAATGCATCATTGCTTATTTTCCCAAGCAGTAATTCCATCGTTCGATTATCTATAGTGCTGCATTCATCCACAAAAACAATATCATGAGTTACAGCTGAATTACTTCTCGTTATGCTATCTATTATCTCAAAATCGCAATTGTCACTCTTATTATCCAGATGTCTTTTAACGTTCTGTAGAGCTGTATGTGTCTTAGTAAGATACAGTTTTCTATCATTTTCAAACATATTTGATATATACTTTATTAATGTCGTTTTTCCCGTGCCAGCTGCTCCATAAATCAGCATCACATTAGAATTAACAAAAAGATATTTTAATGCAATTTGCTTATTAACATCATCAAAGTTTATCCCACATGTTTTAAGGAATCTCTCGTTTTCTTCCTGCCGATCTAATCTAGTATTATGAGTTAATTGTAATAAATAATTAAGTATGTTTATCGTTGTATTATAATATGAAGCAATAGAAACTAATCCTTCTTTTTCGATAATAGAATATCCTTTAGTTCTTTCCCACTTGTCTAAGTTGTCATTATATCTATTAATGGCATCATCGCTTCCAATTTTCGACTTTTCAAACAACAACTCCCTTGTTTCACCAATCAAATTATCAATTGTTATATATGGTTGAGCTAATGACACTGCATTTGAATCATCCAACAATTCAATAACGCTTTCCCTATCTTTTTTACTTGTTTTTGTTCCAACGAGATTTGCAACAATCGGATTCTTTTCAAATGGATAACATCTACTGCTTACAAAAAGTTCATCGGAAATCCGTTTTGGATAAAATTTATTTGGCAATAAATCTTCTAATATTTCATCCCTCATATGTAGCATCGCATATCCAATTGTATTTTTACCTACTTTACAAGATGATTTTGAATACTCTCCTCTGATTTGTTTCAAAACATCACCAAACTCATGCGTGTTTGTTGTACCAAATATCTTTCCATATATTTCCGTAAAACGTTCTTCCCTCATATTTATCAATTCAAATAAATTCATCCCTGTCTCTGTTAAGAATTCCATTAAATTAATGTACTCACGATAGTTACGATTAATCTTTGTACGCTTTAACAGCATCTTCGCTAGTTTATTTAAACATGACGGATCAATTGCTACTCTCCAATCATTAAGTACCTTAATGCTATTCTTGATTCCCCATAATTCAATTTCGGTTTCTGTATATGCAATCTGAATAGAATAATATGTAGTAATAGTCATTTTACTATAGACAGTTACTCTATTGTATTTGGTAGAATATAAACCAGCCAACTGAAGAGTAATCTCATAATATCTTTCTCCGTTCACAAAAAAAGGCGTGATTTTTTGCACATAATATCTTGATACTCTAACATTCCTCGGTGTCAAATCAATATTATCAATCTGTTTTGCAACTTTCTCGTAATATTCTGAATCCACCGTATCTAGATCCAAAGGGAATTTTTCAAGATTCACTAATATGTTTTTGTTAAAAGTTCTTTTCATAAATCTACGAATTTCCCAAAGATAATTATAATATTTGAGCATCAGTCTCTCTGCCTGTCCTTCTTTCGGGATACGACGATCAATATATTTTAACCCTCTTAAGAAATTACAAAGATATCTTGTATCAACCCGCAGCTGAGATACTTCCCACGCTAATTTTTCACTAACATTGTTATACCCATTTTTATACGCATTTAGAATAAGTGTTGCATAACATAAATCATACAAATCTCTTACAATTCTTCTTGATACTTCTTCTCTACATTGTGGATTGTCATGTACAACCTCGATAAAATGTGAAATTTCGTTGCATTGATATTCAATAATACTTAATGCCTCTTCTTGTTCCAAATCATCAGAATTTAACTTATTCAAAAAAAGGTGTGTATCGATAATACCATTTAGCTTTTCACAAAATAATTCGATGCTTTCATCTGTATTCTTTATTTCATCCTCTGGGAAAAATTTAATCGTCTTACTATCTTTTGTAAAATCAATATCACTCAGAAGGGATTTCGACATAATCTTCCAAAATATACGTTGACCATTTCTAATATCCGGATCTAAAACAACAAATAAGATACCTGGATCCGCTGTTACTTCCTGTGCAATGAAAGCAGGAAATGATAAGCTTTTTAGGCAATACGATACCACTCCATTCTGCTCATCATAATTATGAGTTCCTTTAATCTGCACAATAAAATTTTGTTTAGGACTTTTAGATATATCCGGATTGGATACATATTCAAAAAAGCCATCATGATTTGGCCATTTATCATCACTTGAAAAGGAAGTACAAATTCTTCCTCCAGGATTTAAAACACTTTCCAAAAAACTTACAGCTGATCTATCTTCAGCCGAACGAACCGTATGTGTAGCTATATGTCTTTCAATATATTCCTTCTGCTTCATATTCAATATATGCCTCAATTCATCGTTCTCTATTATAGAAGTACATTTTCAATACGTAATTTTATATTTGTAAGAATTATATTAATTATATTCTATTGAGCGAATACTTTCAATCAATTTCTTCGCAGAAGCAAACACTTTTTAGATAGTGTACTCAGTGCATCCACTATCTTTCCGAGACTCTCAATTTATGCCTCACTGAATCTGAAATCTTTATGTTTTGAATTGATGTTGACATCCAGTTTAACAGTCTTAATTACAAGAGTGATTGTTTTCTGCGTTACTTCATCTTGTTAATGTAGCTCCGTCCTGCATCATCCTTTTCTGCATTTTTCCCTTGCCTCTATAAACTTCTATAAGAAAAGCTCCTATCAGCGACTTTGTTTTTAAGATAACGCTTTTTTACATTCAAATTTGTTTCTTTGATTTCTCGTATGCCTCACGCTTGTTTTCCATAGCTTCAACCCAAAGTAATCCAGTAAAAACTCCGGGAATGCACTCAACACAAATACCCTCTGCTTCTCAGCCGCTTTCACTTCCATTGCATAAATTTCACTTGGCATTACCTTACCGGAATACTGCTCATATTCCATCATATTAGGTATTTCATACAGGCACGATATCCTCATTGCAAACACGTCTATAATGACCTTCCATGCATCAATATCATATTCCTTAAAATGGGGATTATGTGCTTTTGCTGCAGAAGCATTCTTATAATCGCCAAGGTCTTCTATCTCTACAAAGCAATCCACTCCATTACCACATTTCCCTGGTTCATAGTCTCTGAGTGCCTCAACCATCGGATAGCTGATGTATAACTTACCATTTTCGGTTTCGTTGTCAAAACTTTCAAGCATTTGACAGATCACATCCTCATTGACTGTTTTCCCTAAATTCTTTTGATGAGCGTCATAATCAAAGAAAAGGTACACCTCCGAAAAATCATCTCTAGATAATCCTGTGAGCTGTTTCTTGATCTCGTCATTGTTCTCCCTAAGAACCTCAATGATATCTGTATCAAAGTCATCCGCCTTCAATTGCTTCCAAAGCATATAAATATTTTCTCCGACCGGAAGCGTAATGACAGTGTAGTTCCCATGTGAAAAGAATATTTTTGAAATATTATCAATGATTTGTGGTTCCCTGGCCTCTCCTTCAACTATAAACACCTTATAGTCTTTATCTGCCATTAAATGCACCTGCCTTATACATTTTTTGAAGATTGTGTGCCTGTCGCAGTTCCTTCTCCGTTAAGTCGGAAATAGCTTGGATTTTATTATTTTCAAGCAAGAAGTAGCTGTCCGGTCTAAGAATATCATTACTCATCAAATCTGTATTATGAGTCGTTGTAAATATCTGAACACCGGATATCTGTTTCAGATGCCTCTGCACCGACTCCGATAATTCAAAATGATAAAATGCATCAAATTCATCTATGAATACAAAGGATGCCTTCACCATACGGATATACCAATAATAAAACAGAGCCAATGATCGGGTTCCGGTAGAAGCAATCTTAAAAAAATCTGCATCCTTATTATCAAAGTGACAATAAATCGCATTTCGCCCATCAACCTCGCATCCATACAGTTGATAGTCAATACCATTCTCTTTCAGAAACTTCTGAAAATCCTGTACCTTTCCGCTATTTACAATACCTTCTGCAACGCTTCCACTTCCATTCATAAAACCTTCATATCCCCGGCTATCCAAGGAATAGAACAAAAGCATACGATCCACAAAATCCGTAAACTTCTTAAACGCCTGATTCTGTATATTGTCCGTAAGAATTGAATTGTTGTTCACGAACTTTACACGCGAAATGGGGCTATCACTCTTGATGGATGCATTCAAAGTATCAGAGCCCTCCAACAATGTAAATCCATCCCTGGTAAGGAAATCAAAAAAGATAACCTCTTTTCCATCAATGGACAAACTCTCACTCTTTAATGTATTTACATCGTTTTTGCTGTACCGATAAACCACTTCATGGTCATCAAACACGAAAGTATATTCAAACTCAGCAAACGACTTTCTTCCACTCATATTCAGATAAAAATCATAGCTTGGAAGTAGCTTCTGTTTTTCTGTTAAATGGGTGATGATATCAAAAATAGCCAATCCTAGATTGGTTTTTCCGCTACTGTTAATTCCATAGATAATTCCCTTCGTCACACAACCGTTCTCTATAATCTCTGAATTGAAGTTATAATTGTTTGGTGAACCTATATCAAATGTGATTTTATCTTGAAAGCCTTTGAAGTTTTCTACACTGAATTTCTTTAACATAACAATTACCTTTCCTACCTTTTTCTTTATTATATTATTATCTGTAGATATTTTCAACTTATTCCGTATTTTTTTTACGGAGTAAACTAACAATATGTATTTCTCACCTGGTTTTGTCCCATACATTCTTGAAAATTATAAACAGATTCTCCGTTTTTAATTTGGTGTTTCGCACGATATACTACCGTATTTTTAATTTATCTACAGATTTTTCGTTTTTAAATTTATATTTCCAATTTTAAGCCATTTCAGACAAAAGTACAGATTCTGCCGTGACAGATTAAAAGTATTTTTATCATCTATGTCAAACCTCATAAAACGCTTGATTTTACTGTATTTTCGGCATTTTCACATTTCTGTTGTATTCCTGTGATAGTGTGTTTGTACCGTAATACAAATTTTAAAATTCCATCTCCTTGGCATAAAAAACGGCTAACTCATCAAAGTCAGCCGACAGATTTATGTATATCATGAAGCAGTCCCTACAGTAATCAAACCTATATCAAAAGATTATAAAGTTCTTGCTTTCTCCATTTAACCAAGAGATTATACTGCAATAGCAAATTACTCCTGCTTTTCTATATTCACTTTTTCTATTCACTGGGCTACACTTAATGCTATACCACCACATTGGTCTACAACCAGAATCTCATCAATTGATACTTTAAAGATTGCTGATAACAAAACCAAATTATCTACAATAGGAAGTGCTGTTCCATACTGCCATTTATAAAGTAAGCGCTAAATAATAAGGTGTCTAGAAATACCACCTAATAACTGAAATAATGA
>CAYOMP010000039.1:0-10960 GCA_964405075.1 uncultured Lachnospiraceae bacterium
GGGAATCTGAAGGAAGGTGGCGGCAAATCTCTGGTCTGACGAACAGAAATCACATCAGGCTATAGTTAAGGATAAGAACGCTTAGAGATAGGAATAAGTAGTGCAAGGCATAGGCACATCTTAGAACAACCGAACCGCCGCTTTCGGAACCGCATGAGCGGTGGTGTGAGAGAACGGGAGTTAGTCACCCCCTCCTACTCGATTCGTTAATATTGAACAACAGTGATGAAGGCTTGCTGTGATTTATTTTATATATGTTATATTGACTTCCTAACGGATACTAGGTATAATGTTCCTAACGGATATTAGGTATATGAAGATTGGAGAAAACGAAATGGAAAGGATAAAAACAAAGGACAGAATACTTTTAGCAGCGCTTGATTTATTTTCAGAAAAGGGATATGACCAGGCATCCATTGATTTAATTGCAGAAGCTGTGGAAATAAAAGGTCCATCCATATACGCTCATTATAAGGGAAAGGAAGACATTCTCGATTCTCTGATTTCCATGATGGAACAAAAATATGATGAGAATTTCGGAAATAGTTCTAACTTGGATAAGATACCGGAATCACTTGATGAATTCAAAGAAGACTGTATGAGGCGAATTGGATTCACGATGAAGGATCCACAGATACAAAAGGTCAGAAGATTTTGTGCGAAGGAGCAGTATAGAAATGAAAAGATTGCGGCACTTACATCAAAGCACCAGTTGACCGGAAATCAGGAAATGTATGCTCTGATGTTAGAAAAAATGATGGAAAAGAATCTGATTCGTAGGTTTGATGCCAATCTGCTTGCTTTAGAAATTGTAGCGCCGGTAACAGTGATGATAGAGATTGCAGACCGAGAGCCTGACAGGACGGACGAAATGTGGACGCAGATAGGTGTGCATCTGTCACATTTTGTTGAAATCTATGGGATGAAGTAAGTTGAAGGATCAAGCAATAATTAACTAACAAACAGATGAATGACAGGAATTTTAAAAACTATTAGGTGATTTTAAGTTGCAGAACTGGAAAAATCGGAGTTGAGCGAGGTGTTTATTGTTGAAATAGGGTACGGTATTCTGCCAGATCAAGAGGGGAAAGGCTATACTACAGAAGCAGTTCAAGCCATGACACAGTGGGCTTTTGGCAATGCGGGAAAGTAAAAAAGAAGGCATTTAAACCAATTTCAATTTGAAGGAACAATACAGATTTGGGGGAAAGAATATGGAAAAGAAAGATAGGACAGGGCTTAAAACGGCAGTGGCGTTAATGCTTCTCCTGTTATTCTTCTTTGTGCAGGGAGCAATTGTAGTGATCACAAAGATAGAAGGAGTACAGTCCGCCATTGTAAGAGGAACTGTGATTTGGAGTCTTGTAGTGATTACGCTGGCATATTACATAATCAGGTATCGGGGAATATCCATGCTGGGAATTCGCAAGGTTAAAAAAGGAACAGCAAAGAGAGTACTATATTATTCACCGCTATTGCTTATCGCTTTTTCGCCTCTTGTAGCTGGCGTGGATTTGGAAGAAGGAGCAGCCTTTCTTTTCGCCAATTTGTTTTTGTCACTTGGCATTGGTATGGCGGAAGAAATCTTTTTCAGGGGAATCATCTGCAATTTGTGGCTAAAGCAAGGAGTAGTCAAAGCCATGCTGTTGTCATCTGTTCTTTTTGGAATGAGCCATATCCTGAACATGGCAGGTGGGGCAGGTCTTTTGGCAACGATTCTTCAGATATGCTTTGCTATTGTCTATGGGATGGTATTCACACTCATATTTATCGAGGGTAACAGTCTGCTTCCTTGCGTTTTTATGCATGCACTGCATGATTTTTGTTCCTTTATCAGTGCGGAGGGGTCTATGCAGTCTGACATGATTTTGGGTGTAGTTCAGTTTGTTATTTTGCTGGCATATTTTCTATATATGCTTCATCAAAGAAGATGGGAAGGGAAGGATACATTATGAAGAAACGTATACGACAATATATAGGGTTACTTTCAGCGGTGCTTGCTTATTATGCTGTTCATGAAGGAGCACATTTGATTTATGCATTTTCTACCGGGGTATTCCGTCAGATTAACTTTATGGGAATCGGTATGCAGATTGGAATATATGAGGAACGAATGAGTGACACAGGGCTTGGTATTTTTTGCAGTGTTGGTGTTGCGGCGACAATGATAACAGCTTATGTGCTGACATTGACATCAGCTCAAATTTGTAAGGTCAAATCTAAAACCTTCAAAGCATGCATGTATTATATTACGATTGCCATGCTGCTGCTTGATCCGCTGTATTTGAGCATATTGTGCGGATTTTTCGGCGGTGGTGATATGAACGGGATTGCGCTTTTGCTTCCCGAGTGGTTGGCGAGATCTTTCTTTGGAGTGTTATTGGTAATAAACTGTGTGATGTTTTGGAAGGTGGTTCTTCCCAAATATAAGGAAGCATTTGCAGAACAATGAATTTCCGTAGAAAGGGAACAGCTTTGTCAGGCTGACAGCGGTTAGCATAATACTGTTTCAAGGAACAATCAGAAAAATTATGGAGGGCAAAAGTATATGAAAAAAAGAATCGTGTTTGAACTGGCAGCAGGTATACTGATGCTGGTTTCAGCATTATATACCTACATTCCGAAGTCACAGTATATGTATGAATTGACCTTTATTTCCAACATGGCTGGAGCAGGTCTATTACTTTATGATGCGACTTATGCGGCTGTAAAGCGAAAATGGCTGCCGAGTGTTTTGTTTTTGATTGAAACAGTAGCAATCAGTATTGTGCTTTTGATTGCTGGTGGGTGTACGGTATCAGGTCTGGCACATTTTAATTACAGCGGTGGTATGTTTTTTCTGCATGTCGTGAATCCGATAGTGTTTATGGGATTCTATTTGTTGGTGAAAGCAAAAAGAAAACTCAATGTAGCGGAGATTGTATGGTCGCCAATATTAATATTGCTATATTTATTATTCGATTACATAAGGTTTCGGTTCGTGGGAAGCTTTGTATATGGACTGTTTCCAACAGAAAAAATGAGCTTGCTGAACGCTATGGTTATAGGGATTATCATGTATATATTGGCAGGTACCTGGGGGCTTTTAATCTGCTCGGTTGGAAGGTTGGTGAAAAACATTACAGATTGAAGGGAACCTTAAGTAATTAATCTAAAAATATGGCGTTTTACGCATGATAATTATTAAAATTTTTGGAGGCACGATATGGTATCTTTCAAAAAGAAATACAAGGCAGGTATCAAAAGCTTTCTGGTGGGTTGAGCAACAATGCTTTTATTTGCAATGGTGCTTGAGCAGCTTGTCCACAGTGTAGTATTAGGGTCTGTGGCTGGTGCGGTGACATAGGGTAATATCTGGCTGTATGCGCTTTATGGCTCACTGATGGCAGGATTGTTTAAAGAGACAGAGCGTTTGCTTGCAATGCGCTATGTACTGAAGAAGGAACAATGCAACACTTATAATGCGCTGATGTATGGCGCAGGACATAGCGGATTTGAGGAAATTATGATTACAAATAGTGACTTCGATAAAAAGGAGTTTATTTTGTTTTTCATTTTTTATAGTAACGGTACAGTTTGGCCAAAGATATGGATGAAATGATGAGGAGCCGAATTAGTGAGGATAATATCAATGAATGAAAAAACATATACAACACCGCTTCAAAGACGGTATATGACATCTATGGAAATCTGGATGTTGAAAAGAATGGAACCCATTTACCGCTATTACCCATGGAAATCCCTCTTAAAGGCGGGAACAGATGGAATTGCCGTAACGGAATACGGAAGAAAACTGATGCGTGAAATGATGTTAGAGTACGATGGTGACCAGAAAAGGTATGCGAAGGTGGCGGGGCATGGCTTTAGAATACTTGCGGAAGCGGTAGAATGTCCGGCTTTATTAATCTGTGGCGAACAGGATAAGGCAGGCTCCTGTGTCCGATACAACAAGGCATGACATAAGAACACCGGCATTCCTTTGGAATGGATTAAAGATGCTGGACATAACTCTAATACTGACCAGCCGGAGCTTGTGAACAGTCTCATTGCAAAGCTGGTTGAGGGAATGCGGTGACAAAAAAGTATTATGAAAGGTGAGTGTTGGAAGTGATAGATAATGAAGTTGTAAAATACTATGAAAATTATAGAGAAGAAGACAGAATAACAACAAACAATGCGAGAAAAATAGAATTCTTAACTACAATAAGGAAGCTTGATGAAGTATTGAAAGAGAAATATGAAATACTTGATTGTGCAGCAGGAACGGGAGCATATGCATTTTATTTAGCAGATAAAGGACACAAATTAACTGCTACAGATATTACGCCAAGACATATTTCTTATATAGATGAACACTTAAAAGAAAAACCGTATTCAATGGAAACAAGGGTGTTGGATGCAACAGATATGTCTTGTTTTCTGGATGCATCCTTTGATGTCGTTTTGAATATGGGACCTTTTTATCATTTGATTGATGAGAAGGCTAGAAAAAAGTGCCTTGAAGAGTCCTTAAGAGTATTGAAAAAAGGCGGTTATTTCGTTGTTGCATATATACCAAGATTATACCTTAATCAAATGATAGCAATGCTTGATGTCAAGTATGTTGATGAACAATTGCTTAGCCAGATAAAAACAACTGGGGTATTGAAACATAATGATCCTAACTGCTTTTGGACGGATACATATTATTCGTCCTATGATGAGATGCAGGCACTTTTCAGAGATAATAATCTGGATGTAGTGATGCATTTTGCACAGGATGGTATGTCCCCATTATTTCATAATACTGTTGATATGTGGAATGATGAACAATTTGATACCTGGCTTGCATATCATTTATCTGTATGTGCTGAAAAAACGATTATTGATATGAGTAACCATGTGGTGATTATTGGAAAAAAGAATTGAACTTCTCGTGAAATGAGGAATAGTAAAGGTGGTGAATTACTATGATACTATTAACAGGAAAGAGGAGGTGTAAGCGTATGTGGAGTTTCTGGACAAGCTTGGCATTTACATGGTATATCTGTTGGCGACGTCTGCCGGAGTCAGCATTGCAATTCGCTTCGCACTCAATTATTCGGAGCGCACAAGAGGCTTGATTTTATACAACTCCGATATGCCGCTTGTGGAGAAACCGAAAAAATTTGCCGAATATGTGGGACCTCCTGCATTCCTGTGAAATAATTACGCCATGTTCCTGCTAAGTCCTATGTTTGAGCCAATCATGGGAATGGAGCCGTCTACCATTTACAGTATGATGCCCGTAAATGACAGAAAAGATGGTGTGGTATTGGATGCCTCAATTACCAATCCTGATATGGCAAGGAACTTTTAGGACTCCCCGATTGAGGATTTACAGATTCCTACACTGATTTTCCATGCGAAGGACGATAAGCTAGCGAGTTACAACGATACGGAGAGAGCGGTGTCAAGATTTCCAGACTGCACATTCGTTTCCTTTGAAAGCGGCGGACATTTGATGGCGGGGCATGGAGAAGAAATCAAAAAAATGTTTCTGATTTTGTAACGAAGCAACACAAAAAAGTAAAATAATTCAAACTTCCCATACTGAAAATGGACGTCGCTCCTTGAAAACTTTATATTCTTTACGATTAAATACACTTAAGGCGATTGCAGATTATTTTGAAGTATCAATGGATGATTTAGTCAATTACAGTGAAAAGGAGACTGGACTTGGTGATTATGAAAGAAGAGGGATTTCTTTCCATGATAGAAGCATTTCGTTCTGCAAAATGAGGCTTGGAAGGAAAAAATGAATATGGAATATAAGATTAGATTAGTAGCTGAAAATGAAGATGGAAGCCCTGAACTTTTGCGTATGCCTTAAGCTGTTTGATGATATGGCTTGTGGCGTTTCGCAAACGTCTATGTAATGATGAGATGAAGGAGGGAAGGAAGAATCTTACCAAATGTAATTATAAGGTTGATTATGTGATTACTCATTGTTGTTCAAGCACTGTACAGGACATTATTGATATGGGACCAGGACATTTATTCAAAGCAGATGTGCTTACTGATTATCTGCAGGAAATAGAAGAAAAGCTTGAGTATAAACACTGGTTCTTCGGTCATTACCACATAGATATGGATGTGGATGAAAAACATAGTGTTCTCTATCATGCAATTGTTCCACTGAAAGCACATACTCCTTTGAAAATCATAGTTTAATTTCAAAGTGGATGAATTAAAATAGCTTGTATAGTACGTGATTTCGTTATATTATTATATAAAAAGTACAATATTGTGTAGGAAAATGTCTTTTTGGCTCGAAATTTGGTGATTATTTTCCTTGAGATAATGGGAGAAACTTCTTGTTTCTTTGATTTTATGTTGAATATGTATCAAGCGGATTGTGATACATATCTGAGGGCAGAAAGAATACTGCTTGCAACTATTAGAAGGAACAAGGAGGTAGGGGGTATGTTTATGGTACTGAAATATAATATTTCTTATGAGGTCGCTTCTACGATCTTTTTGGTTATTCTGCTTTTTTTTATCAACATGCAGTATAATACCAATTCCATTTTGAATAGAGAATTTCGCAAGCTGACTTGGATGGGACTTATAGCAACCATTATGGATATAACAACTGCGATTACAATCAGCTACGCACATCTGGTGCCGGTGCAATTGAACACTGTGTTGAATACACTGTATTTTGTATCTGTTGCTATTTTGGGTTATCAGTTGATGTATTACGATCTTCTTTTTATCTATCGGAAAGAAAAGAAGAGTAGGTTTATTAAATTCAACCAATATCTGCTTGTAGTTTACTTTTTGATATTACTTTTTAATATGATTACAGGCTACTTTTTTAAATTTAGTCCAGAGGGTGAATATGTTAAGGGAGTGACATATCTTGCGGTTTATTTTGCACCTTCCTACTTTGTCATATGTTCTGCCATCATACTGGTAGCACATTTTCAGAGATTTAGTTCATGGCAGAGAGTATCCATCTTTCTATTTGCGTTTTTTCAGCTTAGTGGATTGGTGCTTCAGATGTTTTTTTTCCCGGATACATTGCTGGCACTGTTTATGAGCTCTCTGGGACTTATGATGATGCTTTTTACAATGGAGACCCCGGATTACCAGAAGCTTGCAATTACGATTGAAGAGTTGAGCAAGACGAAGAAAATGGCAGAGGAGGCTAAGGAGGAGGCTGAAAAAGCCAGGGAAACTGCTCAACAGGCGAATCGCGCAAAGTCGGACTTCCTTGCTAATATGAGTCACGAAATCCGAACTCCCATTAATTCTGTGTTGGGCATGGATGAGATGATTCTAAGGGAATGTGATGATCCGACAATTTTGGAGTATGCTGCGGACATTAAGAGAGCCGGAGGTATGTTACTTTCTCTAATTAATGATATCCTGGATTTTTCCAAGATTGAAAGCGGTAAAATGGATATTCTTCCTGTGGATTATGATCTAGGAATTGTGATTAGCGAGACTGTCGATATGATTCGCTCCAAGGCACAGGATAAGAATCTTGAGCTTTTGATGAACATCGATCCGTCTACACCGGCGCATCTCTATGGGGATGAGGTTAGGATACGGCAGATTATCACCAATATTCTGAATAACGCGGTAAAATATACAAAGCAGGGAAGTGTGACCTTGACGGTTTCGGGAAAACATTTATCCCAGGAGATGGTTGAACTGTATGTTTGCGTTAAGGATACCGGTATCGGAATCAAAGAGGAGGATATCGGGCGTCTTTTTGATTCCTTTCAGCGTGTAGATGAAAGTAGAAATAGGAATATTGAGGGAACAGGTCTGGGACTTTCAATCACCATGCGCCTTTTGAACCTTATGGACAGTCAACTGGAAGTGAAAAGTATCTATGGTGAGGGCTCTGATTTTTATTTCTATCTAAAGCAGAAGATGACAGATGATCAGGTTATTGGAGAGAATATCCAAAAGTACTATCAAAACGAAAAAAGAATTTCTGATGCCGCCGGCCAGATATTCTGTGCTCCGGATGCCAAAATCCTTGTTGTAGATGACAACGAGATGAATCTGAAGGTCTTTCTGGGACTTTTAAAAAATCATGGTATGCAGATTGATACCGCAATGAGCGGAAGGGAATGTCTGTCTATGATGGAGAAAAATGCATATCATATTATTTTTGTGGATCATCAAATGC
Organism: uncultured Lachnospiraceae bacterium; assembly: GCA_964405075.1. Classification (GTDB taxonomy): domain Bacteria; phylum Bacillota; class Clostridia; order Lachnospirales; family Lachnospiraceae; genus CAYOMP01. The sequence continues at coordinate 8,168 of CAYOMP010000039.1, forward strand.
CGGAAATGGATGGCGTGGAAACCTTAAAGCAATCTGTTTTGCTGCAGAATAATCTCAGCAAGGATGCTATAATGATTATCCTAACAGCGAATGCGGTTTCTGGTGCTAGAGAAATGTTTTTACAGGAGGGTTTTGAGGATTATTTATCTAAACCGATAGTAGTGTCGAAGCTGGAAGAAATGATTCTTAAATATCTTCCGCAGGAGTTGATTAAAAAGGAAGCTTTGATTGAGGAAGATTCGGTGGATGTCCCTGAAACTACCGAAAATAAAGAAATCAAAACTCAATATATAGATTTGGAAAAGGGCAGAAAGTTTTGTATGGATGACGAGGCTTTCTTTAGGAAAATTCTTGATATGTTTGCAAAATCGGTATATGCTCAGGAACTGAATCAGTATTTCGAGAACTCTGATTTTAGTAATTATGGAATTAAGGTTCATGCAATCAAGACAAATCTTGCCAATATCGGTGCCGAGGGAGCATCGGATATGGCAAAGCAGTTGGAATTTGCACTCAAGAAAGAAAACAATGTTGCTTATGTGCAGGAGCATCATGCAGAGTTTATTAGGGTATATAAGCAGGTGCAGGATGAGGCAAAAGCGTATCTTTCGGCTGCAGATGATAATATGGTCCAATAAGTAGTTATGTTATAGGAATAAGGAGTGGCATACTTTCATTCTTTTCAAAATATGTTAGAATAAACAATATATTAAATTTTATGGATAATATGTATTGAAAGAAGTAGATGTATCAAGCAGAGTGTACCTAACAAGAAATGCACAGGGGGGAGTATGGCGTATTCTTATTCTGGCTGAAATAGATGAGCTTGACAAACAACCAAGATAATGATAAAACTTATTTAAAAGACTTTAAAAAGTCTGGAAGGGATTATAAACTTTTATGAATAAAGAGGAAAATCATAATTCCATGACAAAACAGACAAATAAGAAATTGATTCGAAATTTAATTAGGGATAATCCTATGATTTCTAAGATGGAGCTGGCAAAGAAATCAAAGCTTACATTTCCAACTGTCTCGCAAAGTGTAACTGAGCTTTTAAAGGAGAAAGAGGTTTTAGAAAGTTTGGGACAGTCAAGCGGAGGACGTCCAGGAAATGTTTATGAGTTGAATCCATCGTATTTAACGTTTTTTTGTGGAATGTTTCTGAAAGAGCGACTGGTAATTCATATTTTCGATTATTGTGGGAAATCGGTTGAGACAGATGAGCACTCCTTTGATGAAAAGTTTGGTTGTGAACAGCTGGAAGCTATTTTTTCTAATTTGAAACAGAGATATAGCACTCTTTCTATGGGAATTCTTGGGATTCCGGGAATATCAGTTGATGGAGAGATTAAACATTACCCGCATCTTAAACGGCTTGAGGGTGTGAACATCAGCAAACATTTAAAGGATAGGCTTAATTTGACTGTATTGTTGGAAAATGATATTAACTCAATTGCTATGGGAGAGAGCAAGCAGTTTAGGGAATTTGCACATATCATATGGATTAATGGATGTATTGGTAGTGCTATTGTAATTGATGGAAAAGTTCTATCAGGCTATCATGGTTGTGCAGGTGAAGTGGAATATGTTTGTAGCAGTCTGGATAATAGATTTAAGTCTTTAAAGGAATCAATGATGGCAATATGCAGTGTGGTAGATGTTCCAATTATTGCATTTTCCGGTGATGAAGTGGAAGAAGATGATATAGAGAAACTTAATCAGCATATTGAAGCTACATTTGAAGAATTCAGACGTCCAAAGCTTGAGCTTGTTCGAAATGAAAATTCTTTGTACATGGAAGGACTTCTGCAAATTATGAAGAATGAGTTAGAACTTTTGTAAAAAGACCTCCGGCAGGAGCAAGAATGCAAGTAGAAACATTCTTAATGTGTCGGAGGAATATTTTAAAAGACTTTTTAAAGACTGTTAAAAAAGTAAAAAGGAGATTATGTAGTTATGAATAATTTTATTGGAAAAATGAAACGTATATGGGTAATAGCCTTACCGATGGTTATACAGGGAATTGTTTTTCAGCTTCAATCCCTGACAGACAAAGCCTTTTTAGGGAACGTTGACAGTATGTTTATCTCTGCATTAGGAGCGGCGCAATTTCCACTGAATACAACGGTGGCTGTTGTAACGGCACTTGCAACAGGCGTCATTATTATTTCATCACAATTATTTGGGGCGGAAGAATTTAGAAAAATTCATTCTTATGTATTGAGTAATATGTTGTACGGTTCGATTATTACCGGATTATTGTTTTGTATGTGGTATTTTTTCACACCGCAGATTTTATCCATTTTCAGGGTAGATGAGATATTGTTTCCATATTGTGTTCCATATATTAAAATATGTGCAATTACACTCCTTATTATGGGAATTGAAACACCGATTTCTTCCATGCTTCAAGGAATTGGAGATACAAAACCGATTATGTTTTGTGGGATTGCAAAGGTAGTTTTCAATATTGTGCTTTCCTATGTTTTGATTTATGGAAAATATGGATTTCCAAGGCTAAATATGGAAGGAGCTGCAATTGGTACGGTGTTATCAAACCTTATAGCTGCAATCGGAATTACTTTATATTGGTGGCTAATCAAAAGAAAAGAGCTTATGTGGGATAAGAACAGTATTAAAGAATTTGGTTTTGGATATTATAAAGAAATATTAGAAATTAGTATACCAACAGCACTGGAGCTTTTCTTATGGCACATATCCAACCTTGTTTTAATGTCATTTTTAAACGGAATCAGTTATCAGGCAACAGCTATTTATACACTTACCTTT
>CAYOMP010000039.1:10997-19154 GCA_964405075.1 uncultured Lachnospiraceae bacterium
AATAGAGGTTATCGCATACATGGTATTTAATGGGACAGGAAAAGCATCTATGTCTTTGATTGGTATGGATATTGGAGCGCAGGAATATAAATCAGCAGATGGATATATTATTGTCTGTGCAGTTGTAAATACAATACTTGTTGGTGTGTTTGTTGTAATTTTTGCAAAGTTTTCTACAGAAATTCTTGGGATTTTTACAAAAGATACCGCACTTATCACAATGTCAGCACCTTACCTGTTGGTAACTGGGGCAATTATGTTTCCAAAATCAATGAATGTGTTAATTGGGAATGGTGTCAGAGCTTATAAGGATACCAAATGGATGCTGTATACACAGATAGTGGGTTCTATTTGTACGGTTTCACTTTCATATGTATTATTAACCTATTTTCATCTGGGAGTAAGTGCAATCTATATTACCATATTTTGCGATGAAGGTCTTCGGGCAATCATCAACTTGATACATTATATAAAACACTATTCATCGCGAAAACAGAGTAATTGTAAATTAAATACTTGTAGTGAATGGTAAAAATAGTTTTATGTTCTATAAGAATATTTTGGATAGGTGATTCCCCTATAAGTTTTTTTTTGCTTTACGGTCTTTGTAAATAATGCTATAGTAATGACAGATACAAGTCTACAAAAGAATGGAAAGAAGAAAATATGATTACTTTAAATGACTATCTATATTCCGGAGATACTGTGCTTCGGATTTTGAAAAAATATATAGCAGATTTGCAGGAAGATGCAAGAAAAAGTCATAATGAAATAGACATCGTTCACTGTAATTTTCTTCTGCAGGTTGAGGAATTTCTGGAACACAACGATTTCCTTACTGCACAGTCTCAGAAAATCAGGGAATTTTATAAATACATGGTGGCAGAATATCCTTATCTTTCCTTTACCTTTAAGGGAAGGATTAAGTCTCTGATTCGAGCGGAAGCAAAATTTAATGGGTACATAGTGGAATATATTTATGATTATTATACGAAAAACAAAGAATTTCCTACAGTATCAGAGATTAAGAGTCGACTGAATTGTTTTAGGGATTTAATTGCATACAGGATTGTAATTTCAATGCCACGATGTCATTTGGAAAATGTAGAGGACCGTGAAGCTGAAGAAATCAAATATCTTTATAAGATTGCAAATGTGTTGCCGAAGTTTCTGGAAGAACGTGGGTTTACGCCAGAGCCTACAGGAGGAATCAAGGAAGGTACTTCTCCTTTACTTGATGATTCGGTAAGACCTTATTACAGAGATTATATTTCGGGAGAGAGTTCAAACGGATATCGTTCTTTGCATATTACGTTTTATGATAACAGTGCAAGATGCTATATGGAAATGCAGCTTCGAACAAAGGATATGGATGATATTGCTGAAATTGGACCTGCAAATCATCTCGGCTATGAAAAGAAACAGGAATACGAAAGAGCAAGAAGAGATGCCATACCGGAGGGAGAATGCATCTATTTTGATGAAGCCTTTGAACGTGGCATCAAACTTCAACAGCTGGAGCTCTCTAAGTTGGATGTGAATATGTTTAAAGCGATGGATAATAGTTTGATAAACGACGGTTGTGGCTTGTATAGAGGAAGATGGATTCTTCCGTACGAGCACTTGTCGCGTTTTCAGAATGATTTGATTGACTAGGTAGATTTAGCTGATTCTTTTATTGCTGGTAGCGTTCTTTGCTATAATAAGTTGTGGCAACACTTTGGAAACAGAAAATCAGCAAGTCAAAATAAAATATGTAAAAAAATGAAATTGCAAAGCAAGTAGGAGGCTAATCAACTATGATATGGTTAGCCTCCTATTTGATTTACGCGTGCAACGAGGAGAAAATTATGCTTACATAGTTTTTCGACGAGCGCCGCGAAACTCGCAAAAGATTTTTAATATGGCAATTTAACAAATCGGAGGTTAGGCGCAAAAGAAATAAAATTAGAAAATGCCAAAATCAGAAATTTTATAGTAATATTAAGCATCTTCATTTACCACAATAAATACTTCAAACCAACCTTGATTGTTAGTGATATCCAGACTTCCATGATGGCGTTCTATAATATCTCTGACAGATTTTAAGCCAAAACCATGATTAATCTTGTCTGTTTTAGTAGTCTGGAGAGAATCAGAATTCTTTATTATACAGTTATTTTGTATTTTTACGATGAATAAGCCCTTTGAGCAGGTTACTTTTAAGCTGATTTTACGATTATTTGCGATTTTGGTGCAGCCTTCGATGGCATTATCAAGAAGATTACCAAATAAGGCACACTTATCAGTGGGAGAGAGTGGTATGTCATCTTCTAAAGCAATATCATAGTCTAAGTCAATTTGAGCTTGTGTCAGAATATCGGCCTTTGCACTAAGAATTGCATTAAGAACAGAATCTCTACAATACACAAAAGGGTTACTGATTGCTTTGTCCTCTAGCAGATGCTTTACATATTCCTTCATCTCATATTCAGGCAGATTGGACAATACTTGCAGATGATTTGTCATATCATGACGAAGTTTTCTAATCTGTGACATTTGCGAATCCAGATGCTTATAATACTGATCATTTGCTTCTAAGAGAAGCTTACTCTCTTCTGTCATGGCAGCCTTGTATAGTGCATAAATGGCATATAGTACTCCTACAATTGACAGGATGACAATGATGAGGATGCAAATGATAGTCGCATCTATGGAAGGTGAAAAGGTTTCACTGGCATTAGGCACCAAAATAAGTGTTAACAAAATAAAAAATGGTGTACAGGCAATTAATACCAAAACATTCCAATATTTTGAAGGTAAATCAAAATCATTGGGGAACTGTAATTTGCGAACCCCAAACCATAGAACAACCCAGAATGCTAATTTGAAAAATTGTAAAAAGAAAATTTTGTCATTTATATGTGGATCTAAAAAAGAATCTAGCAAACAGTTCAATGCAAATGGTGCACTGGACAAAGTAATACCAAGGGTCAATTTCTTTTTAAAAGAACCCTCACAACACCAGAAAAGTGATCCTACAAAAATAAGAAAGGTTGGTGGCATATTGGCCCAGTCGCCAATAAATATAATCATTCCATTTAGCAAAAAACAGGAAATTATAAGAGCAAGTTTTTTCTTTTTAGCCTTTTCTATTACTAAGAAAGAATGAATAATATTGTAGGTAAAAAAGGAACAGATAAAAGGTGCAATATTATTTATTATTATATACATGTGTTACTCCTTAATCAGTTGTTTGGCAAGGGCCTGAATAGCCTCTTTTTTATGGGAACGGCTAAATGGTAATTTCTCGGAATTGATAAGTAAAGAATCCGTTCCTATATGTGCAACATGCTTGTTGTTTACCAGATAACGATTGTGAATGCGGACGAAGGAATCCTTTGCAAAATCCTGTTCTATATCATTGAGTTTTCCGTATATCACATAATCCTGAGACAAGGTCTTAATATGGATTTGACGTTTATCACTTTCCAAAAATAAAATATCTTTTTTGGATATACGATAGGTTCCGTCAGCATTTTTGAAGCAATAATAATCGTCCATATCCTTTTCCTGCAATTTTTTTCGCATACGTTCAATTAATGTATTAAGCTGTTTTAAAGAAATAGGTTTTATGAAGTATCCAATGGCCTCAACCTCGTATCCTTCATAGACATATTCAGTGTATCCGGTTACAAAGGCAAAGGCAATATCTTTATCATATTCACGTATAATTTTGGCTGTCTCCATACCATTTTGCTTTTCCATTTCAATATCAAGAAACAACAAATCAATTTCTCCAGGATGCTTTTTAACCCAGTTTGAGGCAACTAACCCATCTGAGAATTCATATACAATCTGTTCTGTTTTTTCGTCTAATATTTTTTCCAATTGAAAACGAAGAGAATCTCTAACATCGCTTTCGTCGTCACAAATTCCAATGCGAAGCATAAGGTACCTCTTTTCTATAGCTTTGTCACTGCCTAGTTGGAACTGTTTCAGTAACAAGCTTCATTTTTGTGTTACATTCATTTTACAAAAAAGGAATATAAAAAGAAAGAAGGAAATTTTCGTTAGCTTACCAAAAATGACATTGAGATTTACCAAAAATGACAAGGCAAATTTCAAAGCCATGAGAGTGTGATAAGGTAATGATAATTTAAGAAGAATAATCATTGAATGTATATTGATAACGAAGACAAATGAATATCACAGTGATTGGATTCTAAAAAAAGAAAGGTATGGTTAGAATATGTTAAAAGTAGAAGAATTAAAGAAAAGTTACTTAGTTGGAAAAAACAATTATGAAGTATTAAAGGGAATTTCCTTTGAGGTAAAACAGGGAGAATTTGTATCCATTATGGGGCCTTCCGGCTCGGGAAAGAGTACTCTTCTAAATTGTATTTCCTGCTATATTGGTTATGAATCTGGAAAGATTACTTTGGGGGGAAAGGAATTAAGCTCTTTTAGTGAAGATGAATTATCCAAGGTGCGTAACAGAGAAATGGGATTTGTTTTTCAGGATTTTATGCTCCTGGATGGACTTACAGTAGAAGATAATATTCTTTTACCACGGGTAATTAGTGAAAACAAAGAAATGTTAGATGGTGCCAAAGAAAAAGTGATGAAGCTTTGTGAAACTTTTGGAATCACTCATATTAAAGAAAAATATCCGGCAGAGATTTCCGGGGGAGAGAGGCAGCGTGTAGCAGTAGCTAGAGCACTTATGAATGATCCGCTTATTTTACTGGCTGATGAGCCAACCGGAAATCTGGATTCTAAGTCAGGCAGAAATGTAATTGACGCTTTTGTTATGGCAAAGGAAAAATTGAATACTACAGTATTTATGGTGACCCATGACAGTTTTGCAGCTTCCTTTAGTGATAGAGTTATCCTATTAAAGGATGGCAACGTATTTTGTGAAATTGAAAATCCGGGTAATCAGACGACTTTTCAGGATATGCTCTTAGAGGGCATAAGAAATATGAACAGATAGAGGGGGATTTGCAATGAGCATGAATAAAATATTTTATAAGCTTCGTAAAAAAAATATTGCAGAATACATTCTGTATATGATTTGTATTATGTTTTCAATTGCCGTGGTATCTGCATATGCGTTATTGCTATTTTCGCCTACAGTTTTGGAAGTACTTCCGATAGGAGGTGATAGCAGAAAACAGGCTTTTGGCATCTTTGCAGTGATTTGTATTGGATGCGTTGCTTTTTCTATGTATGCTTCTATATTGTTTTATAAGAAAAAGCAGAAGGAAATAGGTATTATGTTGGCTTTGGGAGGAAATCGAAAGAAAATATATAATGCTATTGTAAAGGAAAATCTGGCTATGAGTCTGTTTTGCCTTTTTGTGGGTGTCGCTTTGGCATTTCCAATAAATAAAGGAATATGGGGAATTATGCATTGGTTTATCGATAGTCCTGAAATGAAATTGCATATGGATATGCATGCATTATTGATTTCCATATGTATGGCAGTTATTGTATTATTGACAATCATGTTAATTTTAAGAAGAATCATTTTTAAAATGGATTTGATGGATGTAATTAAAGCGGAACATAAAAATGAAATGGTGAAGAAACTTCCTAAATATACTGGTATTGTTGGAATCTTCTTGATTCTTATAGGGGGAGTAATCAGCTATTATGCGCCTTATGTGTATATGGATGCTTTGAGTGAATACCCACCAGCTTGGTTGAGTGTTCTTTATCTCATACCATTGTCAGGTGTTTATCTTACCATCCTTCATACGGTAGTTGGGCGAGATAAGGTGAATAAAAAATATTATTCCAAAATGATATCCAGAAGTATTATGAAATTTCAAGGGAAACAGACAGTGAACTGTATGCTTGTTATAACTTTATTAATTGGAGGAGGATGTTTTGCGGCATTTTATACACCGATTAGTATGACTGCGTTTGGAATGAATATGCAGGTTAGAGAGTGGAATTATCAGTATATTATGCCACAGACAAGAGAAGGAGTTACAGAAGAACGAATAGAAAGTCTGGCAGAAGAATATGGTGCAGTGATTCAAGATAACAAAAATCTCCCTATGCTTCTGTTAGCAAAAGATGGTATGGAGGAATTTGAGGAAGGCAGAAAATTTCATTATGAATATAATCCAAGAGTGGGAACAGTATATCTTATAAAAGAGTCTGATTTTGAAGATTTTGCAAAAACTAAAATTCAGATGAAGGTGGATGAATATTATGCAATAACAGATGAGGAAGAAAAAGTTAGATATGATGCAGATATTACTCTTTTTACTAATATGGATACTAGAGAAGAATATAAGATACAATATGCAGGGTGTTTACATTGCGAAGATTTGGTGCTGGAGAGGAATCTAATCTACCTGATATCTGATGAACTTTTTGATAAAATAGACAGAAATCTGTCAGCGGAGTGGAAGGAAAACTTATGTTATATGAAAATTGGAAATGACTCCTACGAATTTGCATCAGAAATGTACCAAGAGTTTTATAATTGTTTTGAATCTGAGGATATGATATTTTTAGGATATGATAAAGTAAGTGCTATATCTGATTATGAAGCAGGCAGGGAGTATTGGGCAGATGCACCAGAATATCAAAGCTTTTCTGATTTACCTTTGGATAATCCGGAATTCCAAAGAGAATGGAGATACTTTCCGTTTTTTAAGATCATGAGTTTGCAGAATACCATTCGTAATTACGCAGTTTTTATGATGCTTTTTATCTATGTAGTCATTGTGGCATTAGTTGCAGCCTGGCTAATTGCTTATACCCGTTGTGTTACGATTGGAATGCATAATCGATATGTATTTCAGTCTTTGGAAAAGCTAGGAGCTTCAGAAGCCTTCCGTATAAAAGAATTGAAAAAGCAAATTGCAGCAGTTTATAAGACACCTACACTTATTGGTATGATAGTAGTGTTTTTACTATTTGGATTAATTTTGTATGGCAATGATGGAGGAAGGTTAACAGATTCTGAGCAATTAGGTTTGATAATTTGCTTTGGAATTGAGGTTTTGATTGGTGCAATTACTTACGTATGGTATCAAATTACGGTTAGAAAAGTGAAAAGAATGCTCTAAAATGCATTATAAAGAATAGTATTGTTTTTTACTATAAAAGAGTATATAACAGGGTATTATTCTTTGAATAGTCAATTAGTGCCACTTTGCTTGTATAGAATTGCTAGATTTACAATGCAAATAAAATACTGTATAATCTAGAAAAAAGATGATTCGCAGGGGGAGGGCGTGAAAGTGGCATACAATCTATTCGATGATAGCAGAGCCGAAAGAGATTTTTACATTAATAAGTATACCTTGAAATGTCTGAGAATAATGTTGTTTGTAATTACGGTTCTGTGGTTGATGAACCTTTTACACATCTTTATAGTGAATCAAAAGCTGATGTCAACGGCATATTTTATCGTTGCGGGTATATTGCTTTTTTCGCTCATACTTGGAAGAATAGTTGATTTGCGTAAAAAATGGGTGAAATATATACTGATTACGTTAACAACATCTGCAGTTATAGTGCTTGGGGTTACTTTGACATATAATACGTTGTTGCTTAGTGTGATTCCTTTGCTAATCGCGACACAATACACAGACAGAAAAGTGCTTGTCTATACTTTGGGTCTTACATTAATTGGTAACTTTGTAATAGTTATGGGCGGATATTTCTGGGGATTATGTGATGCAAATATGTTGCTTTTGACCACTAACCCTACATCATTTTATATGGATAGATTGGGCAAGGACATAACATTTGAGGATATTAATACAAACCCGTGGTATACTTTGCCGATGTACTATGTGTTGCCACGTTGTGTTTTACATACATTGATGCTTCCGGTTATTCAGAGTATTTCTAAAAATATCATGAATACTGAGAAGCATGCAGTAGCTATGAAACGTTTGAGTGAAATAGATGAGATGACAGGTTTATATAATCGTAATAAGTTCTTAAGTATGGTTGAGACTGAGTATAGCCATGTGGATAAGCTTTGTGTCATATTCTGGGATATTAATAATCTTAAGCAGATTAATGACACTTTTGGACATGAAGAAGGCGATACGCTTATTACCGCTGTAGGAAGGTTGATTCATTCTTTGACTGATGTTAATAGAAAGGGATATCGAATCGGAGGGGATGAGTTTGTCATTGTTA
>CAYOMP010000040.1:0-18353 GCA_964405075.1 uncultured Lachnospiraceae bacterium
CTCATTAAAAAGTATAAGTATCCATGAAGACACCGTTGATATTACTGGAAAATGAATTAGGTACAATGCAAAACTTATTTTTCCTATTTTTTGTAATATAGTACAATTCATAATTTTCTGTAAAATATCACTATATAGCAATACCAAAAATACTAATATTGAGCCTACCGCATAAAACATTATAACCGGCGGATACTGCATAATTCCATATATTCCAGACAGATTACTACCCTTTGCAGGGAAAGAACATAAATACATTCCAATAGCCAAAACAGGAATTAGCACTATGTGTTTATTATAAAAAAACTTCATCTTTTCTTTTTGTGTATAATAAACATCACATATTATCATTCCGGCAAACACTGTTGCATAACCCAGATTTTCTCTGTCGATTAATGCCAAAGCAGCAAAAATAACGGCATATGGTACATATCTGTATTTCATATTACCAAATAATACTAAACATAAGTATACCAGCCAAACTCCCCAGAATTCATATTTCATAACCCATAACACGCCATTATAACCATTCGCACCTAAAAACACACTTCCGTAGACACCTTCAATTAATGCTGTTTTGATGGTAGGTGTATAATCATGAAATGGATAAAACCACTCCATTGAACCTGATATAATGGCTGCCGGCTGGTTAGCATATAGGCCTAATAACATTACAATGCAAATAGTTACATTTATTATTGTAATTGGAATTGCTAGTCTAAAATATCTTTTAAAAGCACTTTGTGCTATATGCTTCTTATCTTTTGTCTTTACATATTTAATTGAGGCTACAAAGCCACATATTATAAAGAAGAATCTGACTGCCATTTTTCCATTAAAAAAGAAATTTAAAGGAGATGCTCCGATTAAACAATCTAACCCTCCTAAAAGATGAGAACTTGTTATTTGCAAATCAAACACTGAATAGTAAAATGCATACAAAAAATGGCATAATACAACCATAATTGCACATAATCCTCTCAAACCTTCTAAGTACGTTAGTCTTTCTTGTTTCATCTAAGCTTCTCCTTAAAACTACCAAATCTCTTTGGCTGGTTCGTCAATTTTATAATTTTCAGCTTTCGCCGTTTCTATAGCTATTTCATTCGTCTTCATTCTTCTATATAAAGAAATTCCCACATCTAAAATAATAAATAATAGAATTAATGAGTATACTCTCATAGGAATTATTTCATTAGATGTTCCTTCCGGCACCATATATTTAGTTAAAAACATTGTATATGCTGCGTAAGAAATAATCTGATGTAATACTGGTATATAGAATTTCTTTGTAAAAAACATAAAATATATTACCGTCAAAATATCCGCAACATATCCATATCTTTCATGCATAAATGGTAAGAAATACACTGTTAACATTGCAAAAAACAGGAACATTTCTACTAACATTTTATTATCGATCTGATATTTTTTCTTAGCCATAACATACATAACCATCATCAGGATACCAATAATCAAAATTTTTCCTCCTGTTGAAAATGGTCCAATAAATGAATCAATTCCAACAAAGTAATAAATATTAGGCCAATTAAGGCTTAACGCCCACACATCTGTGTATCCCTGATTAATATAAACCATAAGTAAATCAATTAATGATTTACCACCAATCCAAGCTGGAATAATTCCGATAAAATACATTATTGGAATCCAAAAGAAATGTTTAATATCAACCCTTTTCTTAGCCCATAGAATAATTAATGCCGGGAATACAAACAATGTCTGTAATTTAAGAGCAAAGGCACAGCCATAAAAAATCATTGCCAAATTTGGCTTATTTTTCATAAAGTAATAAATACATATTATAATCAATGTTGTATAAATAACATCACACTGACACCACAAGGCACTATTAGCCACTACTGTTGGAAGCATAAATATAATTCCGTATGATGCAATAGCCTTTGTTTTATGCTTTGTTTCCTGAAATACAATTTTTCCCACAAATATTGCCAAAATAAAATCAATTATACACATTGTAATCTTATATGTATATAAAGGATTAAATGGCAATACGGATACTAAGTATAAGAAATACATAAATGGTGGTGTATAATCATAAAAATCATAATTAAGCGCATCAAAACCATATTTATAAAAGTAATCAAGCCAAGGCTCCCAGTAACCGGTATAATCTTGACTAACCACATCTATAACAGCCCTTCTCATCATTATTCCAACTACTGTTGTTCCAATAATTAAAAGAATCTGCAATATTGACAATGTCCATTTGCCAACCTTTATCTCTTTATCCAAACTCTGTCTTAACCAATTATCCATTTGCCTTCTCCTTATTCTGAATATTCTCTGCAACAGGCTCTACCACTTCATTTTCTTTGATATATAGATAAATCTCTCTACCAACTAAAATAAGTAATCCCAACTGTACAAATGAATAATATTTAATAGGTCCGCTAAATGTCTTAGACAAGTACTCCATATAAGCATTTACTGACAGCATTACCTGAATAATAGCCCAGTAAAATCTCTTAGGATTTACGAAAGCATAAAGAATAGCTAAAACATCGGCTAAATAATAATATCTTTCATGCATATGAGGCAAAAAGTAAGGTGTCAACATAGCAAAGAATAAGCATAACTTTAACGCAAACTCTCTGGTAATTGGATACTTTTTATATGCCAGGTAAAACATAATAAACATTAAAATACCAAGAATCAGCCAAGTCCCTGCTGATGCGTATTCTATTGTAAAAAATGTAGCACCAAACACTTGATAGATATTTGCTAATTTCATTGATAATGACCATACGTCCTGTGTTCCCTGTGCCACATAAATATTAATCAGTTCCATAAGTGGTCTGCCTGCAATCCACGCTGGCAGTATTCCCACAAAGTACATAACAATAATCCATAAGAAATTCTGAATTTTAATCTTTTTCTTTGCCCATAAAACAATATATACCGGAAAAATAAACAAAGACTGAAGCTTAAATGCAAATGCTATTCCGTAAAAAAACATACCAACTCCAGGCTTGTCCTTTAACACATAATAAAAGCTCAATAATACAAATAAGGTATAAATAACATCACACTGTGCCCACAATGCACTGTTTAACACCATAGTAGGCATAATCATAAACACTGAATACGTTCCGTATGCTTTTGTTTTACTCTTAGTAAGGTCATAAATCATTTTTGCAGCTAATATTGCCACTACAAAATCCAGACAACAACATAAGCCTTTATATGCTGTCATAGGATTAATTGGTAATAAACTAATAATCCATAAGACATATACGAAAGGTGGTGCATAGTCATAAAAATCTGTAGCTAATGCCCCAAATCCCCCTTCTTTTAATTCATTAATCCATGGGTCCCAAAAAATAGTCCAATCATCAGTTACTATACTTCTAAAAATTACCCTTATTAATACTCCTGCTACAGTCATCCCTGCCAGCAAGAGCAAATCAATAAAGCCTATTTCAAGTTTACCTATTTTTAACTTCTTATCAATAAATCCTCTAAAAAAATTATCCATTAATGTCCGTCCTTTATTTTTCAGCTAATTGCTAAGTATAAAGACTCCCTACTGAGTCTGTTTTAGCTTTTCTAACTCTTCCTGCTCCTTCTTAAGTCGTTTTAATTCTGCCTTTTCCTTATCCAATTTTTCATCAATAGCTATCTTTTGAGCAAGATTACTTAATTTATTCTCCAATTGTGAATGTTCTATTGTTTGCATAAATGACTTAATAAGTAATGCAAATATTACTACCAAAAATACCAGATTAACCGGTGCCTGCATTCCCATCAAATTTGTTGCAATAGTTACAATCATTGGAAATACGCTAATTAATAATAAAAGCATAGAAAAAATTATCCAAAATATTGCATACTCAATCTGTAACTTTGACTGTCTGATTTTCTTCATCATATATAGCGTCGTCATTAATGATGCAACTATTAATATAACTCTAAATGCTACTGACATTTGTTTCCTCCAACTCTATCTATTATCTTTTTCTGAAATTCTGTATAAAAAGTATTGAAACCAACATTCTTAACATATACATCATCGAACGACCAAATGTTAAATAACTCTCACCTTCAATACGCTCGTCCATAGCTACCTGAACCTCCGACACAGTGGCTCCCTGCTTCATTAAATATGAGATAGTATCCGGTTCCGGACCATAATTCATATTTAAAGCAAATTCCTCTATCATTTTTTTATTAAACATTCTCATTCCAGATGTAGGATCTTTTATCTTTTTGCCTGTAGTCATTCTCATAGCAATTGATATCATATTACTTCCCAACATTCTTAATGATTTAGGTTTCTTCTCTGTAACAAATCTAGATCCAATTACAATATCATAACCTTTTTCAAATTCTTTCAAAATTGAATCTATATATTCAGCCTTATGTTGTCCATCTGCATCAAACTGAATAGCATAATCATATCCCTTTATATAGGCATATTTAAGTCCAGTTTGAAACGCTCCAGCCAACCCTAAATTGATTGGCAAGTCCACTAAATTGTAATTATGTTCTTCACATACTTCACTTGTATTATCTCTTGAACCATCGTTCACTATCAGATAATCATATTGTGAGTATTTCTCTTTTATTTCCTCTACCACACGAACTATATTCTTTTCTTCGTTGTAGGCAGGAATTACAATAAGTACTTTCATATACTCTCCTAATTAAATTCCAATTTTTATATTTCTTTTACCTCCAAAATCACAGTCACTTTGTGCCTGCCGTGCTTCGCACTTTTGATTTTGTCGGTATCGCGCCAAAAAAGTAAATACTCACGACCTTCGTGCTTACTTTTTCTTTTGACGCGATAAATTTATCAATTATTTTATAATACCATTATTTAGGGCTTTTTGCAAATTGGCAAAGTACCTTCATTATTCGGCAAAAATCTGTAAACCAGGCACATTTTACATTATTTTCCACCAATGCCATATGCCCTTCTTTTAAAGATTTCAAATATCCCTTTAATCCATTTGTACTGGTTCCGCCATGTGACATTTTAATTAGTATTTCTGGTATGTATGATAACTTAACAGAATCATCCTTTAGAATTCTTATCATAAATTCATAGTCTGCTGCTGCCTTATAATAATCCTTGTAAAGACCGTACTTATCATACACTTCTCTCTTTAAGTACAATGTAGGGTGTCCCGGCATCCATCCATATCTAATCTTACCCTGACCTTGTTTCCATATTCTAACGATTTTCTCACCGTCTACATATACTAAGTCTGCGTGTACACCATCAGTACCTTCTTTTTGAATAATATCAACCATCTGACTAATTACCGTATCTTTAGTAAATTTATCAAAACAGCATCCTATAATGTCACCTGTTGACAACTTAACTCCCTTGTTAATGGCATCAAATATTCCCTTGTCTGGTTCTGATATCCATATCATATTGTCACCAAAGTACTCTTTTGCCTCTTTGATTACTTCTAATGTTTCATCAGTTGATCCACCATCAACCACAACATATTCAATATTTTTGTAATCCTGTTTTTTAACCTGTTCAATAATCATTTTCAAATTGTCTGCATCGTTATAAGTTGTTGTAATTATTGAAACTTTCATATTATTTTCCATTATTTATTACCTCTTTATACAAATCAAAATATTCTAAAAATCTTTCCTTTTTGTCAAACATTCTTGCACGTTCTAGGCATGCCTGTTTTAAGGTATCTTTATCTATATTATCAACACAAAAGCTCTCTATGGCGGATTTTAACCCACACACATCTTCTTGTTCGACTACTTTACCGCAAGTTTCATCTATAGCCTCTATACTGCCACCCGTTCTAAAGGTAACTACTGGTGTTCCACAAGCCAAGCTTTCCAAATTGGTAGTTGGAAAATTGTCTTCCATTGTAGTATTAACATACACATCTGCCAAAGTATAAAGCTGTGCTAATTCTTCCACATTAGAAGTTCTTGTTATTCCCTTTATCTTCGGATTAATTGATTTAATCTGCTTTTCGCTTAGTCCAACCAGCACTATCTGGTAGTCGTCAGACAAAATATCTGCTAATTCTTCAAAATATTTAAGTCCTTTTCTGTTTTCCCAAACATTTGCTACTCCAAGAACAAGTTTTTTCTCCTTATTCTTCTGGAATACCTCTGTTTGTTCTTTCTTGTGTATTTTATTCTCTTTAGATTTTTCTTCAAATACAATTTCTAGTATTTTATCTGAAACTTCAACCGGCTTAAATTTTTCTAAATCTATTCCATTATAAATAACTCTAACATCTGCATATTTTAAATATGACTTATTTACCAAGTCCTTCAACCAGTTGCATGGAGCAACTATAGTCATATTCTCTACATTTGAAAATGACTTCTTTTTTCTTGCAAAATTATTCTTAGAATTGTCATGTAATAATCCATAAGGATATGCTGTTTTGTACTGTGGGCAATTACTACACCCATTCTGCCACTTATTACATTTGACATAATCAAAATATGCACAATGTCCTGTGAAACTCCAACAGTCATGTAATGTCCAAACTACTGGAATATTCTTTTCTTTTATATATTCAAACAAAATCTCCACATTTACATAAAATCCATGTAAATTATGGATATGAATAACATCCGGATTATACTCTTCTATCTTTTCAATTAATTTATGAGTTTTACGTTTCAAACCAAAGCCATGCTCACCGGTAACAAAAGTTCTGATAACCGAAGCGTAAAAATCAAGTTTTGAATTTACCTTTATATTATTAATGTTCTCAGGTGCATCATCCCTACCATAAGCAATGACACATTCTCCATTATTTTTTTCAATTACCTGATATAAGTCTAGTGCGATTCTTCCTACACTACCTCTACTACTAACGGTATTTATTTGAAGTACCTTCATACTTGTCTCCATTTCCACCTACTGATTGACTTGTCTTTTTTGACTTGCCCTAATACCTGTGTTATAATTTCCTAATGATATAAAATAAATAATATGAAAGTAGGCATACTATGTTAATAATACAACCTTCTGGTGGTTTATGCAATAGAATAAGAGTAATTAATTCGGCATACGAACTGGCAAAAAAAAGAAAGGATTCGCTTATAGTTTTGTGGTTAGTTAACGACGAATTAGGGTGTACTTTTGAATCATTATTTCAACCTGTAAAGGATATTAAAATAATAAATATTCACTCTAAGTGGAATATCAAAAAAATATTCTATCAGTTAACTGCTAATACTAAAGTAAATAATTCTGATATTGAAAATAATAAAACAGATGGCGTTTTACACGAAGACTTTTATAAAAAATTAGGAAAGAGAACATTTATATCTACATGGGAACATTTTTACCCATCGTCAGATTATAGATTTTTTAAACCTGCAAACGAAATCCAATCAAAAATTAATGCCATTACTAAAGATTTTGGTGATTCATGCGTAGGTGTACATATTCGCAGAACTGACCATACTTGGGCTATTGAAAGTAGCTCATCAAATGGTTTTGCCGATGCCATTGAAAAAGAAATCTCAAATAATCCATCAGCCAGATTTTATGTTGCAACAGATGATATCAAGGAAGAAAACTTCTTAAGAGATAAGTTTGGTTCAAAAATCATTTCAAACCAGAATAAAACCCTTAACAGAAACAGTGTAGACGGTATGCACGATGCATTGATTGATTTAATGTGTCTTGCCTCTACAACTAAGATATTTGGCAGCTACTTTAGCTCATTTACAGACATAGCTGCTGATATTAACGGTATTGAAAAAATAGTAGTAAAAGATTAATTTTTTCTGGAAAAACTTTACTGTCAAAAAATGCTAATTGTGCGTTTATACACAATTAGCATTTTTGTTGCCAAGCTTACGACAAAAAGGTTCTGTGGACTTTTTTAGTTATTAATGTTTCCATATCAAATATGAAAGTCAAGTAATTAATTGTTAGGTAAAAACATTTCACATTCTACAACCACCATTTATTCTTTTTTATCGCCTCTATCGAATATATTTAAAAATTTCTGCCAAAGTGAAAGTTTTTCTTCCTTCTGCTCTACCTCTGTCACTTCTTCTTTCTCAATAGCCTGAGTTTTTATTACAAATAATACTGAATTAACATTTGTATTCTTTTCTGATACGAAAGAAACTGTTTCTACATTTTTTCCGGTCATTGTATCAACTGTTTCGTCGATTGTGTCATTAATCTGAGTATCCATATCAGAAGTTTCTTCCTTAAATGTATCTGTTCCATTAAGAAGTTCCTTTGTGCCTTTATACAAATCACTCGTACCTTGTGTAAGTTCTATTGAACCTTCATAAAGGGTATTATATCCATTTAAAATTTGTGCAACCGCACCTGTATACTTGTTAATTCCTTCATCCAAAAGGGTATAATTATCCACTAGTTCATCAATACCTTTTTTCAAAGTTTTCATATTTTTTGCCAAAGTTTCTAATGACGCTACAAGATTTTGTATGCTGGTATCAAATTCCTGATACTTGCTTTGCAATGTAGCTGCCCCTGTCATAAGCTGACCATTTTCACTATCTAAAGCTGCGCTTATTCCCGAAATCAACTGATTACTTCCATTGATGTATGCACAATCTGCTGCCAATAATTTTTCAACTGTAATAAGTTTTCCTGCGGTTTCAATATATTCTTGGATAATTCCAGCACCTGAACCAGTTGAAATAGTTTCTGCTTCCTGATATCTTGTAGCCAAAGTAATTGCTTCTTCATCACCAGCGCCTACTAACTCTTGCATTTTGACTATTACTGCATATGCTCCCTCACTCTCAACAAATGTCTGATACAGAGTTCTTTGAATACTTGTAATTCCAAGACCTTCAATCATTTGCTCATTTTGCATAACAAGTGTATCTACACTATCTAGTCCCGCATCATTAAGTGCCTGATAATACTGGTCAACACTACCATCCATGGTTTCCAGTCCAGCTACCAACGAATCAATACCCTCCTGAATTTGCGAAGAACCTTTAGCCAACTTGGTAAGATTATCCGTGTTAATATCAACCTCACTTAAAGAACTCTGGATTGTCTTCAATGCATCAAGTACCTGTGCTGAACCACTTGTTAAGGTATATGACTGTTCATCTAGTGTGTATAATGCTTCTTGTATAGTCTTTATGCCATCATTTAGCTTTTTCGCTCCATCATCTAACGAACCCGCACCATCATTTAATTCTATAGCACCATCATTCAATTCTGATATTGCATCCTGTATTTCTTTCACTTTATCCTGTAGCTCACCATCGTCCATTTCCATATTTAGATTAAGCTTTACACCATTTATATTTATTTCCTTCATCTCGAAGTCTTCTACATCGGCTGTAATTGATATTTCCTTCCCCTTTCCCGGAAGAATAATGTAAGAAAGTTGTTTATCTGATGCAACATTTGCAATTGTAGCATCTTCTGCTACAATATTTGAGCATTTTTCTGCGTCTAAAAGAATTGTTGCCTGTAGTGCATATCCTTCCCAGAAGGATTCATCACACTTATCATTTTGTTCAATTGATATTTTAATCTCCAATTTTCCCGACATTCCGGCAATTTCATCTGGCGCATATTCTTTTCCATCTATATAATAGAATATTTTAATATTCCATGGAATGTCCTTTGTATCAAGATTTCCCTGATAATATACTTTTTCCGCATCAGAATGAAGGCTTATTTTATCCCCATCTACGCTTATTTTATCTGTGGTTGTCATGTTGCGTACATCCGTATAGTTTCCATAATCAACAATATCCCCACCAGAAAAAACATTTACGACATAAACACCCGTTACATTTCCATTGGCATCCGCCATAGTATATACGATTTCCTCTTTTTCACTTGGAATCTCTGATGCAAATGCTGTAGCAAAATCTCCCATTAAAAGTACTCCTGCAAGGAGTAATGCTGTTATATGTTTTCCCTTTTTTGTAATTTTATTTCTGGTTTTATTTAAAAGCTTATTAGTTTTTTTCATATCATTTTGCTCCTTTCTTACCGATAAATGTTCTATCAAACATATATAAAAATCCTGGCAGTATAAACAATACTGAAATTAATGAACAAACTGAACCTCTACCCAACAAAAATCCCAACTGTGATAGTAATCCATGTGTTGATATTATTCCAAGTAAAGTCCCCACAATTGCCAGTGTCAATCCTGATGTTAAGATAGAAACCGTAACATTAGATATTGTCTGAACAACACTTTCTTTTTTTCCCATGCTCAATCGGTTTTCTTTATATCTGTCTGTAAATAATATTGCATAATCTACAGTTGCACCTAACTGAATAGAACTGATAATCAGATAGGCTATGTAAAATATATTAGAATCCATATAGTAAGGAAAAGATAAATTAATCCAGATAGATGTTTCTATTGTCAATACCAGAATAACAGGCAATGATATTGACTTTATGGTTATAAGCAATACCAGAAATACTGCTCCAATTGCCACCAGATTTACTTTCATCATATCCACTTTAACTGTTTTCTCCAAATCATAGGTGCTTACACCCTCTCCTGCAAGATAATAGTTATCTGGATAATACCTGTTTGCACATTCCCTGATATTATCAATTAGTGCTGTTGTTTTTTCTCCCTCATATGGTACATTTACTGCAATTACCATTCTGCTGTAATTTTCCGATTCCAACAAACTCAAAGTATTTTCATCTAAATATTCATAAGGAATCTGTGCTCCTGCCATATTTACATAGGATATAATACTTGTTACTCCATTTAATCCATTTATCTCATCAGATAATACTTTTTCTGTAGCTGTATCTCCTTTTGGAACAAGTAGTACATATGTATCCTTCTCTCCAAATACATTTTGTATCGCTACTGTATCGTCCCCCAGTTTTGTTCCTTCCTCAAAGATATGTGAAGAGCCATAATAGTAGCCATTGCTTATACTGCTTAAATAAGCTGGAATGATTAGTACAATAAAACATACTGCAAGTGGAATCATTATCTTTGATACAAGCCTTCCAAGTCCTTGAAAATCTGGCATTAGAGGACGATGTTTTGTTTTATCCATCCATTTACAAGTTGACAATATTAATCCCGGCATAAATAAAAATACTGTTACCAGTGAAAGTACAATTCCCTTTGCAAGTGCAATTCCTAAGTCAGGTCCAATTCTAAACCTCATAAGAACCAGTGCTAAAAACCCTATTACTGTAGTAAGTCCACTAGAAAGAATTGATGACGTGGATTTTACCAGCGCATCTCGCATAGCAATCTCTGTATTGGATTCTTCTTTTCTGCATTCCCCAAAACGGTGAATCAAAAAAACAGAATAGTCCAAAGAAACTGCAAGCTGCAAAATACTTCCTGCGGCATTTGTAACAAAGGAAATTTCACCAAATATTAAGTTTGAACCTGCATTAATAATAATTGCAATTCCAAGTCCCAATAGCACGACAATAGGTTCAATCCATGATGTTGTAGTTAAAATTAATATGATTAGCACCAACAATATTGCTACCACAGTTATTGTTTTAATTTCACCTACAGTACTTTCTGTTGCAATAGCCGTACTGACTGCTGAACCGGTCATTGCATTATCATCGCCTATAATCTCTCTGATATCTGCCACAGTATCAATAATTGTATCTTCATCAATCGTAACAGAGAAAAGAGCATTGCCATCCTTGTAATAGGTTTCTACAATATCCTTGTCAACGCTTTCCAAGGGTTGTGTAATACCTATAGAATCATCAAGCCACTGTACCTCAATGACTCCGTCCACTTCCTCCAGTTGTTTTTTATATTGCAAAGCTTCCGAAATGCTCACATTATAAATCATTACTCTTGCATTAGGTATCCCACCATCAAATTCCGCCCTCATAGTATTTAAAGCCATAGTAGAAGCAGAATCCTCTGGAAGATAAGAATTCATATCATAATTTACAGCCACTAATGGTCTGCAAAAAAACATACCTACTGCCATAATGACAAAAATAATTAATATCATTTTTCTGTGTTTGATTACTTTATCATAAAATCTTTCCACTTTTTTACCTCCGTTCTTGAACATATATATTTTAATTGACATTTGTACGCTAGACATATATTATAATAGACAGTACAAGAATACAACGCACAATAAATTGCATTTTGCAAGATAATTGACATTTTCTCGAAATTGTACATTATTTTTTAGACTTGTTTGCAAGTCCTTTGTACCAAATTTGTATAAGTGGAAATTTACATATTTTCTAAGGAGAACAAAAATGAATCAAGTAACCGATTTAAGAGTATATAAAACAAGAAAAGCTCGCTGTGAAACTTTTTTAGTATTTATAAAAGAAACGTCCTTTGATAATATTACGGTAAATGAATTATGTGACAGAGCATTAATCAGAAGAGCTACTTTTTATAAGCATTTTGCCGACAAATACGATTTTTTTTCTTATTTCATTCGCTACTATCGTTCAGAGAGAATCGGCAATATTTCTGACCCTGTAAACAATGCTACCCTACAGACTTATTGTACTCATTACTTTGAAAACTTTCTTGATTTTATACATGAAAACCATGCATTAGTTGACAACATATTTAAAAGCAATATGTTACCAGTAATTTTGGATATTTTTTCAGAAGAAGTATATTCTCATATGCTGGAAATAATCAGAAGAAATAAACTACTGGATGGCAGGAAGGATTTATCCCCTGAAACTCTTTCTTCTTTTTATGCCGGTGGTATGGTTCAGATTCTAAAACATTGGACTAAAAATTCAAATCGCATAAGTGAAGAACAATTAAAATCAAATATGGCTGCCTTACTCAATGCATTTACATTAAAGGAAAATTAGTACTAAAAATTGTGACATTTTCTTCTAACTGCAAGCCATAATAGCAATTACCTAAACTCACAATTGTTCTAAATCAAATCACAAAAGTACTGTGACTTTACCTTGAATATAATAGTTTAAAATGTTATTATAATAGGTAGAGATTTTTTTATAATGGAGGATAAATAATTATGACAACTAATGAAAAAGCATTGCTTTTACATGAAGAATGGAATGGAAAATTAGAAACTGTTTCTAAAACTCCTGTTAAATCAAGAGAAGATTTAAGTGTGGCTTACACTCCTGGTGTTGCTGAGCCTTGTAAGGTTATTGCAGAGGATAAGGAAGCTGCTTACAAATATACAATTAAAGCCAATACTGTAGCTGTTGTTTCAGACGGTAGTGCAGTTCTTGGTCTTGGAAATATTGGACCATATGCAGCTATGCCTGTTATGGAAGGTAAAGCTGTATTGTTTAAGGAATTTGGTAATGTTAATGCAGTTCCTATCTGTCTTGATACTCAGGATACAGAAGAAATTATTAAGACTGTAGTTAATATTGCTCCAGCATTTGGCGGTATTAACCTTGAAGATATTTCTGCTCCTAGATGTTTTGAAATTGAAGAAAGATTAAAAGAATTATTAGACATTCCTGTATTCCATGATGACCAGCATGGTACTGCTATCGTTGTATTAGCTGGTATTATCAACGGTTTGAAGGTTGTTGGCAAGACTAAAGAAGAATGTAAAGTTGTAGTTAATGGTGCTGGTTCTGCCGGTATTGCCATCACAAAACTTTTATTAACATATGGATTCAAAAATATAACTATGTGTGACAAGGTTGGTATGTTATCAAAAAATACTCCTGACCTTAACTGGATGCAAAAACAAATGACTGAAGTTACTAACCTTGAATGCAAGGAAGGTACTTTAGCTGACGCATTAAAAGGCGCTGATATTTTCGTTGGTGTATCTGCACCAAATATCGTTTCTGCTGAAATGGTTTCTTCAATGAATAAAGATGCTATCCTTTTTGCCATGGCTAATCCAGTTCCGGAAATTATGCCAGATGTAGCTAAAGCTGCCGGTGCTAAGGTTGTTGGTACTGGTCGTTCTGATTTTCCTAATCAGGTTAATAACGTTATTGCATTCCCTGGAATCTTCAAGGGTGCTTTAGAAGGACGTGCTACTCAGATTACAGAAGAAATGAAATTAGCCGCTGCTACTGCATTGGCAAACTTAGTTGATGAAAGCGAATTAAATGAAGATAACATTATGCCTGCTGCTTTTGACCCTCGTGTTGCAGATGTTGTTAGCAAGGCTGTTATGGATCATATTAAAAGATAATATATGAGAAATAAAAGAATGTGGAATGATAAATTCTATCATTCCCTTGACTATTATTTAAAAAATAATTTTAATGAAAAAATATATAAGCTATCCCTTAATGGTGGTATGACTTGCCCAAACAGGGATGGTACTCTTGGTAGTCGTGGTTGTATATTTTGTTCTGAGGGTGGGTCTGGAGATTTTGCTCAAAGTTCTACCCTTAGCATTACCAATCAAATTGAGAAAGCAAAAGAACTAGTCAAAAACAAAACTACAGGAAATAAATATATAGCTTATTTTCAAGCATATACTAACACATACGCTCCTGTTGAATATTTAAGAAAAATATTTACAGAGGCAATTTCTCATCCTGATATTTGCATTCTATCAATTGCTACCAGACCTGATTGTTTATCCGAAGAAATATTGAATTTGTTAGATGAGCTTAACCAAATCAAGCCTGTATGGATTGAACTTGGTTTACAAACTATTCATCCAAACACAGCTAAGCTTATCAGACGTGGATATGAGCTGGAATGCTTTGAAAAGGCTGTAGCTGACTTATCAGCAAGAAATATTGATATCATAGTTCACATGATACTTGGCTTACCAAATGAAAGTATGGACGATATGTTAGAAACAGCAAATTATATTTCTAATCTGCCAATTCAGGGAATCAAATTACAATTATTGCATGTATTGAAAAATACAGATTTAGAAAAGTTATATTTTTCAAAGGAATTTCATATATTAACTTTAGAGGAATATATTAGAATAGTAATTACAATTATCGAACATCTGCCTGAAAATATAGTAATACACCGTATTACCGGCGATGGTCCCAAATCTTTACTAATTGAGCCAAAATGGAGTGCTAACAAGCGTTTAGTACTTAATTCAATTAATAAAGAATTCAAATTACAAAATACCTGGCAGGGTAAATATGCCGATAAGGAGGTCTAAAAAATGTCAGAGTCCCTTACACTTTATAAATTAATCATATTGTATATGTTGGACAAAGTAACATTTCCACTTAACAATGCTCAGATATCTGACTTTATGTTGAACAAAGAATACACTACATATTTTGTCCTACAACAAGCTATTTCTGAACTGGTGGATTCAAACCTTATTAAGGAAGAGACTTTTAAGAGTACTACTCAATATCATCTTACAGAAGAAGGACGTAATACTCTTGAATTCTTTGGTAACAAAATATCCGCTGCTATTATCGAAGACATCCACAGTTATTTGTCAGAGAAAAAAATGGAATTAGTTAATGAAGTCGCCGCTGTTGCTGACTACTATAAATCTACTAATAATGACTATACTGTAGAATGTCGCATTAGAGAAAAGAATTCTGATTTAGTTACATTGGCTCTTTCAGTTCCTACTAAGGAACAGGCAGAAAGCATTTGTGCAAATTGGAAAATATCAAATCAGGAAGTATATGCATTTCTTATGGATAAGCTTCTTTAGTTATTTTAAGATTAGTATAGGAGAATAAAGAATGTGCCTCAGCACATTTTAGTGCTGAGCCCATGAATTTAAAAAGGGTTGCTTTAATGCAACCCTTTTATATATTCTCTGTGTATCTACAGTTAGGAAAGCCCCCACAACCATAAAATTCACCAAATTTTCCAGTTCTTTTCTTTAAAATCTCTCCGCAACGTGGACATATTCTTTCTTCTGATGTTTCCACAACATCATCCAACTCTTTTGCCAAATTTTCAAATACTTGTTGATTCATTCTGCAATCATTCAAAGCTCTATGCGCCCCATCAGTGGATAAATTATAATATTCAGCCAAATCTACTAACTTATGATGCGATAGCTGTTTTAAACATTTTCTTGCTAATTTTAATGTATCAATATAATCATTGTTAGGAACTCCACCTAAATACTTTTCACAATCCCTGTAAATGAATTTCATATCAAAGCTTGCAATATTATGTCCAACTAATACATTATCACCTATAAACTCTAAGAATTCCGGCAATATTTCTTCAAATGAAGGTTCATTAGCTACCATCAAATCACTTATCCCGTTAACCATATACGCTGCCTTTGGAATAGGTATCATTGGATTAACTAAGCGACTATATTCTTCTACTATTTTACCTTTTTTTACTTTTATAGCTGATATTTCTACTATTTCATCTGTTTTGATGGATATTCCTGTAGTTTCCAAGTCGAATAAAACATATGTATCTATATATTTATTTAACAATTTTCCTGGTGTGTTTGTTAGCATTTGTGTCACCTTTCTTAACTATCTTTGTCGTAATATATCTAATATAACATAAGTCAGGTAATTTGTGAAAGTAAACTCCTTGCATAGTTTTTTACACTTAGATGTATTTTAATATAAATTAATCTCCTAGAACAAAGAGTTTTCTTGCAAACTCTTTGCGCGCAAGCGGTGCATATTGCACGTAATGCTTTTTATATCACAGAAAATACTTTATTACGTTAATTCGCAAAATATTTCCTATGATATAAGAACAACGTGAGCCAAGCACATTCATGCGTCGCAATTTGCAACATTCTACTGCATTATTAGCAACCATAATTATTTCTTATTAGCAAAATGACCGCACAAAAATGTACGGTCGTTCATTATATTCATTTTGTTAAGTTTATTTTTTAATTACTTCTGAAAATGTTGTAGCTAATCCTGCGAGTCCCTGTAACTCACTTGGAATAATAATCTTTGTTGCCTGGCCATCTGCTGCCTTTGCAAATGCCTCTAAGCTCTTAAGCTGTAATACGCTCTCGTCAGCTTCTGCTTCTTTTAAATATCTAATACCATCAGCTGTTGCCTGTTGTACTCTCTGAATAGCTTCTGCCTGACCTTCTGCTTCACGAATTGTGGCTTCTTTCTTAGCTTCGGCTCTCAAAATTGCTGCCTGCTTTTCAGCTTCTGCATCAAGAATTGCTGATTCTTTCTTACCTTGTGCAACTAATATTGCAGCTTCTTTTTCACCTTGTGCAATAAGAATTGCCTCACGCTTTTCAAGTTCTGCCTTCATCTGTTTTTCCATTGCTTCGTTAATAGCTGCTGGAGGAATAATATTCTTTAATTCTACACGATTAACCTTGATTCCCCATGGGTCTGTAGCCACGTCTAAAGATTCTCTCATTCTTGTATTAATTGTTTCTCTTGATGTAAGAGTTTCATCAAGTTCCAAATCACCTATAATATTTCTAAGAGTTGTTGCTGTTAAGTTTTCAATAGCCATTAATGGATTAGCAACTCCATAAGCATATAACTTTGGATCTGTAATCTGATAGAAAACTACTGTATCAATTCTCATTGTTACATTATCCTTTGTGATAACCGGCTGTGGTTCAAAGTCAACCACCTGTTCCTTTAAGTCTACCCTCTTTGCAATTCTGTCAATTATAGGCATTTTAAAATGAATACCTACATTCCATGTATCCTGATATCCACCAAGTCTTTCAACAATTGCTGCCTGAGCCTGTGGCACGATTTTGATACATGATGTTAAAATCCATAAAATTAGTACTACTAGAACTATGAAAAATATCATATCTATATCTCCTCCTTATCTACATATACATTTATACTACTACAGTCAAAAATAGTTTACAAGTTTTTTTACAAATTGGGACTTTAATACTATTACAATATACCTATATATTTTTTTTAAAATGTATTATCTTTCAAATCAAATTATTCCCTACAAATATTTTTTCACTCCTCTCTCCCCATCTCCATATTCATTCAAAATTTTGTGCATATTAAATATAGAATTTTCATATTCCATATCAGACTGTCATACATACGTCAGCACTTAATGAGCACTCGTGCGAATTTAGTACTGTTACGTATGTATCAAGCGCAAGTGTGTCTGTATTGGAAATGAAAATTCTATTTATATCACAAACTTTAATTGTATTCTGTTTTTAATTTAAAAATTGGGGTTGATTTTTTTCTTTTATCGTTGTAGTATCTTGTTATAGGTAACATAGTTTTGATTACTATGTGTAATAGTTTTTCATTTTGCACATATACTAATAATATCAAGAGGTTTCCAACGAAATACTTTTGATATGACTTTTTATATCATAGGAAATACCTTGGCGAATTAACGTAATAAATTATCAAAGTGTCCTATGCTATAAAAAGCACTACGTGCAATATGCGCACTCGCGCGAGGATGTAGAATGTCGTAAACGACCGCGCTCGGCGCGAG
>CAYOMP010000041.1:0-15288 GCA_964405075.1 uncultured Lachnospiraceae bacterium
TCATCCTTTTCAATTAGACTTGCTGCATATCTTGCAATCTGTATCTTTTCATCTCTATGCAGTTCATTTCTAAAAGAAACTGCCTCTTCTTTTACCGAATCAACTAATTTTTCTATTCTTACTGCTCCACCAAAAACCTTTGTTAGAAGCCCCTTGCTGTCCATTGAATTCAAATCTCTTCTGATAGTAGATTCTGAAGCATCAAACATATCTCTTAATTCCTGTACAGTAACACTTCCATTTGCCTGTACTAACTTGTATATTTCTTCCTGTCTTTTTTCTGTAAGCATACTCTCATATCCTTTTCAAATTATCGCTGCGCTGGTGGAAAACCTATGTAAACATAATTTTCTCCTCGTTGCTCGCGTAAATCATTTTTTATTGAATATAAATTTTTCCAAAATTACTTATCCAATAAAAGTTCTTATAATTATACACATCTCACAAATACTAAAATTTCTTTATAAGATTACTCAGGTGTGAAAAGTTTTTCAACAAACTCTTCTTCCATTATCTCATAATCCTTCAAAAATGAGAAGTATTTCCAGAAAATAATATAATCAAGTCTTAGCTTACTACTATAACCACTGTTTTAAAATTTCTTCCCTTTCATTTCCAATATGTGTTTCAGAAATGATTTTCCTAATAGGAAGTATACTAGCTGGAGATACTGATAACTCGTCGATTCCCATACTTAGAAATAGTTTTGTAAGTTTAGTATCTGCACCTAATTCACCACAAATACCACACCAGATTCCTGCCTGATGAGCATTTTGAATAGTAGTATTAATCATACGAAGTACTGCTAAATGATGTGCATCAAAAAACTCTTCTAATTGTTCATTCTGTCTGTCAATCGCTAAAAGATATTGTGTCAAATCATTTGTACCTATACTAAAGAAATCAACCTCTTTTGCTAGCAAGTCACTAATAACAGCTGCTGCAGGTGTTTCAATCATGATTCCCTGTTCAACCTCACCAAACGAGATACCCTCATTAGTTAATTCATCCTTTACCTGTTCAACAATTTCCTTGATTTTCTTTATTTCCTTTAATGATGTAATCATAGGATACATAATTGCAATTTTTCCATAAGCACTTGCTCTGTAAATTGCTCTTAGCTGTGTCTTAAAAATTTCGGTTCTAGTAAGACAGATACGAATTGCTCTACATCCCATTGCTGGGTTTTCTTCCTGAGGCATTTCAAAATAGTCTACCTGTTTATCTGCACCGATATCTAAAGTTCTAATAATTACTCTTCTTCCAGCCATTGTTTCAGCTACCAATTTGTATACCTGAAGCTGTTCCTCTTCTGTAGGATATGTGCTGTTTTCAAGATATAAGAATTCACTTCTGAATAAACCAATACCTTCTGCATCATTTTCTAAAACCATTCCTAAATCCTTAAGACTTCCAATATTGGCATAAGTCATAACAGATTTACCATCTATTGTTTCACTCTTTTGACCACGAAGTTTCTGCATAAGTAACTTCTTTTCTTTTTCAGTTTCTAATTCCTTAGCCTTATTTGACAAAGTCTCTTCGTCAGGTTCAACAACAATATATCCCAAATTGCCATCAACAATTGCTGTCTTACCATCAATTTCATCATCTAATGTAATGTCAGTTGCGACTAATGCAGGAATTCCCATTGTTCGTGCCAATATTGCTGTATGTGAACTAGTTGTTCCATGAACAGTTACGAAGGCAAGAACCTTATCCTTATCCATCTGAACAGTTTCACTAGGTGATAAATCATCAGCAACTATTATTACTGGTTCCTTTTGATTTTTTAAATCCTTTGATGTACCACATAAAATAGAAATTACGCGTTCCGATATATCCTTTACATCAGCTTCTCTTGCATTCATATACTCATCGTCCATAGCAGCAAACATAGTTGCAAAATTCTCGCTGGTTACAGACACTGCATATTCAGCATTTAATCCCTGATTTTTAACAATATTTTCAACAGATTCTAAATAATCATCGTCCTGAAGCATCATCTGATGAATTTCAAAAATAGCAGCATTAGCTTCTCCAACTTCCTTCAAAGCTTTATTATATAATTCTCCAAGCTGGTTAATCGCTTCATCCCTTGCTACGTAAAATCTTTTTATTTCCTCATCAATATTATCTATTTTCTGTCTTTTAATCTGCTGTTGATTTTTCTTAAAAACACATATCTTACCAATGGCAATTCCATTGAAAACACTTTTTCCAAAATATTGTTTCATAGTCGCATTACCTTTCGTGTTCTAAATTAATCCTATAAGTTATCCTTTAAGAAATTCTCTAATTCCTTTGCTGCTGCTTCTTCGTCTTCACCATCTACACGAACTACTATTTCCATTCCCTGTTTAACGCCTAAGCCCATTATACCGAATATTTTCTTAGCATCAACTTCTTTTCCATCTTTTTCAATTGTTACCGTTGAAGTAAATCCCTTTGCTGCTTTAACTAATTCTCCTGCCGGACGAGCATGAATGCCCTGTTCATCCTTAATTGTATACTTAAATTCCTTCATATCAATCTCTCCTATTCCTTCTTTTATTTATACCTTTATTACTACTTTTCAGCGTTCTTTCAAGACTCGCTATTTTCGCATTCATATCTTAACAAAAGTCACGGGTGTTCTGGATTTAATCATAGATTATTTTATATTCTATAATTATAGCATTGTAATTTTTATAACTGTTTTTATTCTTCTACTTTTTTCTTCAAAACACCTAATAATAAGGCTCCTACTACTGTTCCTACTACCAATGATACAAGATACATTACTGCATTTCCAACTACTGGGAATACAAAGATTCCTCCATGTGGTGCCATTAATGTGCAACCAAATGCCATTGATAACATTCCTGCAACTGCTGAACCAACGAAACAAGATGGAATTACTCTAATTGGATCTGCAGCTGCATATGGAATTGCACCTTCTGTAATAAATGCAAGTCCCATAATAAAGTTAACAAGACCAGATTCTCTTTCTTTTTTAGTAAATTTATTTTTAAATAAAACTGTTGCTAAAGCTATAGCACATGGTGGAACCATACCACCTACCATAACTGCTGCCATAATATCATAATTTCCTGAAACAATAGATGCTGTACCAAATACATATGATGCTTTATTAAAAGGACCACCCATATCAATAGCCATCATTCCACCTACAATTAACCCTAATACAATTTTGCTATAACTACTCATATTAGTTAATGTTGTATTTAGCAAAGTATTCAATGCCCCAACTGGTGGTTCAACTATATACATCATAATGATTCCGATAAATAGTACTCCAAATACTGGATATAACAATACCGGTGCTATTTTTTCCAATGCTTCTGGTAATTTGCTAAAAACAACCTTTAAACCAAGAACTAAATATCCTGCAATAAATCCAGCTGCCAAAGCACCTAAGAATCCAGAAGTTCCACTAGATGCCATCATTCCACCTACAAAACCAACTGCAAGTGCCGGTCTGTCACCGATAGCCATTGCAATATATGCAGATAATACCGGAAGCATTAGACCAAATGCTACACCACCAATTTGTTTCAACATTGCCGCTATTGGTGTAATCGTACCAAAGTTTCCTCTCATATCCTCTGGAAGAGAATTAATATCTACACAAAATCCATCAATTAAAAATGCAAGTGCTATTAAGATACCTCCACCTACTACGAATGGTAACATATGTGATACGCCATTCATTAACTGAGTATATACCTTATGACCTTTACTTTCTGATGATGTTTTAACCTTCGTTGTATTTGCCTTATCAGCCTGATATACAGCTACATTACCACTAATAGCCTGTTCTACCAACTGAACAGCTCTGCTAATTCCATCAGATACCTGACAAATTATAACCTTTTTACCATAGAAACGTTCCATCGGAACCTGTGCATCAGCTGCAACGATAATGCAATCAGCTTCAGCAATTTCTTCGTCAGTAAGAACATTTTTTGCTCCGCCTGAACCTCTTGTTTCAACTTTAATTGAACAACCGGCTGCAACTGCTGCTTTTTCTAATCCTTCAGCTGCCATATAAGTATGTGCAATACCAGTAGGGCATGAAGTAACTGCTAACAATTTGGCTTTGCTGCCGCCACCAACAACGCCTTCCGAAACAACACCTTCCTTTGCACTATCCGCAGCATCTACGATTTTCAAGAACTCTTCTGGAGTTGATGCATTTTTTAAATTTGCAACAAAATCTTCATCCATTAAAAGAGTTGATAGTTTGCTAAGCACATCTAAATGAACATTATCTTTTGTATTTGGTGCTGCAATTAAGAATAACAATTCTACTGGTTCACCATCTAATGAATCAAAATCAACACCTTTTTTAATAACCATTGCTGCAAGGCCAGGTTTTTTAACTGCATCACATTTACCATGTGGAATTGCAACACCTTCGCCAATACCAGTTGTACTTTCTTCTTCTCTTAAGAATACCTGCTTTTTATATTCTTCCTTATTAGTAATATTTCCGCTTCTTTCCATTAAATCAATTGCCAGATTCAACGCTTCTTCTTTATTAGAAGGAGCAGCTGTAAGGGAAATGCTTCTTTTGTCAATCAAATCAATAATTCTCATTGAATTAATCCTCCCTAATATTTTTATGATTGCCTTTTATAACTGCCTATAAATTTTTTCTATTTCGTCTTTTGTTGCTAAGAATTCTGAAAAAGCGCTGGCACTGCCTGCCGCTATACCCATTTTAAATGCTTCCTCATAATCTCTTTTTTCTGTCCATCCTGCAATAAATCCTGCCACCATAGAATCTCCGGCGCCTACAGAATTAATTAACTTTCCTTTTGGTGCTGGTAACATGTGTACATCACCATCACCATCAACTAATACCGCTCCTTCGCCTGCCATAGAAACTAATACATTTACAGCTCCTTTGCCCTGAAGCTGTCTTGCATATGGAACAACCTCTTCTCTAGTAGTTAATTCAACACCAAATATTTCTCCCAATTCGTGATTATTTGGTTTTATTAAGAAAGGTCTATATTCCAAAACATTCATTAATAAATCCTTCGTAGCATCTACTACAAACATAACCTCTTTGTCAATTAGACGACCCATTATATCTCTGTAAATAGAATCAGGTAAACACTCAGGAATGCTGCCTGCCAAAACTAAAGTATCCCCTGCTTTTAACTGTTCCAGTATTTCATAAAGCTTATCAACATCTTCCTTCTGAATTGCTGGTCCAATTCCATTTACTTCCGTACCATCGATATTTTTTAACTTAACATTGATTCGAGAAAATCCTTCTTTTACATTTATAAAATTGTAATCAACCCTATTTCTTTTAATTTCCTCTTCAATCTTCTCACCGGTAAAACCAGCTACAAATCCTAATGCCACATTAGGAATGCCCATATTCTTAAGTACCATAGATACATTAAGTCCTTTTCCACCTGGTAAAAGTTGCTCTGTTTCCGTTCTGTTAGTCTTTCCTAATTCAAAGTCTTTTACAGATACAATATAATCCAATGAGGGATTAAATGTTACTGTATAAATCATTGGTACACCTCCTTTTCTATGTTATGGTTATTATACACTCACAATCATTCAAATTCAATCATATTATTGCACATAATTAACAACACTTTTTTGTGTGACATTCACAAACATTCATTATTTTTCACAATCAGTCACTTTTTTTTAATTTCAGAATATTTATCGTGCAAACTCATTCGCTTTTTTAAAAATTTCATTCAAAATTAGACAAACTGATTACTATGCCACTCTTACCACCTTCATTTTATTATTACCATTTTTATAAAATAAATCCTTTTTGAACAAAGAATGTGCCTTGGCACATTCTCGCGCCGAGCGCGGTCGTTTACGACATTCTACATTTTCGCGCGAGTGTGCATCCAATGCGGAGCATTTTTTAATTCACAGGAGGACTTTCCTATGAATTAAAAAAGGAAGGTAGCGCAATTTTTATGCTCTACCTTCCTTTTAATTATTCAAATTCAAAATTCATATGTACCCACACCGAAGTATCTTCAACTAATAAAATCTTAAATTCAATTTTACTTCTCTTGTGGATACACTAATCCCCACTGATTTCTTATAGAATCCATACATTCCATAACCTTTATTGAATCAGCCAATGGCATGGATTCACTTTCTATTTTTCCTTTTTTGATACATTCAATTGACTCAAGCACCTGATATTCATAACCTGTTATTTGTTCAGGTATCTGAACTTCTTTTATCAGATTATCCTCTGTATCAAATACAGATATTTTCTGTGGATTGTTAATGTTTTCAACAATTATGTAACCCTTGTCACCATAAAAGATTCCTTTTCTGTCAGAGCGTCCATAAATTCCATGTGTAAGCACCGCCATTTTTCCGTCATTATAAAATAGAGTAATGCTCTCCATTCCATCAACGCCGGTATCAGTAAACTGTACTGAAGTTTCTATTCTTTCTATATCACATCCAAAATGCATAAATGCAAAATTAATCCCATAAACTCCGACATCAAGCAATGCTCCTCCGGCTAATTCCGGTGTTACAATTCTTAACTTATCATCAATTTTATAAGATAAATTAGCAGTAAGAGTTCTAACATTTCCAATAATTCCACTAGCTAATACATCATTAATCAATTTTCTTGATGGCATATATCTTGTCCAAATAGCTTCTGTTACATAGACATTTTTTTCTTTTGCTAGTTTGGCAATTTCCTTTGTCTGTTCTGCATTAATGGTAAAAGATTTTTCACATAACACTGGTTTACCATGTTCTATACACATTTTCATATCATCATAATGTCTAGAATGGGGTGTTGCTATATATACCAATTCAACTTCCCTTTCCTGCACTAATTCTTCATAGCTTTTATAAGCCTTCTTAAAACCATTTTCTTTTGCAAATTCCTCTGCTTTTTCTTGTGTTCTTGATGCTACCGCATAACACTCAATACCTTCCATTTTTGCAAAAGTATCAGCCAAAACCTTTGCTATTGTGCCAGTTCCTAATATACCTACTTTCATTTTAATTGCCCCCTTGATAGTTTCTTAATTGTATTCTACCATAAAATGCAATTTTTCATATCAAAAAGTATCTTCAAGTTTTCGTAGTATCTTCCAATGCTTATATAATAATAGCATCCCCCTTTGCTGCTAACGTAAATTAAATAGCTATTTTACAAGAACATCCTATTCCCAATCCATCAGGTCCTATATGGCATGATACTCCAAGTGATAAATCATCACACATTACCTCCAAATCTGGAAAAGCCTCTTCTATTTGTGCAATCCATTCCTCTGTTACTTCCTTAGAACTGCTTGAGGCTGCTAACAAATACAATTCTCCAGCCTCATAACTTTGTTTAAAATTGGTATTAATCTCTTCTTTCATTGCTTCAATCATTTCTTTTCTAGCTTTTGCAAAACCTCTGCATTTCTTATAAACGTCTAATGTTCCTACATCAAACTTCATAATAGGTTTTACATTAAGAATTGAAGCAATTGCTGCTACCCCAGGCTTAACTCTTCCACCTTTTTTCAGATATTCTAATGTACTCAATCCAACATACATTATCATTTTATCTCTATTCTTTTCTAAAATATCCTTAATCTGCTCTGCCTTATAGCCCTTCTCTATTAATTCCATAGCATCTAATATTGAACGGTGCATAGTAGTAGATACTCGTCCATTATCTACCACAAATACCCTACCTTCATATGGTTCATCACTTGCCAATCCCTGAGCCATCAGACATGAACCACTTAATCCACTACTAATAGGAACATAAAGAACCTGTTCATATTCCTTTAGCAATTCATCCCACATATCCATAACTGCCTGTGGAGATGGTTGGGATGTTGCAACATCTACACCTTCCCTTAACATATCATAAAATTCTTCTCTTGTAATGTCCACATCTTCATAATATGTTTTATCATTGATATAAAAAGGCATTGGTAATACCTTAATATTTTTTGCCTTTACTTCATCCTGTGTTATTCCACTGTGGCTATCTGTCATTATTACGATTGGTTTCATATTATTACCTCTTATTTTCCTAAGTTTATATTGTTTTAACAATACATCTATATTTTAAAGACTTGCTTTCGAATCTTGTACACTGAATTTATGTAAGACTTAGCTTACATCTTATAAATTTAATATTACAATTCATGTGCAACCATACAAAGCGTTTATGTGTTTTCTTACCATTGAATATAGTAACACTGTAAAATGCTTTAGTCAATTTATATAAATATTTTTAACTAATTTTTTTGATATATTTTACACTTAACCGTATTTTGTAAAGTAATAATCCTTTCTACACTTCACATTCGCCAGGTGTAACTCCTGAACAGAACGCTTTTTATATCATAAGAAACTCATATACTTTAATGCAAAAATTTTTTTCTATAAATTGAAAAAGATACCAGACACTACTACTTTAATATTTGTCTGATACCCCTATTACTTTTGTAATTCCTTCTTTAGTTATTCTTTTATTGAACCCTTTTACTTTTATTAATAACTATTTTTATTATGTATTCTTAATCACATAATATTCAATGGCTTTATTGGTAAACTCTCCTGTACCTTTTCCACCAACCTTATCAATATTTTCTGTCATATCACCACCAGCACCATAGGCAACACCTAACTGTGCTAATATTTTATTAGAACAATCATAAAAATTGTCGCATATATACTGTTTTAATTTGCAAACCTGTACCTGCACTTTTTCATCCTCTACAGATAACTCCTTCATTTTGCCAAACTCTCTGAATATGTCCATAAACTCATCCATTATTGCTTTTTCTTGATCTTTTGTCCTACTTTTAGCATTTTCTTCGAATTCCTTATATTCTTTTGTCTTTCCCCAATTCTCCTTTGCTTGTCTGGCATATTCATCAATTTTTCTTGTGTCAAATACTTCAAAACTCATTTTTTTAACTCCAAACATTTCAATACCACGAGCATAATCAATTAGATTTTCTAAATGTTCTTTTCTTAAAGTCAATAACTCTATCTGTTGTCTTAATGCCTCATTTCTGTCAAAATTAGGACTATCTAAAATCTCTTTAATTTCTTTTAGCGGAAACTCCAATTCTCTAAACAGTAAAATTTGTTGCAAGCGTTCTAATTCACTATCCCCATATAATCTATATCCCGAATCTTTCACCTTAGCAGGTTTTAATAAATCTATTTTGTCATAATAATGCAAAGTTCGAACACTAACTCCTGCTAATTTGCTAACTTCATTTACCGTAAACATCTGACTTCCTCCTCGTAGTTGTTTAATAATTACTAACAAGTTTGCCATAAAGGCACCGCTGGCTCACGCGAATGTGTCAAGGCACATTCTTTGTTCTTTACAAATATAGTCTATGACGTTAGGTCAGAGTCAACATATTTTTCTTAAATTTTTTATAGATAATATTGTATAACCACACTCCATATTTCATCTTCCTGCATTCCAAGCATATTCTCAAGCATTGCAATTAAAGCTTTAAACATTTGCTCTTGTTTCTCCTCAGGTATACTAAAAATTCCATCATCCATTAATGTCAATGCAGAGGTTATAAATATCCTCATATATTCCTCAGGATATGCACATCTGAATTCTCCTGCTTCAATGCCTTCCTTAACTATTTCTACTAAGATAGGTGTAATCCCCTCAACTGAAGCCACCAAAGATTTTTGATGCATTAACGCATTATCTACCTTATGTATTTCATCCAATAACTTCAACTGCTGTTCATCTTCTACTCTAATTGCCAAAAATACCTTCAAAAACTTCTCTCGAGGAGACATTTCCTGATTGTTACCAACCAAGGTTGCTCTTTCAATAATCATCTTTGTAGTTCTATCAATTATGGCATCCAATACCTCTTCTTTTGACTTAAAATAATGATAAAATGTTCCTTTGGCTATTCCTATTTCATTAATTATTTCATTAACAGAGCATTTATCATATCCCTTTTCAGTAAATAGACGTTGAGATACATCTAATATTTCATTTTT
The DNA here is from genome assembly GCA_964405075.1 of uncultured Lachnospiraceae bacterium. Classification (GTDB taxonomy): domain Bacteria; phylum Bacillota; class Clostridia; order Lachnospirales; family Lachnospiraceae; genus CAYOMP01. Next base: position 10,030 of record CAYOMP010000041.1, read on the forward strand.
ACGTTCATCATGTTCTTTTACTACTCTCATTTCCTATCTCCTTTACCTCCAAAATCCTTACACTTCATTTCTGACGTGTTTCGCATTTTTGATTTTGTCGGTATCGCACCAAACAAAGAGTTTGCTTGCAAACTCTTCGCGCGCGAGCGGTGCCTTTATGGCAAAATTCTTTTCCGCGAGCTGCGCATATTGCACGAAGTGCTTTTTATATCATAGGATAGCCCAATGCTTTATTACATTAATTTATCAAAGTATTTCCCATGATATAAAAAATACTTTCTTCCTTCGTACTTCCTTTTTATTTGTGTGCGACATATTTTAAGTTTTCTATCTCTTTTTATCTACTGTCTAATTTATCATAACTCATTAAAAATAAAAAGCACTATTTCTTATCATTCCCGTTTATCATTACATAATGTATTATCCACAGATTTTTCTAAAATCCTTGGACTTTTAACCACTCCGTAACTTTATCCTCTCTTTTTTCTTTCTCTCCCTTTACATATTTTCCTAACAATAACTGACTCTTTACTGAACCGTCTTCCAAGTATATAATTCTATCCGCTCTGGCTGCTACCTTGGCATCATGTGTTACCATCATAATAGTAGTATTGTCTGAATTTATTTTGTTAAAAACATCCATAATTTCCGTAGTTGTAGATGAATTCAATGCTCCTGTTGGTTCATCTGCAAAAATAATCTGAGGACTATTTATTAATGCTCTGCAAATAGCTGCTCTTTGCAATTCGCCTCCTGATACCTTCTTTATATCAGATTTTGCCCTCTTTTCTATTCCAACTTTTTTCATTAGTTCCATAGCCTTTTCTTTTACCTGCTTTTTATCTCTGGCTTTTAACTCTAATCCCGGAAAACAGATATTTTCTTCTATTGACAGATTTTTCAACAAATTAGGTTTCTGAAAAATAAATCCCATTTTTTCTAATCTCAATCTGCTAATTTCCTTTTCTGATTGTTTTGAAACTTCTCTGCCTTCTAAGTATACTTCTCCCTCAAAAGCTGATTCCATTCCACTAACGCTATATAGTAACGTTGATTTTCCACAACCCGATTGTCCCATTACTACTACAAATTCACCTTTATCAATTCCAAAACTTACATTTTGTAAAATTCTCGTGTTATCATAATCTTTATTTAAATTCTTAACTTCTAAAATTTTATTCATACGTTTTCTAATAAATAAGTCATTCAATAATGCTTTCCCATCCAAGACACATTTTCACATTCATCTTATAATCAATGTCACAAATGCTCTAGGCCATATTTCAAAATGTTCCTGTATGGTATCTCTTTTGTTATTGAATGCTATTTATTATTCTCTCCTTTCTCAACTGACTATATCGATTAAATTGATTACTTCTAGTTTTTCTATTTTTGTTTCCGCAACAAGCTTTAATTTCCACCATTACTCACGCAAATGCGACTGAATTTCAATATGCTCAATTTTTTTACTATAAATCCAACTAGTTATACCAACTAATAACAATACAAATATTGGAACAATAATAAAACACATTCCTATATTAGTTACAAAGTCTATCTTTTCAATTCCAAGTCCAGTAAGACTAAGCATTAAACTAATAATTTTTTCACCAAATAGCTTACTAATTAGTAATCCACTTACAATTCCAATCAAACTCTTGCGTATTATTTCCATCAGTTCAATTACTCTGATTCTTTTGTTGGTCAATCCGATTACCTTCTTAATAGCTATCTGAGACATCTCACTGGCATATTTCAATTTCAGATAAAGTAATACTATAACCAAGACTATTATTCCACTCACTATAAAGGCTATATTAACCACACTCTCTATCTGTTTAACCACACCACCTATCGTCTGTTCACCAAAATCTTCCATAAATTCAATACTATATCCCAATGTCATTTCGTTTTGCCACTTTGCAATGCACTCCTCACCCTGTTCCTTATTATCAAAATCCACAAACATATAGTATTCCTCTGGTTCAACGTCTGTGAAAGTATTAGCAGCCTTTGCTGTCATTCCTCCACTAGTTATATCCTGATAAATTCCACATACACGCATCTTTAGGGTAGTCTGATCCTTCATTAATTCTATGTAATCATTAATTCCTACTCCTAACAAATCTGCTTCTGCTTTAGATAAAGCAATTTCATCATTATTAACAGGTTCCACTCCTTCTAAATATTGCAACCCTTTTCCTACATCTTCGCCTGTATCAATATGAATACTTTTCTTTTTACCATCTACGTCCCTTGTCTCAAATCTTTTTACTTCAAACACTTGATATTGAACCTGTTCCTTTTCAATTAACTGAAGCATTTTTTCTTTTCGTTCTTCCAGGTTTTCACCAGGATCTATATTAATCTGGCCATCATGAATACTACTTCCCATATAAGTGATGAATTCCTCATTTTTCATAGTATTCACCATATTAACAGGAATCGTAATCATCATTACAACCAAACAGATAATTACTGATATTAACCGTTTTCCCGGCTTACTAAGTCCTGTTTGAGTAACCAGCGCATCAACTACATTTACTTTTTTAATTCTTCCTAATATGGCTTTACAATATAATATTGAAAATAAATATACAACTATACCAGCTACTATTGAACCTATTATTACAGCTATTGACAACTTGCATTCACCAAAAGTATCAACAATATGTTTTGTAACAGAATTCGATAAAATGAAAGCTCCAATAATTCCGGTAATAGTTCCAGCTATTAATAAAATTCTCATTCTAGACAAATATAGATTTCTTATTGATTTATGAGATACTCCTATGGCTTTCATAGTTCCTATTTCGACTAATTCCTCATACATTGCTGTTATTAACGTATTTTTTATGCAGAAAAAAACTATTGCAATCAGCAAAATTCCTATTACTAAATACAACATTGTCATAAGCATATCCGTTATTCCACTTAATAATAAAATCATTGTGTAAGTAACAGCCTGACCATTCTTAGGCATATTGGCACTTTCTTCTTCGTATAATGCCTGATAATCTGTTGCCATATTTGTATCTTCAAAATAACTTTCAATAATATATTCTACTTCCCCGATTTTTCCATGCATTTCTGCAAAATCTTCACTGTTTATTAAAAACCTTGTAGACGAACACATAGTTGAATTCATTTGCGAATCATAAATTAATTCACAGACTTCAAACTCTTTTTCGAACCTACCATTATTAATGACTAATTTGTCTCCTATTTCTATATTAAACTGCTCATGCACTATTACTGGAATTCCTATTTGTCCCTTATCTAATTCCACTTTTTCCCTATATTTGTCTACCAGTAAATCATATGTTGGATTTTGTGTAACAAATCCAATATCTAATCTACACTCCTTTAAAGAAAATGTTTCATTATTACCTTTAATAATACTGATCTCATCCCCATAAATATCTAGCATTTCAACAATTTGACATTCTACTAAACCGTCATATTTATCACTAAATGCCTCTACTTGTGCCTTATCTAACTCCCCCTTATGCATTTGCAAAAAATGGGGCGGTTTAGCAACTTCATAAAGGGAATTTATTGAACCAAATAATTGTCCTATTACTAATACCAATATTGAGCCAATCATTACAGCCAATGTCATAAATAGAAATATTGCAACATTTCCCTCTTTATTTTTCTTGAAATCATTTTTTAACATATTAAGATTCATTTTATCCCTCACTTTCTAATTGTCTATCCTCAATTGCTATTCCTCTAACATTTTTACTATTTCCAATAAGTAATGATGCCATTATCATTCCTATACCTGAAACAATCAATAACAATCCAATACCTCTACCTTCACCAACACCGATTATTCTTCCTATACTGTCAGCAAAAATACCATCTTCCATTAACATTGGTTCGAATATTTTATCCGCCAGAACACCACAACTTGCGTAAGCTATAACTGTTCCAAACTGTGTAATAAGTCCAATCAATCCCCATACTCTTCCTTGCAACTCGTTAGGAATGCTGACTCTAATCAGAACATCCGCACATGTATTCATAAATGGTAACATCATAAAAAACATAAACAACATTACTCCCATATAATAAATATTGTTATTTACTCCTATTAATGCCATAAATGCCCCGCAAATTGTAGATGTAATTACAAGTAATGACGTATGATTTTTCTTAATCCCCACCACTCCAATTATAATGCTGCCAACAATCATTCCAATTGCACTAATGGATTCCATAATACCCGCATTTCTGGCATCGCTAACCGCCAGAATCATTGGAACAGCCAATGTTTGAACAAAACCTAGGAAAAAGCATACTAATGTCATAATTACTATTAATGATGCAACTCCTTTGTTGCCTTTAATAAAGTTAAAACCAACCCTCATCTCTTCAACAATTCCTTTAAACTCCTTGCGTTCAATTGGTTTCGTAATAGTTTTTCTAACTATGGTAACTGCAGCTACTGTGATGATAAATGTCATAATATCCAAGACTAAAATAACCCTTATATCCACAACTGCAAGAATTACCCCGGCTAATGCCGGTGAAATGAGATATTTGGCATTTCCGGCTAACTGAACCAAACCGCTAGCTTTTGCATATTCCTCTTCAGTTAATAAGTCAGTTACAGTCGCCTTATATGATGGTTCTAGTAATGCCACAAATACTGAATTAACAGTCACTCCAATCAGAATAGGCGCCATACTATTACTTCCTAACTGTAACATTACTAACATATATACCAAACCTAATCCAGATAGCAAATCGCCAAGAATCATCATTAGTCTTCTATCATATCTATCCGCTAATATTCCACCTATTGGACTAAGTAAAATACCAGGCATATATGCTAATAAAGTTACTAGTGAAACCATAGTTACACTCTTAGTAAGTTCATATACATATATAGATAATGCAAAAGCTGTCATTCCGCTACCAATACAGGAAATCAGCTCCCCTATCCATATTGTCATAAATTTTTTCATAAAATCCCTCTTTTTTTCTAATTATTATAAGTTTTCTATTTCTTTTTCCTCCAAAATCCAGATACTTTGTATCTGCCGTGCTACCGCACTTTTTGATTTTGTCGCTATCGCACCTGAAAAAGTAAATACTCACTTTGTTCGTGCTTCCTTTTCCTTTGAGTGCGATATATTATAAGTTTTCTATTTCTCTTTCCTCCAAAATCCAGATACTTTGTATCTGCCGTGCTGCCGCACTTTTTGATTTTGTCGCTATCGCACCTGAAAAAGTAAATACTCACTTTGT
>CAYOMP010000041.1:15388-18347 GCA_964405075.1 uncultured Lachnospiraceae bacterium
TCGTGCTTCCTTTTTCTTTGTGTGCGATATATTATGTGTCAAATACTAGCGTTTTTTGACCGACCGTCGGTCTGTTTATGTATAATATACCCCAATCCATTTTCCTTGTCAATCACAAACCATTTAAAATATATTTATTTTATATCATATTGAGGATAAACCTTCTCGCATGCTACGCATGTTGCATAGAATCCTTTTTATATTGTGGAAAAAATAATACTTTTCTACGTTAATTTTTCAAATTATTTTCCTGTGATAGAAAAAATGTGCCTTGGCACACTCTCGCGCCAAGCGCGGTCGTTTACGACATTCCACATCTTCGCACGAGTGTGTATCCATTGTGAGCATTTTAATTCATATGAAAACTTTCCTCGTATTATATAAATATAGTCTTCTCTTTACCTATGAATTAAAAAAACGCCCAGATTCTAATTTTAATAATAGAATTTAGGCGTTATATGTAATGTAACATAAAAGTTACATTTAGTTTTTACTTTTAAATCTGTTAAATAATATACTCTATTCTAACCTTTTATTATTAATCTTTTAATTGAATTTTAAGTATTATGTGTCAAGTTAATCCGTTTTTTTACATTCATCATCTAACTAAAGCTTAAAGTGTTCTGAGTCAAATAATAACAAATAACAGTTTATTTTAGGATAGGACTAATTCTCTTATAAATTAATGCTACAATTACAGACACAACACATGCCTTCAATAAATTGAATGGTCCAACTGCAAAAATTACAAATGTTGGTAAGCTAGTTACAAATCCATTAACAGCACTACCCATTTCTACAAATGCAGATATTGGCATTCCAAATGCAGCCGCATATGCTGGTAGCAATACGAAAGCATTTAATATACATCCAACAACTGCCATGAATATAGCTCCCACTGCCATTCCTATGATAGCATTCTTCTTTGTTTTTGCTTTGCTATAAATTAATCCTGCTGGTACAACAAAACTACATCCTATTAAAAAGTTAGCAAATTCTCCCACGCCTGCTGTTGTTGTTCCATTAATTAATAAATTTAACAATACCTTTATTAACTCAATAGCAGCCCCAGCTAAAGGTCCCATTGCAAATGCCCCTATAAGAACTGGTACTTCACTTAAATCAATTTTGTAAAATGATGGAGCAAACCATAATGGAATTTCAAATAACATCAAGATAACTGCTACTGCTGAAAGCATACCTATCTGCACCATTTTTCTTACCTTTGTTGTCTGTGTTACTCTTGCTGTGTTGTCACTCATTTTCATCTCTCCTTTTCTTTTCAAAGGAAATTCTCGTAGGAACATTTTTACTATAGAATAAAGAATGTGTAAGGCACATTCGCGCGCCGCTCGTCGAAAACCTATGTAAACATAATTTTCTCCTCGTTGCTCGCATAAATAAAAATGCCCTGAACTATTATATTCAGGGCTAACATACTACATTATCACAAGTCCTCCAGATAAACATTGAATATGTGAGAATATTCTTACATTTACTACTCAAATATCATCATTATCTAATAAACTGTACTTATCAATCTATAGTGTTCTCTTCTCTCATCCAGACTATACTGTCGGTTTTGGATTCTCACCAAATCTGCTATTGCTCACGGACTTAGATATTTATTAATATCAACACCGTCGATCGGGAATTGCTACTGCTCACCCTGCCCCGAAGAATTTCCGTATTTAATTTAACAACATATTCATAGTAGACCTATATGTATTTTTTGTCAACCTTTTTCTTGAATTATTAAAATATTATGTTAGAATATGGTAATAAAACAATTCATATACATTTTTGTTATTAGCTAAGGAGGAGAACTATTATGAAAAGAATTATGAGAAACACAAAACGTCAACTAGGAACAGATGATACTATTGAAATTTTACAAACAGGTGAATATGGTACATTATCTACAATCAGTTCAGATAACACCCCTTATATTGTTCCTATAAGTTATGCCTATGTAAGAGAAAATGACACCGATTGTATATTTTTCCATAGCTCTATCGAAGGACACAAATTAGATAACATAAAAAACAACAATAATGCCTGTTTCAACGTTGTTACAAATGTAAGTTGTCTTCCTGCTAAGTTTTCAACTCTTTACAAATCAGCAACCTGCTTTGGAAAAATTGAATTTGTAACTGACACTGATGAAAAGCTTAAAGGAATTCGCGCCATTATGAATAAATACAGTAGCGATTTCACTGAAGCAGGAGAAAAATATATTCATAATGACTTTAATAATTTTGTTGTTCTGAAATTAACTATTGAACACTTTTCCGGTAAAGGACGTATTTCATAGATTATAATAAACACACTATGTGATGTACTTCTTATGTTCATACAAGCATAACACTCTATTAGTTAATCGCGTAAAAAAAGTAATATTTCCAATGTAAACAGTACGCTCTGGAAATATTACTTTTTATTTACCTATACTTATCCAATTAAATCCTTGACTTTATCTTTAGAAATAGCTCCTACTGATTTTTTCATTTCTACACCATTTTCTAAAACAACTAACGTTGGGATACTCATTACATTATATTTAGATGCTAATGCAGGATAGTCGTCAACATTAACCTTTGCAATCTTCACTCCGTTTACTTCATTAGCCACTTCATCTATTATGGGTCCCATCATTTTACAAGGTCCGCACCAAGGTGCCCAAAAATCAATTAATACTTTTCCTTCTTTTGTTTCACTATTAAAGTTTTCAGTTGTTAATGTAATAACTGCCATAATTTCTTCCTCCTATGTTCTCTTTTATTCTTTTGCATTTAGTTTCTGTCAATTAATTATTAATATACCACAAACCAATTGTTTTTCTATATTTGAATAATAACATAATTATGTTATTATTACTGTAACAAAGTCACTTTTTATGATTTGAGAACAAAGAATGTGCCTTGGCACATTCTCGCGCCGAGCGCGGTCGTTTACGACA
>CAYOMP010000042.1:0-18288 GCA_964405075.1 uncultured Lachnospiraceae bacterium
TTATTTCGTCAGACAGAATTCAAAAAATTGAAAATGAAAAAACTTTTCCTCACCCTGATGAAATATTAGCAATGTCTGATTGTTATAAAAATCCATCTTTATGCAATTACTACTGTTCACATGAATGTCCAATAGGTAAAGAATATATTCCGGAAGTTACTGCAAAAGATTTATCGATGATAACTCTCGAAATGCTATCAACTTTAAACACTCTTTCTAAAGAAAAGGACCGTATGATAGACATTGCAGCTGATGGAAAGGTTACCGAAGATGAAATTGCTGATTTTCTTAGAATAAAAGAATATCTTGAAAATATGTCATTAACCATTGATTCTCTTAAGCTATGGGTAGAAAATACCATTATTACTGGTGAAATTGATGAAAAGCTTTTAAAGAAATAAAAGATACATCAAACTAAAAAGAGGAGTTCACAATTACGTATGATGTGAATCTCCTCTTTTCATGTTAAAAATAGTATTTCTAAAAATAGTACTATTACATACTTTAAATTTTCCAAAATTTTAAAAATACAAGCAAACTATCCAAAAACTCTTTTAGCTTTTAAATAATATTTAAAAGCTAATGAATTAATCTCTTGATTCAACCATTATTAAAATTCCATCTTGAATTTCAATTTCTGCCACTTCATCAACAATTTCATTGCTAATACCTAAACTATTTCCAATAGTCATATCATATTTTTTTAATGGATACTTAAACCCTTTTAAGGTTACTCCTTTTGCAACATTTCCCAAAGGAATAAAAGACACATATTTTCCATATTGTTGCGTTTTTATAATTTTTTCATTCTTATTAATCAATTGAATCCTATTATTCTCATCAATTATTCTTGCCCTTACTTGTTTTTCCAATGTAACACAAAGAGCATTAATATTTCCCAAAACATGGTCTAACCTATTTCCCGTTGCTCCAAATAAGTCTATTGCTTTTGCACCTTTCTCTAAGGCATATTCTATGCCTATTTGTGTATCAGTCAAATCCTTCATAGGATTGAATTTTCTCACTTCAACTCCTAATTGAAGGTATTTATCAAGTACAACATTTTCAACGGAATCAAAATCTCCCAAAATAATATTGGGTGTTAATCCACATTCATAGCAAAATTCAAGACCTTTATCCACAGCAATTATATAATCATATTTTTGATTATACATATATTCCAATACAAATTCTTTTTCAATTCTCCCACCAGAAAAAATGACTGCTTTCATTATTTTTCATATTCCTTAAAAATGTCTTTAAATGCTTTTGTATTTGCTTCGATATCACCTTTAAAAACTGCCGAACCAGCAACAATCACATTGGCTCCCGCATCAATAACCTGTCTGACATTAGCAGTTGTAATACCACCGTCTACTTGAATATCAGTATTTAAACCTCTTCTATCTAATCTGCCTCTTAAGTCCTCAACTTTTCCAAGCATACTATCAATAAATTTCTGTCCACCAAATCCCGGATTAACAGTCATAATAAGAATCATATCTGCAAGTTCCATACAATAATCCAAAGTTGCTAAAGATGTTGCCGGATTCAAAACAATTCCTGCTTTTACTCCACGCTGCTTTATATAATATAATACTTTATCAATATGACGACATGCCTCCATATGGATAGAAATTAAATCCGCACCACATTCAACAAATTCGTCAAGATACCTTTCAGGATTACTAACCATCAAATGCACATCAAAAGGCTTCTTAGTTGAACTCCTAATTGATTGAATTACAGGCATCCCAAACGAAATACTAGGAACAAAATCACCATCCATAACATCAACATGAATGTAATCTGCTCCTGCTTTATCAGCCCTTTGTATATTCTCTCCTAAATTTTTGAAATCTGCTGCCAAAATTGATGGTGCAAGTTTTAACATAAATAACTCCTTCCGAAAGTACCCCGTACTTTTGCTTATTAATATTTTTTCTTATCTTTTAATTCACTGTACATTTCTACATAATTCTCATATCGAATTTCGCTAATCTTACCTTCACTAAGTGCATTCTTAACCCCGCACTTAGGTTCATTCACGTGTGCGCAACCTTGAAATTTACATTCAGGTTCGTATTTAAGAAACTCTGGGAAATATTCCTTTAACTCATCAGCCTCAAAATCATTAATATATAGTGAACTAAATCCTGGTGTATCCATAATATATGTATTTTCATTTATACATATTAATTCAGAATGTCTGGTAGTATGTTTACCTCTATCAATTTTTTCACTAATCTTTCCAGTTTCCATTGACGCATCAGGCTGTAAAATGTTTATTATTGATGATTTTCCAACCCCCGAAGGTCCTGCAACAGTTGTTGTTTTTCCTTCTAAAAGATTGCGTATCTCATCAATCCCTTCATTTTGCTTCGCGCTGGTAAAAATAACGTGATATCCACAATGCTCATATGTTTCCTCGAGTTTTTTTAATTCCTTTGAATCAACAATATCCTTTTTATTAAAACAAATTAGAGTATCGACGCCTTGTCGTTCCATCATTATTAGAAATCTGTCTAATAAATTAAAATTAGGATTCGGCTTTGCTGCTGCAAATATAACCAATGCCTGATCAATATTTGCAACTGCCGGCCTAATCAACTCATTAGTTCTATCTAATATGTCAATAATATTTCCCTTTTTTTCTTGTGTATCTAAAATATCAATCTCTACATTATCCCCAACTAATGGTTTTATTTTATTTTTTCGAAATGCACCTTTTGCCTTACACTCATATATTCCATCATTTTCAATATGAACATAATAAAATCCTGCAATTCCTTTTATTATTTTTCCTACCATCTTTCACCTATTGCACTGAAAAGCTAACAGTAAATGTTCCTTCAACAGCAACTCCATCTATATACATTTTAACTGTTCCTGTTGTTGCATTAGCCGCACCAGGTATCATAGTTTCATATGGGAAATCTGATGCTGTCAATTCTGTTTCTAATACTTTTGTTGTTGTACCATTCTGTGTTAAATCAAATCTAACAATTCCACTGGAAAAACCTTGTGGCAAATCAGAACTCTCAATTCTAAGTTTACCCATTTTAACACCTTCAGCTTCTGTATTATCGTCAGTTGAAGATGAAGCATCTTTACTTCCCATGCTAACTACAAAGCTTACTTCTGTGTTTTTCGCAACTGTCTTGTTAGCTTCATATCCCTGACTCATTACCACACCATCTGCATATGAATCACTGTATGCAGTATCGATAGTTCCTACCTTTAGTCCAGCAGATTGCAAAGCATATTTTGCTTCATTTTCAGTCATTCCAACTATCTTAGGAACAGTAATTTCTGAATAATCTACCCCTGTACTAACCACAATAGTTACATCTGACCCTTTTTTTACAGAAGTTCCAGCAACAGGAACTGTTCGTATAACATTTCCTGCTTCTACACTTGAACTAGATACATTTTCCACTGTAACATTCAAGTTGTATTCATCAGCTAGTTTAGCCTTAGCTGTACTTTCATCCATTCCTTCTACATCCGGAATTTCAAATGTCACATCTCCTGTACTAACTGTTACGTTTATAGTTGTATTCTTATCAACTTCTTTTCCTGCTTCCACATCTTGCTTAATAACATATCCAGAATCAAATACATCCGAATTTTCGTATGAAGAATCCTTTATACCTAATCCAATGGCATTCAATGCATCCTTTGCTTCTTCATAAGTTTTACCAACTATATCAATCATCTCAATTTTTTCACTTGATACTTCTGTGGTAGTCTCTGTTTTAGTTTCAGCATTATCACTAGATTTACTACTGCTAAATAATCCAAGAGCTCTGGCACCTAAATATAATGCCAGACAAGCAATGACAATGGCTGCAATTATCCCTAAAACATTCATAATTTTTTCAACCGTAGGACTCATTTCTTCGTTCTCATCATCATCCTCGTCTTCGTCCTCATCATAAACCTCTTCCAGTGTTTTTCCAGGTTTAACACCTGTATCTGGTTTAATTGTAAAATCAGAATTTGTTCTAACTGTCTCGCCCTTAATCCTGCTTATTTCATCATCAGTTATCATAACTGTTTTCGCATTAGCATCAACAGCCATAACCTTTACAAAATCTGCATCAGGTTCTACTAACGAATGTTTCAAATCTGCAATTACCTGTGACATTTTGTCATATCTTCTATCTGGACTCTTCTGAGTACATTTAAAAATAATCTGTTCAAGACTAACAGGTATTTCCGGTGAATATTGTCTTGGAGAAACCATTTCATCCTGAATATGCTGAATAGCTACTGCTACTGTATTATCTCCGTCAAATGGCACTTTGCCGGTAAGCATTTCATACATAGTTATACCAAGAGAATAAATATCGCTCTTCTCATCGCTATATCCTCCTCTTGCCTGTTCTGGTGATGTATAATGTACAGAACCCATTACGTTAGATGATATAGTATTTGATGATGCAGCTCTTGCGATTCCAAAATCTGTTACTTTTACCTTACCATCTCTCGAAATGATAATATTTTGTGGTTTTATATCCCTATGAATAATGTGATTATTATGAGCTGCTTCTATACCCATTGACATTTGAATTGCAATACTTATAGCTTCTTTGACAGATAATTTGCCTTTCTTTTGGATATAGCTTTTTAGTGTTATACCCTCAACTAATTCCATAACAATATAATGAACACCCTCATCTTCTCCAACATCATACACATTGACAATATTAGGATGTGCTAAGCCTGCCGCTGACTGAGCCTCTATTCTAAATTTTGAAACAAAATTTTTATCATTGCTAAATTCGTTTTTAAGTACCTTTACCGCAACAAATCTATTTAATTTGTGATCTTTTCCTTTATAAACATCAGACATACCACCTGAACCAATCTGGTCCAATATCTCATATCTATCTCCAATAAACATTCCTAACCTTAACATGTCTTCACCTCACCTGCAAATGGTTCTATAATAACAACTGCTATATTATCTTTTCCACCGTTTTCATTAGCTATTTTAACTAGTTTCTCTGCTTTATCCGCAACATCTCTTTGCCTTTTAACTATCATTTTAATGTCATCATCTTCGATCATATTGGTCAACCCATCCGAACACATCAAAATAATATCTTTCTCTTCCAGCTTCAATTCGAAAAAGTCAACAGCCACTTCGTCACCGGCTCCCACTGCTCTTGTGATAATATTTTTATCAGGATGATTTCTAGCATCTTCTCTATCTAGTTTTCCTATTCTAATCATTTCTTCCACATAAGAATGATCCTTAGTTATCTGTTTAATCTCATCATTTATTATATATAATCTACTATCGCCAATATTAGCTACATACATATACTCATTAACTATTGTAGCAACCACTAATGTAGTTCCCATTCCATTTAAATCGCTATTTTCATCAGCTTTTTTCAACAATTCTCTATTAGCAACTTCTATGGATTCTCTAATAATTTTGATAGGATTCTTTTCTTTATTATTACTTATTGATTCAATCAGCTTCTCAACCGTATATTTTGAAGCAAAATCACCAGCATTATGTCCACCCATTCCGTCAGCAACAACAAACAGATTAGGAAGATTTCCTATAGCCTTTTCCGACGTAAAGACATAATCTTGATTCATTTTTCTTTTTTGTCCAACATCTGTAATTGAAAATGTCTTCATGAAATACTTTACTCCCTTTCCGCTTTTCTGTCAGAATAGCGTTTTCTCAACTGTCCACAGGCTCCATCTATATCCCTGCCCATTTCCCTTCTTATAGTAACATTAATTCTGCTTTTTTCAAGTTTATTTTTAAAATTCTCAATAACTTTTTTGTTAGATTGAACATAGTCTCTTTCCTTAATTGGGTTAACCGGAATCAAATTAATATGGCAATTTATTCCTTTTACCAACTCAATTAATTCTCTTACATCCTCGTCGGTATCATTGACACCACCAACCAAACTATATTCAAAGGTAATTCGTCTTCCTGTCTGTTCAAAATAATACTTACAAGCATCTATAACTTCATCCAACTTATATTTATTAGCAACAGGCATTAGTTTTTTTCGTTTTTCATCAGTAGTTGCATGTAACGATAATGCTAACGTAACCTGTAGCTTTTCATCAGCAAATTGCCTTATTCTTGGCACAATCCCACAGGTAGATACTGTAATATTTCTCTGACTGATGTTAAGTCCTTCTTCACTGGTCAATATCTTAATAAACTTAATCAGATTATCATAATTATCCATAGGTTCTCCAGTTCCCATTACAACGACATTAGAAACCCTCTCACCTGATGTTTTCTGAATCTGATAAATTTGATCTAACATTTCAGATGGTTTAAGACATCTTTCCAATCCATCTAGGGTAGATGCACAAAAACGACATCCCATTCTACACCCCACTTGAGAAGAAATACAAACTGAATTACCATGTTTGTATTTCATTAAAACACTTTCTATTACATTTCCATCTGATAATTCAAACAAATATTTTTGTGTACCATCTATTTGAGATGTCTGAATTTCTACAGGTTTTACCTTTATTAATTCAAAATTCTCTTTTAACTTTTCTCTTAAGTCCTTTGAAATATTTGTCATTTCATCAAAGTCGTCTACTAACTTTTCATGAAGCCATGAATATATTTGTTTTGCTCTAAATGCCTTATCTCCTAATGCTACAATTTGTTCCTGTAACTCTTTTAGATTTAAGGATTTTATATCTTGAAGTTCCATTATTTCCTCCAAACACTTTGAAACTAACTTACTTTTTTCTCTTTAACCTTGCAATAAAGAATCCATCTGTTTTATGTATACCTGGTAAAAATTGAATATATCCTCTTTTTGTATCTTCATTACACAAACTTTCACTTAATACACCATCAAGGCTTTCTAATTCGAATGGATAATTTTCAACAAACCACTTCACATTATCTTCATTCTCAGATTTATTAATAGTACATGTACTGTACATTAACACTCCACCCGGTTTTACATAATTTTGTACAACTGATAATATTTCTCTTTGTAAAACAGCCAATTCAGCTTGTTTTTCCTCTGTCATCTTATACTTAATATCTGTTTTTTTACCTATTATTCCTAAACCTGAACAAGGCAAATCCGCAATAACTACATCTGCCTTTTCAACAGATTCTTCATCCAACTCTAATGCGTCAAATACAACTGCTTCTATATTACTAAACCCAGAACGTTCGATATTCTCTTCAATTAACTGAACCTTCATATCAGTCAAATCTCTAGCCTCTACATGCCCTGTATTTTCTAATTTGTCTGCCGCATGTAGACATTTACCACCCGGTGCAGCACACACATCAATTATATAATCATTTTTCTTAATTCCGGCACTTTCAACTACTAACATAGAACTAACATCCTGTATTTGGAATAGACCTTTGTTAAAGCTATCAATAGCTGCAATGTAATCAAAATCAGATATTTTTATTGCATAATCCAGATACTGAATTTTTTTTGCTTTAACATTTTCTGATTTTAATTGTTCTATCAACTCATCCACAGTAACTTTGCTGGTATTGCATCTTGCTGTTACAACATCACTTTCTAAGAAGCCATTTAAAATAATTTCCGTTGTTTCTACACCATATTCTTTTATCCACTTATCTACAATCCATTGTGGCATAGAATACATAACAGACAAATAGAGGCTTTCCTCTTTTTCTCTGTCTGGATACTTAACCTCATCAATATTTCTACTGATATTTCTAAGTACACCATTAATAAATCCTTTTAAAGTTGAAAAACCTCTTTTTCCTGCCAATTTAACTGCTTCATTGCATACAGCACTAGCTGGAACTGAATCCATATATTTTAACTGATACACGCTCATTCTTAATAAATTTCGAATTAACGGTTTCATCTTTTTAACCTTTACTTTTGAGAATTGATTAATTATATAATCTATTTGAATTTGATTTTCTATGGTTCCTTCTGAAACTCTTGTTATAAATGCTCTCTCCTGTTTTTCAAGATACTGATATTTATCTAATACACCTCTAATAAAAATATGACTATATGCATCATTTTCATTAACTTCCATTAATATTCCTAATATCAACTCTCTTGTATTAACGTTAGTCGTCATTTCGTCTTCCTCCAAATAAAATGACAAGCCTTAGTAATTGTAAAATTGCTGCCGCCGCACTTGCAACATATGTTAAAGCTGCTGCTCCTAACACTTTTTTAGTATGTCTTAATTCTTCGTCTACCAAAATTCCTGTATTACCTAAAATATCTACAGCTCTTCGTGAAGCATTAAATTCTACTGGTAAAGTTACAATCTGAAATAGTACAGCTAAAGAAAACATTACAATTCCAACTGTAATTAGCTGACTAAATGCACTAAAGAATAATCCCAGGAAAATCAATGGCCATGCTAACGTTGAACCAAAATTGGCTACCGGAACTAATGCTGCTCTCATTCTTAATGGCATATAGTCTTTTTGATCCTGTATTGCGTGACCACACTCATGAGCAGCAACACCAATTGCTGCTACAGAATTAGAACCATATACACTGTCAGATAATCTAAGAACCTTGTTGCGCGGATCATAATGGTCAGTTAATTTACCCGAAACGTGTTCTACTCTAACATCATATATTCCTGCTGAATGTAGAATCCTAGTAGCTGCCTCTGCCCCCGTCATTCCTGAATGGCTTCTTACTCTCGAATATTTTGAATAAGTACTATTAACTCTGGCTGATGCCGCTAACGATAAAATTGCACCTATTATAACTAAAAAGTATGTTGGATCAAAACCATAATAATACATTGGCATTTGCTATTCCTCCTTAAGTCTTAAATTCTATTTAAGTACTGTTCCTACATCCACAGATGCCCCTCTAAGATAAGCATCTGTAGTCATTCTTTTCTTACCTTCCATCTGAAGTTCTTTAATAACAAGAATTCCTTTTTGTGTTTTCACCTCTAAAGAATCTTTTGTTATATTTATAATTTCACCATTTTCTCCAGTAGCGTCTTTTTCTATTACATCCGCTGCCCAGATTTTCATAGTTTTATCATTCATTGTTGTATAAGCACTTGGCCATGGATTGAGTCCTCTGACTAATCTTTCAATTGCAACTGCATCCATATTCCAATCTATTTTTCCAAATGCTTTATTAAACTGCTTTGTAAATGTTGCCTTAGAATCATCCTGCTTTTCATAAGTTGCTTCACCTGATTCAATAGCCTTCATTGTTTCTACACAAAGTCTGGCTCCTTCAATTGCAAGCTTATCAAAAAGGCTTCCGCCTGTTTCATCTTTTTCAAGTTTAATGGATTTCTTCATTATTATATCTCCGGTGTCCAATCCAACGTCCATTAACATAGTTGTAACACCGCTTTCTTCTTCTCCATTAATAACAGCCCATTGAATTGGTGCTGCACCTCTATATTTGGGCAAGAGAGAAGCATGAACATTTACACAACCATATTTTGGTATATCTAATATTTCTTTTGGTAACAACTGTCCAAAAGCAACTACTATTATTATATCAGGATTAAGCTTTTTTACTAATTCAACATACTCTGGTTCTCTAATTTTAATTGGCTGATACACATCCAAATCATATTTTAATGCAATCTCTTTAACTGGTGGAAAAACCACAGACTTACCTCTTCCCTTTGGTTTGTCTGGTTGAGTAAATACACCAACTACTTCATGACCTGCCTCAATTATTGCTTCTAATGTACCCACTGAAAAATCAGGAGTTCCCATAAATATAACTTTCATTATTCATCCACCTCTTCAGTCACATCACGAAGCTCACCTTCTACTTTATCAACGTACATTATTCCATCTAAATGATCGCACTCATGACAAATCGCTCTTGCTAAAAGTTCTGTTCCTTCTATTTCAATTTCTTCCATATTTCTATTTAATGCTCTTGCCTTGACATAGTTAGGTCTGGTTACTACACCGGCTTTCCCAGGATAACTTAAACATCCTTCATCACCTGTCTGTGAACCAGATGTTTCAATAATAACAGGATTAATCAACACAATAGGATTATCATCTGTATCAATAACCACTATTCTTTTTAAAACTCCAACCTGAGGTGCTGCAAGCCCAACACCAGCCTGTTCATACATAGTGTCAAACATGTCGTCAATTAACTCCTGAATTCTTGGAGTCATTTCTGTAACTTCTCTACATTTCTTTCTTAATACATCATCGCCTAAAATTCTTACATTTCTAAGTGCCATTTTCTAATTCTCCTTCTAATATGTACTCATCGGATTAAAATCAAATGAAATACTCACATTTTTATAGTTTATATTATCTTTAATATGATTTTCCAATATATCTTTAATATTGACCAAATCTTCATATTTATTATTTTTTACATATATTACTCTTCTATATACATCATTAACCTTTGATACCGTACAATCGGTTGGTCCAATTATTAAAGTTCCTTCTGATTTATTAGTATCAATCTTCTGCTTTAACTTCATAGAAATATTATTCAAATGTTCAGCATCTAATGACTGCATTAATATCGCCATCAAATTGGACATTGGCGGATATCCCATCAAATCTCTATATGCCGTCTCCTGCTCATAAAAAGCTTTATAATCCTGTGCAGCTGCACATTCAATACTGTAATGCTCCGGATTATAAGTCTGTATTACTACTTCACCATTTTTTTGTGCTCTTCCCGCACGTCCTGCCGCCTGAGTTAACAGCTGGAAGGTTCTCTCTGCCGCATGATAATCATTGGAATATAATGATAAATCAGCCGCAATAACTCCCACCAACGTAACATTAGGAAAATCATGACCTTTTACTATCATTTGTGTTCCCACAAGTATGTCTGCTTCTCCATTTGCAAAAGCTGACAATATTTTCATATGTCCATCTTTTGACTTAGTGGTATCCATATCCATTCTCAAAATTCTTGCATTTGGATATTCTTTTTTAACAAATTCCTCAATTTGCTGTGTTCCAGCTCTAAATCCACCTATATATTTTGAATTACACTCAGGACACTGCTTTACCATCGGAGTTTGATAACCACAATAATGGCATATCAACCTACCATTATTATGGGATGATAACGAAACATCGCAATGAGGACATTTCATTACATGTCCACAGCTTCTACAAGAAACAAAACCAGCATATCCACGCCTATTTATAAAAAGCATAATCTGCTCTTTTTTAGCTAATCTATCTTCAATTAATTCTCTAAGTTTATAACTTAGAATTGATTTATTACCACTCCTTAATTCTTCTCGCAAATCAACGGTGTGTACAGTTGGCAACACACTTTTACTAAAACGGCTGGTCAATTCAAATAATTTGTATTCACCTGTACTAGCCTTATAATATCCTTCTATAGAAGGTGTTGCTGAGCCTAACATTACGGAAGCATTTTCCATTCTCGCTCTTTCAATTGCTGTTTCTCTTGCATGATATTTAGGAATATTTTCACTTTTATATGTTCCTTCATGCTCTTCATCAATTATTATAAATCCAAGATTATTAAATGGTGTAAAAAGAGCAGAACGAGGACCTATCATAACATCTATAAGACCATTTTTCGCTCTTTCAAACTGATCAAAACGTTCTCCCTGCGACATCTTGGAATTAATAATTGAGACTCTGTTTCCAAACTGGGAAATAAATCTCATTACAGTCTGATAGGTTAAAGAAATTTCCGGAATCAATATTATAGCTTGTTTTCCTTGCTCTACAACCATTTGTATCAAATTTATATACACTTCGGTCTTACCGCTTCCGGTTATTCCATGGAGTAAATACGTTTTTCTAATTCCAGTTAAATAATCCTTTGTTACCTCATTAACTATTGCCTGTTGCTCTTCATTCAGTATTACTTCTCTCTTTTTTACATCCAGATTATCCATAGGATTTCTATAAACTAATGTACTCTCCACAACTATTATACATTGACTTTCCATATTTCTAATAACTGCAGAGGTTATATTTAGTTTTGAAGTAACCACCTCATAGTCTAATTCCCTATTGTCAATTAATTCAGATAACAATCTTGCCTTCGCAGTATAATGTTTTCTAATATATTCACCTAAAATACTTCTGGCTTGTTCAGTATCTATTAAAAGTTTGATAACTCGTTTTTCTTTTGCCTTTATTTTTTGTTTTACAGGAATAACTGTCTTTAATGCCTGAATCATTGTTGAACCGTAATTTTGCTTTATCCAACCTGCCAAAGCAATCAGTTTTCCCTCGATTTGTTCACTATTTGGATTAATACTGGCAATTTCTTTCATTTTGCCAACATCATATTCACATTTATCTGTAACTTCCATTACATAACCCTTAATCAATCTGTTTCCTTTTCCAAAAGGTATATTAACCTCCATCCCCGGAATCACTTTATTTTCCAAAGCTTTTGGAATACTATACTGAAAGGTTTTATCTAATTTTTCATGTGAAATATCTATTATGATGTTTGCGTACATACCTTACTTTCCTTCTGCAAGAATTTCTTTTATTATAACTCTTTCATCCATAGGATACTTTTTGCCTTTTATTTCCTGATAATCTTCATGACCCTTTCCAGCCAAGACAATTACATCGCCTTTTTGACCATTATTAATTACATAACGAATGGCTTCTTTTCTATCACAAATCTCAACATATTCACCATTTGTCTTTGCAATACCTGTTTTAATATCATTAATAATATCCTGTGGTTCTTCATTTCTTGGATTATCAGAAGTAATTACTGTCAAATCAGCTAATTTGCCCGAAACTTCACCCATTTCATATCTTCTTAACTTAGAACGATTGCCGCCACATCCAAATAGACACACAAGACGTTTTGGATTATATTCTTTCAAAGTAGTAAGAAGACTCTCTAAACTCATAGCATTATGAGCATAGTCTATCATTAATGTAAAGTCATCTGAAACCTTGACCATTTCAATACGACCCTTTACTTTTGCAACCTTTAATGCTTTCTTAATATTCTCAATATCCACATTAAAATGCCTGCAAATTGCAATTGCTGTTAAAGAATTATACACACTAAATTTCCCTGGAACATCTATTTCCACATCAAAATTCATTAATCCCTCAACTGTATATGCCACTCCCAAATATCCAGGAGCAGATACCAATCTTGTATCAACAGCTCGCAAATCAGCCTCTTTACTAAAACCAAAAGTTTCAATATCACAAGTATGTCCTTCTATTACATCCAAAGCATGCTTATCGTCTATATTAATTATACCTGTTTTGCACTGCTTGAATAATAAACCTTTGCATGCCATATATTCTTCAAAACTGGCATGTTCATTAGGTCCAATGTGATCTGGTTCTAAATTTGTAAAAATGCCTATTTCGAATTGAAAACCTGCCACTCGCTTCATCATAAGCCCCTGTGATGATACTTCCATTACTGCACAATCACAGCCTGCATCTATCATTTTTCTAAAATACTGCTGTACAATATATGATTCCGGAGTAGTATTGCTTGCAGGAATTACTTCATCCCCGATAATCGCTTCTATAGTTCCAATAAGACCAACCTTATGACCTGCGCTTTCTAAAATCGACTTAACCATATAAGTTGTTGTTGTCTTTCCCTTTGTTCCGGTTACACCGATAACTTTTAATTTTTCAGCCGGGTAATCAAAATATGCCGCTGATATTATTGCCATAGCGTATCTGACATCATCAACTTTTATTACCGTAATATTTTCCGGAACCTCTACTTCTCTTTCTACTACCAGGGCTACAGCACCTTTTTCTACTGCATCCTTGGCAAAATTATGACCATCCACTACTGTTCCTGGGACACAAAAAAATAAAGTATCATTGACTACCTTACGTGAATCATATACTACTTCTTCTATTTTTAAATCCAATGTACCTTGTACACATGTGTATTCGACTCTTTCAAGTAAAAATTTCAATTCTTTCATAAATACACTCCTTTAGCTAGGCATAGTACACCTAGAATAATTAAACATATTTATTAGAATATCATAGTTTAGTAAAGTTTTCAACTTTGACAGGGGCGTTTAAGTGGGAATGCTATTCAAATATACTTTTAATCCATCTTTCCATATTTCCTATGAAAACAAAGTGTGCTCCGTACTTTCTTTGTTCTCATTTTGATTGCTCATACAAAAAGACTTTCTGAACAAGTACCGCTCAAAAAGTCTTTAGATTTAACAATATTAATTTTTTACAAAACAATTCTAGAAATAACTTGAATAAATATTTCCACTATTATAATTATAGCTGTAAGAACCTTTTCCTGTATAGGTATTTGATTTAATAGAATCGAAATTAGCTGTAGTTATTATCTTACTAGCCTTTGCAGATATTGTATCAGCATAGCAACTAGCGCTATTAAATAATGACTTAACTTTAGACATATCTGCATTCTTAAATGTTTCTTCATTGATAGAAAGCTTATTATCACTACCAACATAAATCCCTACGTCCTTAAGCATCTGAGAATTAGATTTTGTTGCTCTGACCATAGATAACGAACTTCTAAGAATAGATTTGTTATCTGATTCAACTGTACTATCCAATGTAGAATTGTAGTTGTCCACAAAACTCTTTACAGCTTTATATATTCTGTCTTTATCATATTCGTCTGTATATACTTTATTTCCAGAAGCATCTGTACTCTCTACAGCATTCTTTCTAAAAATCGATTTATTTCCTCTGGCAGTCAATGTCTCTAATGAATTTTTCAAATCTGTTGCATCTTTCTTAATTGTAGCTGTAGTGCTGGTAGAATCATCACTTGTAGAAATTGAGCTACTATCATTCGCCACATTTTTATAATAGGCATTTAAAAGTTTCTTATAGCTACCATTTTTCAAACTATAATAGTTTCCTAAAAAATTACTGTTACTACCATTCCACGTTAAACTTGATGTATATAAAGTATTCGTATTTACCATTTGATTAATTGTTGCCATCCCCATCACTCCTTGTGAATTTCCAGGCTTCCTTGCCTATGTTACATTCTACTTCTGATACCATTTTAACAAAATCTTCATATATAAGCAATTATTCAAAGCTTTCCATTTGCTAAACTTTCTATAAACTCATATTATATATCGTCTATATCCTTTTAAATCTTTAGACATTCTAATCTAGAATTCATATTTTCTTTAGTCGTAAAAGTTCCCAGAACATTTTTATACTCTTCAAATAATTCGCTATTCGTCAATTCATCGCTAAAACTTCTATATAACAAATTATACTCAACATTATAAAATCTTACTACGACCTCCGATTCTCGAACACCTTTTGCCAAATAGAATTTCTTTCTTTTAATTCTAGTTTTCTTTTCTTCCTCATTCTGTGAATAATTAATATCCTCTATTTCAATTATTATTGCTTTTATTTCAGAATCAGTATACATTTCGTATATCATTTCTAAAGCTTTACTTCCATAGCCTTTTCCACGTATTTTATCATTTACTGCAAAATAATCTAATAACATATATTTATTAGGACTTTCCACAAGCATAGCATAGGCTACTACATCCTCATAATCATCTTCATAAAAACACAAGGCTGTATATTTACCGGAATCATACATTTTTTCAAGCATAGCATATGGTTTCAATTCGTCCTTAGGAAAATCATTTACCATATACTGCTCATATATTTTTTTCATTATATCTTTACTTACTTTTTCAACTCTCATTTATTTCACCACTCTCTATTTCACTATATTTATATTAAATACCTTCGCCCAAAAATCATCATATAACAATTTCTGCAAACACAGCATTATCTATCCTTGTTGTGTAAATTATTAGAAACATGCTTTGCGAGTTTCGTTAGTTTCACGGCGCTCGTCGAAAACCTATGTAAACATATTTTTCTCCTCGTTGCTCGTGTAAACTAAACCATGTCCACTGTACCTATTTGTCGTATGCTTTGCAACTAAAAGAACTTCGACAAGTCACATCATTCTCATCGAAGCCCTTAAATACAATTATTTATTCAGTTGCTTTACCAACTTTTGTTTTAAATACATACCATAATGCACCTGTAATACATACTGATGAATATCCACCACATACAATACCAACCATTAATGGTAATGCAAATTCTCTAATAGATGTTACACCAAGTATGAATAAAACAAATACCATTATAAATGTTGTAATTGAAGTGTAAACACTTCTTGTAAGTGTCTGTGTAATACTAGCATTTACAACCTCAGCAATATCAGTTTTCTTAGATGCTCCCGCCATATTCTCACGAATTCTATCAAAGATAACAATTGTAGCATTAATAGAATAACCTACTATTGTAAGCATACAAGCAATAAATGTATTACCAACAGATACTCTGGCTATAGCATAGAATGCCAATACAACTAATACATCATGCAATAATGCTATAACTGCACTTGTTGCAAAACGAATATCTTTGAATCTGAACCATATATATAATAGCATACATATTGTAGCAATAATTACTGAAACAATAGCATCTGACTTCATTTCTGAACTTATTGTTGAGCTGATACTTTCGCATGTAATAAGACTTTCATCTATACCAAAATTATCAACCAAAGCTTTATTCAAAGCTTCTCTCTCACTTACATTCAAATCCCTAGTCTTAATAACAACTTCGTTACTATCATTAACCTTCTGTGTCTGAATGTTATTATCTCCTGTAACTTCTGAAATCACTGGAACAACATTGTTTTCCAACTCTTCGATAGAATAATTTTCGTTAAATGTTACAGTTGTTGATGTTCCACCAACAAATTCCAAACTGTAGTTAAGAATATTTCCATCACTTGAATTATGAATTCCCATTCCTACAAATCCAGCAATAATTATTGCAATTGATATAATAAAGCAAATATTCTTCTTACCTAAGAAATTAATAGTTTTTCTTTCTTTGGCTTTTCCATAGAATTTTTCATCTGCAAATCCTACTGCATATAATGCTTTAAGTGTATATCTTGAAATAACCATAGCTGTAAACATTGAAAGAACAATACCTATAGCTAATGTTGCTGCAAAACCTTTAACTGTACCAGAGCCTTTAATTCCTAATACTGCTGCAGCAATTAATGTAGTAACATTACCATCAATAATAGCTGATAATGCTTTTTTGAAACCTGTATCAATAGCAGAACGAACTGTTTTTCCTTCTGCAATTTCTTCTCTAATTCTTGCAAAGATGATTACATTAGCATCTACTGCCATACCGATTGAAAGGATAATACCTGCAATACCCGGTAATGTAAGTGTAATATCAAATGCATTTAAAATAATAAGCTCTAATAATACATAAAGAATTAATGCAATTCCTGATGCAAGACCTGGAATATAATAAACACAACACATAAATACTATAACAAGTATAAGACCAATTGCTCCTGCTTTTAAGCTTGTTTCAATAGCTGTTGCTCCAAGCTTAGCTCCTACTACATTAGAACGAAGTTCTTCAAGTTCTACTGAAAGTGAACCAATTCTGATAGAAGATGCTAATTCTTCTGCTGCTTCATAGCTTTCCATTCCAGAGATAGTAGCTTCCCCACCTGAAATAGCTGTCTGTACTGTTGGTGCACTGATAATCTGTTCATCATATACAATTGCTATCTGATTACCTACATTTGCAGCTGTTGCTTCATAAAACTTCTCTGCACCTACATCAGTTAAAGAAAGAATTACTACATTTTCTTTGTTCTGCATATCATCTTGAATAATTTGTGGCTGTGCATCGGCAATATCTGTTCCTTCTAAAACAACAGTTCCATCCATTAACTGGAATGTTAATGAACCTGGTTTACCAAGTTCCTCTAATATTGCATTTGCATCTGAAACACCAGGGATTTCAACATTAATTCTGTTGTCACCTTCCTGATATACTTCTGATTCTGTGCTGTATCCTTCGACACGCTTTTGCAGCTTGTAAATTGTATCACTCATATCTTCTGGCGATGGTGTATCTCCAATAGCCTGATATGTAATGCTGACCCCACCTGCAAGGTCTAACCCTAAGTTGATGTTCTTAGCACTTCCTGTACCTGTACTTCCAAAACCTACTGCTGCTGTATATCCTAAGAAAACAACAAGTATAGCAGTAACAATAAGTACAACAATACCATTTTTCTTTTTCATTGTTCCCTACACCCTTTCTATTCTGCTAATGCAGCCTTTATCATTATCGCACATTCTACTCTTTTTCTTTCAAGTTCACAACCTATGTCATAGGCATCTGTAATTGAATTATGGAACTTAAATGAGTTAGCAGCACATCCGCCACTACAGTAAAAC
>CAYOMP010000043.1:0-18142 GCA_964405075.1 uncultured Lachnospiraceae bacterium
ACCCTCCAAATAAAAACAGTAGATTTATTATACCATAGTACCAGTCAAATGAGAATATTATTTTTGTATGGTAAGCTTTTCAACAAAGCATATTACCTAATTTGTGGATATTGTGGATACTGTGGATATTAGACTTTATTTTATAGAATCATTTTTTAAGCCTCGTAATATACAGCAATTTTATCTCTCTTATAACTTTTTTCTGCAAAATTTTATCCACATAAAAATCCGCCAGTTCTGTGGATAAATATGTGGATATTGTGGATAACTTATATTCCAAGCAGACTTTCGCCCAATTTTACTATGTCTCCGGCTCCCATAGTTATCAACAAATCACCGTGAATACAATTTTTTAATAAAAATTTTTCGATTTCTTCAAAACTAGGGAAATAGTGTACGTTTTTACCTAAGGCTAGAATCTTTTCGGCTAAATCTTTAGAAGAAATGCCAATGGTATTTTTTTCTCTTGCCGCGTAAATATCAGCCAGTACGATGTTGTCAGCAAGAGACAGTGCCTCAGCAAATTCGTTTAAAAATGCTTTTGTTCTTGTGTAGGTATGTGGCTGGAACACACACCAGATTGAATTATGAGGATAATTCTTAGCGGCAGTTAATGTGGCTTTGATTTCGGTAGGATGATGTGCATAATCATCAATTATAGTAATGCCATTAATTTTACCCTTATATTCGAAACGTCTGTCTGTTCCTGAAAAGGCTAATAGTCCCTTTTGGATAGATTCCATAGGAATATCCATTTCCATTGCGGCAGCAATAGCAGATAAAGAATTGAATACGTTATGTTCGCCAGGAACAGCCAATGCAATATGTTCAGTTATTTTACCATCGATAACCAAATCATATTCTCCATGACCTAATTCATTATAAGTAATATTTGTGGCACTAAAGTTATTAGTTGAATCAATACCAAAAGTGAGAACCTTACAGTTAAGGTCTTTGTATATTTCTTTATGGTTATCAATGGAACCATTGATAATTAATGTGCCATTATCAGGTAATTTTGCAGCAAATTTAGTAAATGAATCTCTGATTTCATTAATATCCTTGAAGAAATCCATATGATCTTCTTCTATATTTAAAATAATACTGATTTTTGGAAAGAAATTAAGAAAACTATTAGTGTATTCACATGCTTCAGTTACAAAAATTTCTGACTCGCCAACGCGAATATTTCCTCCAATTGATTTTAAAATTCCGCCAACGGAAATTGTTGGGTCTGAATCGTTTTGGAGTAATATTTGTGAAAGCATTGAAGTAGTAGTAGTTTTCCCATGAGTACCAGAGATTGCAACAGGCGTTTCATAATTAGTCATTAACTGTCCTAGAAGTTCTGCTCTGGTAAGCATTGGAATGTTTTTGGATACGACGGCAGATAATTCTTCATTATCTTTACTAATGGCAGCTGTATATACTACCAAGTCAATATCATCAGTTATATTAGAAGCACACTGTCCAATATTTACAGTCGCACCAATTTCTGACAGATGTTTAGTTAAATCAGATTCTTTTGAATCTGAACCTGAAATAGTAAATCCTTCTTTAATAAGAATTTCGGCTAGTCCACTCATGCTGATACCGCCGATTCCTATAAAATGTATGTGGATTGGATTATTAAAATCAATATTATACATTTATTACACTTCCTATCTAATGTGGTTCTTTTTTCTATTACATTATACTCACATTAAAAAAAAAAACCAACTATAATTTATCGCGCTCAAGGAAAAAGTAAGCACGAACAGAGTGAATTTTTAAATATTTTAAAACATATTATCCGCAATATATCAAGATAATATGTTATAATTAATCGTATTCAAGGAAAAAGAAACCTTGTAATATTTATCAAACGCAAGTGAGTCTGTAATGGAAATGAAAATTCTATTTATATCGTAAATTTCAAGTGTTCTATTTATATCACAAACTTTAATTTTGTGAGCAGAGAAAAGAAAAAATAAGGAGTACAAAATGAGTTTTGCACATTTACACGTTCATACAGAATACAGTCTGTTGGATGGTTCAAA
Source organism: uncultured Lachnospiraceae bacterium (assembly GCA_964405075.1). Taxonomy (GTDB): domain Bacteria; phylum Bacillota; class Clostridia; order Lachnospirales; family Lachnospiraceae; genus CAYOMP01. The sequence continues at coordinate 2,040 of CAYOMP010000043.1, forward strand.
TAAAATAAAAGAATATGTAAGAAGAATAAAAGAATTAGGTATGACAGCGGGAGCCATAACGGACCACGGTGTTATGTTTGGGGTTATTGATTTTTATAGAGAGGCTCTAGCCCAAGATATTAAGCCGATTATTGGTTGTGAGGTGTATGTAGCACCTAATTCCAGATTTGATAAAGAAGTAACTGGTGGTGATGACAGATATTATCATCTTGTTTTGCTTGCAGAAAATAATGTAGGTTACGCCAATTTAATGAAAATAGTTTCTAAGGGTTTTACGGAAGGGTTCTACTATAAGCCACGAGTAGATAAGGAAGTACTCAAAGAGTATCATGAGGGAATTATTGCATTAAGTGCATGTCTTGCGGGAGAAGTTCAAAGATATATTACAAAAGGCTTGTATGATGAAGCGAAAAAGTGCGCGTTGGGTTATCAGGAAATATTCGGAAAAGGAAATTATTTCCTGGAATTACAGGACCACGGAATTCCTGAGCAAAGAAATGTGAATACCCAGTTAATAAGAATGAGCAAGGAATTGGGAATTGATTTGGTTGCTACTAACGACGTGCATTATACTTACGCGGAGGACGCGGCTTCTCACGATATATTGTTATGCCTTCAGACAGGTAAAAAGCTGGCAGATGAAGATAGGATGAGATATGAGGGCGGACAATATTTTGTGAAATCTGAGAATGAAATGCTAGAGCTTTTTCCATTTGCAAAAGAGGCGGTTGAAAACACTGCAAAGATTGCAGACAGATGCAATGTGGAGATAGAGTTTGGTGTTACAAAGTTACCAGAGTATGATGTACCGGGTGGAATGACTTCCTGGGAATATTTAAATAAATTGTGTTATGAAGGATTAGAGAAGAGATATCCGGGTAATGAAGAAATTAAGAAACGTCTGGAATATGAATTAGATGTTATCAAAACAATGGGATATGTGGATTATTTCCTTATAGTTTGGGATTTTATTAAGTATTCAAGGGATAATGACATTATGGTAGGGCCTGGTAGAGGTTCGGCTGCGGGTAGTGTTGTTTCATATTGTCTTGGAATTACTAACATTGATCCCATAAAATATAATTTACTGTTTGAACGTTTCCTTAATCCGGAACGTGTATCAATGCCTGATATAGATATTGACTTTTGTTTTGAAAGAAGACAAGAGGTTATTAATCATGTTGTAGAAAAATATGGAAAAGACAGAGTGGTACAGATTGTAACATTTGGTACATTGGCAGCCCGAGGTGTTATTAAAGATGTAGGAAGAGTTATGGATTTACCATATGCTCTATGTGATACTATATCAAAAAGTATTCCTAATGAATTAGGTATAACAATTGACGGCGCATTGAAGATGAATCCTGAACTTAGAAAGATGTATGAAGAGGATTCTCAAATAAAAGAACTAATTGATATGGCGATGAAATTAGAAGGATTGCCACGTCATACTTCTATGCATGCAGCAGGAGTTGTAATAAGTAAAAAGTCAGTTGATGAATACGTACCATTATCCAGAGCATCTGACGGTTCAATAACAACTCAGTTTACCATGACAACATTGGAAGAACTGGGATTGTTAAAAATGGACTTTTTGGGCCTTAGAACACTAACTGTTATTCAAAATGCGGTTAAGTTCATTAAGCAAAGTCAGGGAGTAGAACTGGATATAGATAATATAGACTATGATGATAAAGCGGTACTGGAATCCTTAGGTACTGGTAAAACAGATGGTGTATTTCAGCTGGAAAGTAGTGGAATGAAGGGATTTATGAAGGAATTAAAACCACAATCCTTAGAAGATGTAATTGCGGGTATATCGCTTTACAGACCCGGTCCAATGGATTTTATTCCTCAATATATTAAGGGGAAGAATAATCCAGAAACAATTACCTATGATTGTCCACAGCTTGAGCATATTTTGGCTCCTACTTATGGTTGTATTGTATATCAGGAACAAGTTATGCAGATTGTACGAGATTTGGCAGGATATACATTAGGAAGAAGTGATTTGGTTCGACGTGCCATGGCAAAGAAAAAGGGAAGCGTTATGGAAAAAGAACGCAAGAACTTTGTGTATGGTAATGAGGAAGAAGGAGTACCAGGGTGTGTTGCTAATGGAATCAGTGAGGGCATTGCCAATAAAATCTATGATGAAATGATAGATTTTGCAAAATATGCTTTTAACAAATCTCATGCAGCGGCTTATGCGGTGGTTTCTTATCAGACTGCGTATTTAAAATATTATTACCCTGTAGAATTTATGGCAGCACTTATGACATCTGTTATAGATAATCCTACAAAGGTATCAGAATATATTTTAACCTGTAGAAATATGAATATTGAAATATTGCCACCGGATATTAATGAAGGTGAAAGTGGATTTACTGTATCTGGAAGAAGCATACGTTATGGATTATGTGCTATTAAGAGTGTCGGGCGTCCGGTTATAGAAGCCATAGTTAATGAAAGAATTGAAAATGGTAAATATAGGGATTTGAAGGATTTCATTACCAGATTAAGTGGTAAGGAAATAAATAAAAGAACCATTGAAAGCTTTATAAAAGCCGGAGCATTAGATAGTCTTGGTGGAACCAGAAAACAGAACATGATGGTATATGCCAAGATAGTGGACCAGTTAAATCAGGAAAAGAAAAATTCTATGCCAGGTCAGATGACTTTGTTTGATATGGCACCAGATGAGGAAAAGGAACAATTTGAAGTAAAGTATCCGGAAGTGGGAGAATACGAAAAAGAGGAACTGCTTGCATTTGAAAAGGAAGTTCTTAGTGTGTATATTAGTGGTCATCCTATGGAAGAATATGAAGGAATGTGGAGAAAAAATGTATCTGCTATTACTTCTGACTTTTATATAGATGAGGAAACTAATGAAATTAAACTTGCAGATGGTTCCTATGCAGTAATAGGTGGAATTATAACTTCGAAAACCATTAAACATACCAAAAATGACAAAATGATGGCATTTATTACCTTGGAAGATTTGGTTGGAACAGTAGAAGTTGTAATATTTCCAAGAGATTATGAGAATAATCAATTATATATACAAGAAGATTCTAAGGTGTTTATTATAGGAAGAGTATCTGCGGAAACAGATAGAGATGGAAAATTAATTTGTGAAAAAATTATTCCATTTGATAAGCTACCATATGAAGTTTGGATTAAATTTGCTAATAAAGAAGAATTTATGGCAAAAGAAGAATTACTGTATGAAACTATTAAATATTCTGATGGAAATGATAGTATAACCATATATGTGGAAAACCCGAAAGCCATTAGAAAACTGCCACCTTCAAGGAATATTAGAGCTGATAAAGCCATGCTGGAGATTTTATATGAAAAATTTGGAGAAAATAATGTAAAAGTTGTTGAAAAGACTATTGAAAACCTATCAAAAATGAATTACAATAAAAAAAGATAATGTTAATTTATTGACAAACTTTTCGGATTGTTTTACATTAAATACATGAGGATTGATAATTTAATATCAATACTGAGTACGAAACTGATGTTAAGTAGGGAAATAAACTATCAGTTGTCCAATGAATATGAAATATTAAAAAGGCGTATGTAAGAGTACATACAGGTTTATATGGGAGGTACTATAAATGGCAAAAGAAATTAAAACAATAGGCGTGTTAACAAGTGGTGGAGATGCACCGGGAATGAATGCTGCGATTAGAGCAGTTGTTAGAAAAGCTATTGCCAGTGGATTGAATGTAAAAGGAATCAAAAAAGGGTACAATGGTCTTCTTAATGAAGAAATCATTGATATGACAGCTAGAGATGTTTCAGATACTATCCAAAGAGGTGGTACCGTTCTTTATACAGCAAGATGCTTAGAATTTAGAACAGAAGAAGGACAGAAAAAAGGTGCTGAGATTTGTAAAAAGCATGGTATTGATGGTCTTGTTGTAATCGGTGGTGATGGTTCTTTTGCAGGAGCACAAAAGCTTGCTAATTTAGGAATTAACACAATCGGTGTACCAGGAACTATAGATTTGGATATTGCATGTACAGAATATACAATCGGTTTTGATACAGCTGTAAATACAGCTATGGAAGCTATTGACAAAGTACGTGATACTTCAACATCACATGAAAGATGTAGTATTATTGAGGTTATGGGTAGAAATGCCGGTTATATTGCATTATGGTGTGGTATTGCTAATGGTGCAGAGGATATTCTTTTACCAGAAAAATATGATTATGATGAGCAGAAGTTAATCAATAATATTATTAATAATAGAAAGAAAGGTAAGAAACACCACATTATCATTAACGCTGAAGGTATTGGTCATTCAGAAGCTATGGCTAGAAGAATTGAAGCAGCTACAGGTATTGAAACCAGAGCAACTATTCTTGGACATATGCAGCGTGGTGGTAGCCCAACATGTAAAGATAGAATGATGGCATCTATTATGGGTGCTTATGCAGTTGATTTGTTAAGAGAGGGCAAAACTAATAGAGTTGTAGCATATAAGAACGGAACATATGTTGATTACGATATTAATGAAGCTTTAGCAATGAAAAAGGAAATTGATGAATACGAATTTGCAGTAAGTAAAATGTTAGCTGTATAATTGACCGAGCTCTTTAGAGCAAAGGATGTTTCTTGTCCGAAGGGCAAGAAGATGTTTAGTAAAAATATAAGAAATTTTGAAGCTATTTTACTTTTTCAGGTGCGATACCGACAAAATCAAAAAAGTGCGATAGCACGACAGATACAAAGTGTCTGGATTTTGGAGGTAAAAGAAATAGAAAACTTATAATTTTTATTAGGTGTAAAAACCCTTGTTTGCAGGAAGTTGCAGGCAAGGGTTTTATGGTTTATGCTAGCAGTATTTGCAGAGCAGTTGAAATAATAAGCTATAGTTATATTAGAATACTTGAATAAATCTATTAATTGTTTTATGATTTAGTTTAGGCTTATTTTAATAAAAGTGAGTTATGGTTAAAGATTACAAGACTTTTTTTAGGTTTGAGATATTGTATTTGAATTAGCTTTACTAATTTACTACTATAAGGGATTGAAAAATGATGCTTTTAAAAGAGAGAAAATATATAAAATTACAAAGAATTAATACCACTCAGGCAATTGTAGTAGGCTTTTTAATGGTAATTTTGGTAGGAACACTACTGTTAATGCTACCCTTTTCCAGTGCTACAGGTGAGTGTACGAATGTTGTGGATGCTTTGTTTACAGCAACATCTTCTGTGTGCGTAACAGGTTTGGTTACTTTAAGTACAGCCAGTCATTGGAGTCTATTTGGAAAAATAGTAATTCTTGTATTAATACAGCTAGGTGGTCTGGGTGTAATAACTTGTGTAAGTATGCTGATAGCTGTTTTAGGCAAGAAGGTAACAGTTACAGAACGAAGAATGATTAAAGACTCTTATGGCTTGGAATCTATGGCTGGTATGGTAAAATTTGTAAAACGAGTTGTAAAGGGAACATTTGTAATGGAAGGATTAGGAACCATTCTTTTTGCAATAAAGTTCGTACCAATGTTTGGACCGGTAGAAGGTGTTTGGAAATCACTATTTTTATCTGTTTCGGCATTTTGTAATGCGGGTATGGATATTTTGGGAGAAGATTCGTTAATGGCATATAATGACTCTATACTGATAAATACAGTTACAATAGTGTTAATTATATTCGGTGGAATCGGATTTACAGTATGGTGGGATGTTTGTTATAGCTTTAGTGAGGTTAGAAAAAGAAAGAGTTTGAAGAATTTCTTTAATCGTTTAACATTACATTCGAAGTTGGCCATTACGATATCAGGTATTTTGGTGTTTGGTGGAGCAATTTTGGTATTTTTATTTGAGTATACCAATATGAAAACCATAGGAAGTATGACTTTTGGAAATAAAGTATTGGCGGCATTATTTCAATCTGTGACTTTTAGAACTGCAGGTTTTTATACGATACCACAAGAAGCATTAACAAATGCTACAGTTATGCTTGCATATATTTTAATGTTTATTGGAGGTTCTCCAGCGGGTACAGCAGGTGGAATGAAAACCACTACAGTTGGAATGTTGCTTTTGACAGCTATCTCAACTGCAAAGAGTAGAGAAGATACAGAAAGTTTTGGTAGAAGAATATCCATCGAAAGTATAAGAATGGCGATGGCGGTTGTTGTAATAGGAATTTCTATGTTGTTTTTTGGCATTATGGCAATGTGTATAGTAATGCCAGAAACCTCTATGGTAGATATAATTTTTGAAATGGTATCGGCAATAGCAACAGTTGGTCTTAGTAGGAATTTAACAACCAGTTTGACAAGTGTAGCAAAGTTACTTGTCATTGTAACAATGTATTTAGGAAGAATAGGACCAATTACGATAGTGGTTGCATTGACAATAAGAAGAAGAGACAAAAAAGGAACGGTTAAATTGCCAGAAAAGAAAATAATCGTGGGATAGATAGGAGTATTGAAATGGGAAATAAAAGTTTTGCTGTTTTAGGACTTGGAAGGTTTGGAAAAAGTATTGCGGTTGAATTAGCCAGCAATGATTGTGAAGTAATAGCAGTTGACATGAATTCAGAAGTAGTTGCAGAAATAGCAGATAAAGTAGCTTTTGCAGCTGCAGCTGATATAACAGACATTAATGTATTAAAATCTTTGGGAATATCAAATGTTGACGGAGCGATAGTTGCCATTGGCGATAATTTGTCAGTAAGTGTAATGGCAACAATGTTGCTAAAAGAACTGGGTGTCCCATATGTGTTGGCAAAGGCAAAAAATTTAATGGATGAAAAAATATTAAAAAAAGTAGGAGCAGATGCTACCACTCTACCTGAAAATGAAATGGGTATTAGAATAGCAAGAAATATTGTGGTAGGTAATTTTGTGGATTTAGTAGAATTATCATCGAAATTTAGCATAGTTGAGATGGATATGCCAAGTGAATGGGCAGGTCATTCTTTAATGGAATTAAATTTACGAGAGAAGTATGGAATAAATTTAATTGCTATTAAAGAGGGTGATGTAGTAGATGTAACATTAGATCCAAAGGCAATTTTAAAAGAAAACACAATAGTATTCTTGGTGGGCGAAAACAATTCGCTTCGCAAGATAAAATAGAGGCTGATAAAATAAATGATAACAAGTACGAGTAATAAACAATTGAAGAACATTATTCAATTAAATAAAAAAGCAAAAGAAAGAAAAGAACAGGATGTTTTCGTGGTGGAAGGAATCAAAATGTTCCTTGAAGCACCAAAAGAAAATGTAAAACAAGTTTTTGTTTCTGAAAGTTTCATTAGTAAAGATGAAAATCAAAAATATTTAGAGGGTGTTTCATATGAGATAGTTGCAGATAACGTATTTAATGCTATTTCAGATACAAAAACACCACAGGGAATTATGTGTATAATGAAACAAATGCATTACAAATTAGAGGATATTATAAATAAACCAAATCCGCATTTATTAGTGCTGGAAGATTTGCAGGATCCAGGCAATATAGGAACCATAATGAGAACTAGTGAAGGTGCAGGAATTAGCGGAATAATTATGTCAAAGAATACAGTTGATATGTATAATCCAAAGACTATAAGATCTACTATGGGTTCAATTTATAGAGTGCCTTTTGTTTATGTAGAAAATCTAATAAATACAATAGAAATTATTAAAAATAATAATATTAAAATATATGCAGCACATCTTAAGGGTAGTAAATATTATGATGAATTTGATTATAAAATGCCTACTGCCTTTTTGATTGGAAATGAAGGAAATGGCTTATCGGATGCTATTAGTCAATGCGCAGACGAATATTTAAAAATTCCAATGGAGGGAAAATTAGAATCATTAAATGCAGCAGTTGCGTCCTCAATATTGATGTATGAAGTGCAAAGACAACGTAGGAAATAAGTATTATAATCATTTGAAAACCCAGTAAAAATGCGGCATTGGAGTACCTTTGAACTATAGGACTTGACAAAGGAGAGCAAGTTTGTTACAATAGCCACGTAATAAATGTTAACAAATTTGTAATAATTGTAATAAAAATGAATTAAATTAAATAATTTATTAATAGTTCATTTGAACACAATAAAACGAATTCAGGAGAGTAGTTCAATTGCTCTAGGAGGTAAACATGAAGTTAGGAAACAGAAAGGCAGTTGTAACAGGTTTAACAGCTATGGCTATAACATCTGTATCTGCATTTAGCGGATTTACAACTGAAGCTGCATCTGATACTAATCTTATCAATGCGACACCATTAGTACTTTGTCAGAACACATTTAATGTGGCAACAGCAGGAATTAACATTAATACAATGAATATGCCGGGACAGCTTAGCAACTCTATTTACAATGTTACAGTAGATGAAGCTGGTAAGGATATTGTTCTTAAAGCAGGTATTGCGAAGGTATTTTCACAGAATGTAACAAGTATCGAGAACTTGAATATAACAATTGCTCCAAAAACAGTGCAGGCAGTAGCTAAGGCAGATGTTGAAGAAGGAACTACAGAAGTTTCTGATGAAACACAGTCAGCGATTTCGGCAGGAGTAGAGACTGTATTGAATGATGTTAATGATTCGACAGAGACGGACACAACAGTTGAAACAAAGGGTACTGAAGATGATGCAGAAGAAACGGTAACGGGTTCTGCAATTGATTTAGAAAAAGAAAATAAAGAAGAAACAACTAAGCCAGAGGAAGATGTATCTGATGAATGGTCAGACAGAGTTATGGCTGATGTTGAAGAATCAGTTAATATTAGAGCTGAAGCAAACGAAGAAGCAGAAATTGTAGGTAAGCTTTACAAGGGTGCAGCAGCAGATATCCTAGAAGTAGGAGATGAATGGACAAAGATTAGTTCAGGATCTATTGAAGAAGGATATGTAAAAAATGAATTTTTAGCTTTTGGTGAAGAAGCAGAAGAAGTAGCCGAAAGAGACGGTTCTACAATAGCAGTAGTTGAAACAGATGGGTTAAGACTTAGAAGTGAAGCCAGTGAAGAGAGTTCTATTCTTGATTTGGCAGAAAACGGAGAAGAGCTTACAGTTATATCTGAAGAAGATGGCTGGGTAGAAGTTGAATACACAAGTGAAGAAACAGCATATGTTTCTAGTGATTATGTAAGTGTAGATTTCGTATTAGGCGAAGCTATTACAATAGAAGAAGAAAAAGCTATTCAAGCAGAAAAGGCTAGAAAAGAAGCAGAAGCTAGAATGAGAGAAATTGAGAATAGCGAAGATGCAGCACTTTTAGCAGCGTTAGTAAAAATGGAAGCTGGTGGCGAGTCATATGAAGGTAAATTGGCAGTTGCTAGTGTAGTTATGAATAGAGTTAAGAGTGGTGCTTATCCAAATACAGTAAGCGGTGTTATTTATCAAAGTGGACAGTTCCCTGGAGCCGCTAATGGAACATTGGCTGCATGTATGGGTGCTGGTGGTGATTGTAAGAGAGCTGCTGTTGAGGCATTGGCAGGAATTAATAATGTAGGAAATTTAAAGCATTTTAATTCAGTTTCAAGAATAGGTACAAATGGACTTGTTATTGGAAATCATTGTTTCTATTAAGATAGTTGAATATTGAATTATTACCTCCAAGGTGGATGTGGCAAGACGTCATATCACCTTGGAGTTTTTTATTTGAATAGAAATGTTTTGTGAAGAAACGCATTCTTTGTTCTATTTGAAACATTATATTACAGATAGTATTTTGCTAAGTTGAATAGGATAAGTATAGTTTTCGTGAATTTTTTTAAAACCATTAAATACAATTTCCTGTCGTTCTTTTTCGTGGGTTAAATAATAGTTTATTTTATCAGGAATTTCTTCTAATGAAGAATAGGTTATGTAGTCTTCGTTTGGAACAAAAAGTTCGCTCATTTCTTCTTGTGGATTAGTTAGAAGAAATCCTCCTGAACCCATTATTTCAAAATTGCGTAGAGGCACCCCTGTTCTGATTGAGGATTGAGTAAAGTTAAGATTAATTTTACTACAGGCAAACATCTTAGGGGCCTCTTCATAGGCATCAATCAAGCCATGATTGATTACGTTAGGAAGCTGACTAGTATCTGCATCAGTATACATATCTATTGTGAATATACTTGATATAGCATTAAATATATTTAAGCGTTCCAATTCAGTATATTTTCTTGAAAGAAATAGAAATGAAAAACATTCTTTTTCATTAGCGAGAGGATATTCTTTACTATAATCCACATCTAATATGTCTTTGATATAGCTGATAGCTCCATCACTAATGTACATATTTATGACATCAATATCACGTTTGGCATACTGTAATTGGAAAAGCTGATTAAAATAGTTGTGATACTCTGGAGTTATGGTATTATAAAATCTGTTGTAATTGTTATCTTGAAAAAATCGTCCTACAAAAGATACTTGATGATTATATTTTAAAAAGTCCTGGTCGGAAATATGAATACTACTTAAACGAGAAGTATTAGCAGCTAACGGCATATAGTAAATATGTTCAATTCCTAAATCTTTTATCTGATTGTAAAAGGTTTTATCAAAGGAGAATATATGGTTACATTTGTTGTATATAGAATGAGTATATACATACATTACAGGACTGTCGAAAAGCCAGGCCAGATAAGGAATATTATATTGTTCACATATATTTGAAACATATGGATAATAGTTAAATGTTATAACAGAATCTATATTGTCTGATTCAAACTTTTTAGCAATTGCGGATGTGCAAGTTTCGTTTTCAAATGAATCTGATAAAAATTCATCTATTGTTTTGACTGTGTGTCCTAATTCCATAAGCCCCAAAGTAATATCTACAGTTGGTGTAGTTTTTTGATAAAGATGTAATATATTCATAGTAATTATCCCTTCTGGAGTATTTAAATATACATTATGAGTTTTCTATTTTTACCTTCAAAATCCCAGATACTATGTATCTGCAGTGCTACGCACTAATTGATTTTGTCGGTATCGCACCAGAAAAAGTAAATACTCACTGCGTTCGTGCTTCCTTTTTCTTTGAGTGCGATAAATATTATACTGTATAGATAAAGGAAATTCAACTTTAACAAAAAAATACAAAATAATGCAAAAATATAGAAAAAAGGGTAAAGAAATTAGAAAAAAAGTCGATATACACCTTAGTGAAAACTAAATATTGAAAAAGGAGGGAGCACGTTATTCGTGCATAAAAATATGGAAGACTTAAGAACACAACAGGTAGAAGCATTACATGCGGCTTATGATTATAGCAAGAAGCTTTTAAAAGCACTATCAGAAATAGTTTTGGAATTAAGAGGTGCACAAAAAGACGATACAAAAGAATATCTTGATAAAATAATGGAAGGAACTAACTGGATTATCCAGGTGGTTAACGGAACATTAACTCTTATTAATGAAAAAGAGGAAAGAATTTCCAAGGAAGATATAAATGATATAATTATAGAACTTAATTCAGCTTTTAAAGATGAGAATTATGCTGAGATTGCGAATGTAATCGAAAGTGGAATTATCCCTTTTGTTAACAGTGTATCTGCAATTGCCAAGGAAATTGTAGGGATTGAAGAAAATTAATAAGAAAAATTGTGAGAAACACGCTTTGTGAACTACTCGCGTAAATGAAAAGCAGACCAAAATGGTCTGCTTTTGTCAGTTGCCAAACATATGACAAGAGGTCTAGTCGCCCTTTTTTAGCGGATAAGTTAAAAACTAACAATAATTATTAAACATCATACCGCTATACATTGATGTGGCATAGTTATTAGTCGCAACCTTTGAAGTATTTGGATATGTAACAATGGTTTTGGTCACATAATCCATAGGATTAAAAACAATGTTATCCAATTTTCGAGACAAAGGATTTCTGAAAGAACGGAAAAGTGCGTATGTTCCGCCGCTTTCTTCTTCTTTATCAATATATTCATTAAGAGTATTATCATCTATATTTATAGAACGATCTTGTTCAAGAATTAATCCCATATAATTTAATTCTGTTTCGTAACACTTAGCCACACTGCCAATGTCGGCCAAAAGCTTAGTGTTCTTAGTGTTTTCTGATGGCTTCTTAGTTATATCAATTATTTGATTATAAGAATCAACAAATTCATGTAGTTTATTTGAAATAGCAGATTTATCAGTTTGGAATAAAATCTGAATTGGCTCTGATTCATCAATGAGTGAATTAAGAGTTAATTCAAATGTTTTATTAACAGTAAAGGTATTAGAAGAAGATGTTCTTGGAATACCATTAATTGTAAAGTGCGAATTGCTTGAATAAGAATACACATTATCCAAACCTAAAAAATCTACAGCACCGGTCTGATCAGTGTAACCTGTAACAAGGTCAGATATATTGAATAGAGTTTTGCTGTATTCAGGTGCGCCGGTACTGGTTGATACCATTACTATTCGTTGTTTCTCACTATTTTCAGGACTTTTCTCAGTTGAGCACATAATTCCAATGTCAGCCTTATTGATAGCTGAAGTTATTTTTTTGATTACATCAGAATTAGTATCTCTCATATGGACAGAAAATTGAAATTCATATGAGCTATTTCCGACTGAAATATCAATAGCATATTTCCCGGGTGTTAAAGAGTGAGAGTTAGAATATACATAGCTACCTTTATTAATCTGAGGTGATGCTAACTCAGATACAGTAATCTCTAATTTTGTTGAATCATCAATGTTATCATAATCTCCGATAAATTTAACCGATACCTTATCATCATCCGTTGAAACAGCTTCCTTTTCGGTAAACATCTTACTTGTTTCCGTATCTTCTTCTTCCACAATTGAAGATATAACATTTTTTAATTGTCTTGCATTTTCTTTTAAATCTATAGCATATTGTTGGATTTCATCTGATAAATTTATGATATACAAAGGTGAATTTTGATTAATCTTATTGATTGTGTTGCAAACCTGCTTAAGCTCAGACTTTTTATGCGCGTCATATCTGTTAGTTGTGCGCACTGTACGATATGAATTTAAATAATAATTATAAAAATTAAGCATAAAAAGACTCCTTTCTCTAAGCTTAATAAAAATATATAGATAAAACGTTGTTTTAACCGTATATAAAATAAAGTGCATCCGTGCACAATTATACTGTTACTCGTATATTATAATACATAAGAAAGCAAATGTCATTACCAAAACAAAAAAATCTTAGTTTGTTTTGGCATTTTTTGGGGTTTAATAAGTTTTTTGAAACATGTAAGTTTGAATTTACCCGAATTTGGTGTGTAATATGTAGGGGAACTTTGATTAGATATTGGAATTAACCATTTTATTTTATGAGGGTTTAAGGTATAATTACCTAAGGATGTTTTGATGGAGAATATTCGTGGATTTAGTTATGAGATAAATGCGAAAATGAGTTGCTGATTTAAGAGGTTGATATGTTTAAAGAGGATGAATTTGATTTCGGAAGGAAAGGTGCTAATGAAAAGGTCAATTAAAACTTTTTTTAGTATATGCATAATTTTTGTGATGGTTGCAACTTTATTTGCAGTGCCGGTACAAGCTACCGGTAAGGTAAAAATCAGTAAATCAACAGCCACTATTTATGTAGGGGAGACACTGTCGCTTAAAGTTTATGGAACAGGAAAGAAAGTAAAATGGTCTACCAGTAATAAAAAAATCGCAACTGTCAGTAAAAAAGGAAAAGTTACAGCAAAGAAGAAAGGTAATGTTACAATAAAAGCAAAGGTCGGAAAAAAGACTTATAGATGTAAGATTACTGTAAAAGAAAAAAAGAAAAAAACACTGGCATACGGAGTATTTTTAAGTTTAAATTCATCTGATATTAAAAAGATAAAAGGTTATAAGAATGTAGTTATTGATGCACAATATTTTTCGCGTAAGGATATCGCAACTTTGAAAAAACAAGGAAGCAGAGTATATTCTTACATTAATGTGGGTGCATTAGAGAACTTTCGTGAATACTATAATGATTATTCCCAATTGGCAATTGGAACTTATGAAAATTGGGAGGAGGAGCAGTGGATAGATGTATCGTCATCGGAGTGGCAAGAGTTTCTTGCTTCTTTAGAAGAAAAATTGTTAAATAAGGGCGTTGATGGCTTTTTTGTAGATAATTGTGATGTTTACTATGAATATCCGAGGGAGGATATTTTTGATGGATTAACAATAATTTTGAAACATTTGATGGAATCTGGCAAAGACGTGATTATTAATGGTGGAGATACATATGTTATGACCTATTTGGAACGCTATGGTTCTCTTTCAAATATTATGACAGGTGTAAATCAGGAATGTGTTTGGAGCAACATAAATTTTGAAACAAAAACATTTTCTGCTAAAAGCAAAAAAGAAAGGGAATATTTCAAAAAATATGTGGAAACGTGTAAAAAATGTGGGTTAGAGGTGTATTTGCTTGAATATACAAAAGATAGTAATTTAAAAAGAAAAATAAAGAATTATTGTAATAAAAATAAGTTTTACTATTATATATCGGATTCGATAGAATTGGATTAGGATATATGATTGATAACAGGCGGGATTCGACTTGAATTTATCGTGTGTATCTCAACACGGTTCGCGAGCGAGTCCCGAATAAAATAATGAAAACAAGGTTATAAATTGTGGGTGGGATGTTATATCCTAAAATCACGGGAATATTTAAAAGATGGAACTACTATGCGTATAAGAGGATGAGTTGTCACACAAATTGACAAGAATACCATAAATCTTATTGAAAAAGTCAGGTGGCAGTGGTAGAATATAGGGAAATGTAAGTGCAAAAAAAGGTTGACGATAGATATTTAGTATGATATATTAGACTAGCGATGGAAGTAGGTCTTTTTTTTATGCCTAAAAAACAGTGCTTACTAATTAGCATTGACACATTTTAATTAAGTGGAGGTGGAAGTTGTGCGCGTAAAGATAACATTAGCATGTACAGAATGTAAACAACGTAATTACAATATGACTAAGGATAAGAAAACTCATCCAGATAGAATGGAAACTAAGAAATATTGTAAATTCTGTAAGACACACACATTACACAAAGAAACTAAATAGTTTTTATAGCTAAAGGAGTGAATTGACATGGGAGATAATGCAAAGAATGCAGACAAGGCTCCAAAGAAAAGTTGGTATCAGGGATTAAAAGTTGAATTCAATAAAATAATTTGGCCTGATAAAAAAGCTCTTGGCAAACAGACAGTTGCTGTTGTAGCTATATCAATTGTTTTAGGATTGATTATTTCATTATTAGATGCAGTAATCAAGTATGGTGTAGATTTCCTGGTTAGATAATAATTTAAGGCAAAGGTGATTTTATGTCAGAAGCAAATTGGTATGTTGTGCATACCTACTCAGGTTATGAGAACAAAGTAAAAGCCAACATTGAAAAAACAATTGAAAACAGACATCTTGAGGACGAAATCTTAGAAGTAAGAGTTCCAATGCAGGACGTTGTCGAAGTTAAGAATGGTGCAAAGAAACAGGTTTCGAAGAAAATGTTTCCAGGGTATGTATTACTTAATATGGTTATGAATGACGACACTTGGTATGTTGTAAGAAATACCAGAGGTGTTACTGGATTTGTTGGTCCAGGGTCAAAACCAGTTCCATTAACAGAAGCTGAGATGAAACCATTGGGAATCAAAAAAGCAGAAGATGTTGTTGTTGATTTTGCAGAAGGTGATACTATTACAGTTACCGGAGGCGTTTGGAAGGATACAGTTGGAGTAATTCAGGCTATGAACCTTCACAAACAGGTTGTAATAATCAACGTTGACTTATTTGGTCGTGAAACGCCAGTTGAAATAAGTTTCACAGAAGTTAAAAAGATGTAACAAGTGGGAGGGAATCCCCCGCAAATACCACAACACTTTCAGTGTTGCGTAGTTAACAAAGTTTAACAAGCAAAATTGAAAAGATTTTAGGAGGTGCCGAAATGGCAAAAAAAGTAGAAGGTTATATTAAATTACAGATTCCTGCTGGTAAGGCTACACCAGCTCCACCAGTTGGTCCAGCACTTGGACAGCATGGTGTAAACATTGTACAGTTTACAAAAGAATTCAATGCAAGAACTGCAGATCAGGGAGATTTAATCATTCCTGTAGTTATTACAGTTTACGCTG
>CAYOMP010000044.1:0-17922 GCA_964405075.1 uncultured Lachnospiraceae bacterium
TAGCTATACGATGACATCGAGAGCATATTATAAGATAGTACGCTAGGTGAAAAGTCGAAGTAATTAGGTGCTTCGACTTTTTTTTGAAAAATTCCAAAATACTGTTGACATGTAATATTATATGATGTATAGTATCAGTATCAAATAATATTATATGTCATATAATATTGTGAAAGAAAAAATATTATAAATAGTATTATAAAGCGAATAAGGAAGGAGACGATTAAATGATTTTTAACACGGGTGCTGCCTTGCTAGATGCTATAGTACTTGCAGTTGTGTCAAAGGAAAATGACGGAACATATGGTTACAAGATTACTCAGGAAGTGCGACAGGCTATTGAAATTTCAGAATCAACATTGTATCCAGTACTAAGACGATTACAAAAGGATGATTGTTTAGAAGTATATGATATGGAGTTTGGAGGAAGAAATAGAAGATACTATAAGCTCACAGAGAAGGGAAATGCACAACTTAGTCTATACCGGGCAGAGTGGAAGATATATTCGTCGAGAATAAGTCAAATATTTGAAGGAGGGAATGAGAATGAATAAGGACAGTTTTTTAAATGAACTTGAAAGACTGCTATCAGACATTCAAGAAAGTGAAAGGAAAGAAGCATTAGATTATTACAGAGATTATTTTGAAGAGGCTGGACCTGAGAATGAGAAACAGGTAATTATGGATTTGGGAAGTCCTAGTAAAGTAGCCGATATAATCAAAATGAGCTTAAATGGAAACAATAATTATGGAGAGTTTTCAGAAAGAGGATACAGTGATCCTAGATTTGAAACTAATTACGAAGTTGTAAATAAAGAAAACACTCAGAATAGCAATGCTGGATACAGTAATCACACGAGTCATTCATCTGGGTCATATAACAATACAAATACTAATGGTAATTATACTAGTAAAAGAAAGCAAACAAACCCAAGAAGCATTGGAGAAATTATTCTTATTGTAATATTAGCAATCCTTGCGTTACCAATTGGATTACCTATTTTGATTACAATATTGGCTTTGATAATATCTATATTTGCAGTAATTATTTCAGTATTAGTAGCAGTAGCAGTAGCAGGTGTCGGATTATTTGCAGGTGGAATAGTAGCCTTTATAGCAGGAATAGCCAAACTATTTACTGGTCCGGTAGCAGGAATTGCAGCAATGGGTGTTGGTTTAATATTAACTGGTATAGGAGCATTTTTAATCTGGTTAATGATTGGAATTTGTATAAAGATTATTCCACCAGTGTTTGCAGGATGTATTAATTTTATTAGCAAGCCATTTCAAAGAAGGAGGAATTAGGAATGAAAATGAATAAGCTTATTAAATGTTGTTCATTCTTGTGTCTCTTTACAATGATAGGTGTTGTTTTAAATAAAAGTGGATGTTTGTGTAAAAAAAATAAATATATTTTACAGAAGGGGAGAGCGTAATGAAAATGGATAAATTTACAAAAATTTGTTTGAGCTTTTGTGCAATAACAATAATTATTGGAATTGTGCTTAGTATAATAGGTTTTTCTTTGGGAGCAAAAGAAATAGTCAATATAGGATGGAACGGGGGAAAATTTGATGTTATTTTTGATGATGATGCAACAACAGATTCTATTAAGAGTGATGATGCAACTTTTACAGGTATAGAGAAGTTAAATATTGATTTAAAGTATGTAGAACTGAATATAAAAGAAGCAGAAGGTAATGAAATAAAAGTTGAATCTATAAATGTTCCAGATGATTTTAAATGTTATAGCGACGGAAATGAACTTGTAATCGAAAGTAAAAAAGAATACAAACATTGGAAAAAACATTTAACAAGAGTTAATGTGTATATTCCAAAGGGTACTAAGTTTGAAGAGGTAGAGATAGAAGTAGGTGCGTGTGATTCTACTTTTGATACAATCGAAACAGAAGAATTGAGCTTAAGCATTGGTGCGGGAGCATTAACAGTTGATAAAATGACAGTTTCAAAATCTTCAGATATTATGGTAGGAGCCGGCGAAGTAATAATAAAAGATTTGGAAGCCCAAAATGCTAATCTTGAAGTCGGAGCAGGCAGTATGTCAGTAAAGGGCAAATTATCAGGTGATACCAATATTGACTGCGGAATGGGTAGTGTTGATATGCACTTAAGTAATGCAAAGAGAGAATTCAACTATGATATTTCAGGTGGAATGGGAGAAATTGTAATAGGTGAATCAACATATTCAGGAATGGGATTTGAAGATCACATAGATAATGATGTAGATGGCACTATGGAAATTGAATGTGGAATGGGTAGTGTAACTGTTGAATTTGGTGATACATTATAATGTATTGCACATAAGGAAAAAGAAATAGAAAACTCATAAATAATAAGGAGGATATGATTATGGAACCAAAAAGATTATATAAGTCAAGAACAAACAGAGTGATATGTGGTGTATGTGGTGGTATAGGAGAATATTTAAATATTGATCCAACACTTATTAGATTAATTTTCTTATTATTAGTATTTGGAGCAGGTAGTGGAATATTAGCATATATTATAGCAGCACTCGTTATTCCGGAAGAATTTTAATGTATGTCAGTAACTAAGAGAATGCTAAACTTACATATGCATTCCAAGAACGAGTTTCTAATGGTTTGAATAAAGTAGCAAGGAAATCAATCTGTTAGAATTACTGTAAAAATAACAATTAAATAAGCGCATAAAAAAAACAGATATATTTTGCAATTATTTCAAAATATATCTGTTTTTTCTATCTTTTTGCCTTTGTGTTTCCTTTTTTTCTGAGTGTGATAAATTCTATTGCAACTGTTACGCTTGTTGGTGTAAAATCACATATGGAATATTTTAAAAAGAGTGAATATTAAAAAGAAAACTGTATATTATAGGTAAATGTGCAGATGACATTTTTAAAAAACATAGTAAGGTCATTAGTGTCTTTAACAAGATACAATCCACAATATAAAAAAACTAAAATGGGTATGCTGCAACTATGTTAATAATTGCAATTATTCAATAAGCGTGGCATTGCAGACAGATGAAGAAAATTTACTAAATGCTAATTGGAAGGAATAATCACAATAAGATAGGAAGTAAAAGTAAAGATAAAAATATACACAGAGGTGAGGAAAAAAGTGAGAAAATTACTGAAATATTTAAGTAAATACAAAAAGGAATGTGTCTTAGGGCCATTATTCAAATTATTGGAAGCCAGCTTTGAACTATTAATTCCATTAGTAGTAGCCAGCATTATTGACAAGGGAATTGGAAATAGTGATACGTCACATATTTTCAAAATGGGTTCAGTAATGGTGTTGTTAGGAATAATTGGTTTAGTGTGTGCCATTACTGCACAGTTTTTTGCAGCTAAGGCAGCAGTAGGATTTGGTACTGGTTTAAGGAAGGATTTATTTAAACATATTACTTCTTTATCTCATTCTGAAATAGATGAGATGGGTACTGCCAGCTTAATTACCAGAATGACAAACGATATTAATCAGTTGCAGTCTGGTGTTAACATGGTATTAAGACTATTCCTTCGTTCACCATTTATTGTATTTGGTGCAATGGTAATGGCATTTACCATTAATGTTAAAGCTGCAATTACTTTTGTTGTGGTAATTCCATTACTGTCTGTTGTAGTTTTTGGAATAATGGTAATTACTATGCCTTTGTACAAGAAAGTACAGAAAAATTTAGAAAAAGTATTACTTGCCACAAGGGAAAATCTGGCTGGAGTTAGAATTGTCAGAGCCTTTGGAAAAGAAAAAAGTGAAATTGCCAGCTTTAATGAATATGGTAATGAATTATTAAATTCGCAGAAATTTGTTGCAAAAATATCAGCATTACTAAATCCTGTAACTTATGTTCTAATTAATGGAGCAACTATTATTTTAATATGGGTTGGAGCTATTCAGGTAGATAGCGGAATAATTACCCAGGGTGAGGTGGTTGCCTTGGTTAATTATATGTCACAGATTCTAGTAGAACTAATTAAGTTAGCCAACTTAATTGTTCTAATTACTAAGGCATTAGCGTGTGCAGATAGAATTAATGTAGTATTTGAGAAGCAGTCAGACATTGTTAGTGGAAACGGTAATATAGCAGTAAATACAGACTGTAGTATAGAGTTTAAAAATGTTAACTTTATTTATAAAAATGCTAAAGAAGAATCACTGACAAATATTGATTTTTCAGTTAAAAAAGGTGAGACTTTGGGTATTATTGGTGGTACCGGCTCAGGAAAATCATCTTTAGTAAATTTGATTCCGAGATTTTATGATGCGAGTCAGGGACAAGTGCTTATTAATGGCATTGATGTAAAAGAATATAAGCTGGATGATTTAAGAAAAACAATTGGTGTTGTACCTCAAAGGGCAGTTCTTTTCAAGGGCAGTATTAGAGAAAATATGCAGTGGGGAAATAAAGATGCTACTGATGAAGAAATATATAATGCTTTAGAAATTGCTCAGGCTAAGGATTTTGTTGAGGAGAAGACAGGTAAGCTTGATTTTGCAATTGCCCAAGGTGGAAAAAATTTATCAGGAGGACAAAGACAGCGTTTAACAATAGCCAGAGCATTAGTAAAAAATCCTCAGATACTTATTATGGATGATAGTTCGTCAGCTCTTGACTTTGCTACAGATGCAAGACTAAGAAAGTCAATAGCTAATCTTGATGAAAATATGACTGTTGTGATAGTGTCACAGCGCGCGTCAACTATTATGAATGCCGATAAAATACTAGTATTAGATGATGGCTGTTTAGTTGGTGTTGGAAAGCATAGTGAATTAATTAATAAATGTGAAGTTTATAAGGAAATATGCTTGTCACAGCTTTCAAAAGAGGAGGCAGGACACAATGAATAGAAATAAAGGAACGTTAAAAAGAGTTTTAAAATATATAGGAAAATATAAATGGCTAGTGGTTTTATCTTTGATGTTAGCAGCATTAACAGTTGCGTCTACATTGTATTTACCAATATTGACAGGGGATGCAGTGGATTTAATTATTGATAAGGGACTAGTAGACTTTGGAGGTATTTTTGAAATACTTAAGAAAGCAGCAGTAGCTATTGGAATTACAGCCATAGCACAGTGGTTAATGAATATTTGCAATAATCATATTACCTTCAATGTGGCGAATGACGTTAGAAAGAGTGCATTTAAAAAACTTCAGGAATTACCCTTAAGTTATCTTGACTCACATCAGCATGGAGACATTATGAGTCGAATTGCAAATGATATTGACCAGTTCACAGATGGTTTGTTAATGGGTTTTACACAGTTATTTACGGGGGTAATGACAATTGCCGGAACTTTGATTTTTATGCTGTTGTTAAATGTTAAGATTACAATAGTTGTAGTGTGTATTACACCTTTATCATTGTTTGTTGCAAGTTTCATTGCTAAGAAAACATTCTCAATGTTTAAACTACAGTCAGAGACCAGAGGTGAAATGACATCCCTTATAGATGAAATGGTTGGAAATCAAAAAATAGTAACCGCATTTGGTTATGAAAATGAAGCTAATGCCAGATTTGAAGAGGTTAATAACAGATTACAAAAAGCAAGTCTTGATGCTACATTTTTCTCATCATTAACTAATCCGTCTACTCGTTTTGTAAATGGTGTAGTATATGCAGGAGTAGCTATATTTGGGGCTGTTTCAGCTATTAGTGGAAACATTTCAGTTGGTAAATTATCATGCTTTTTAAGTTATGCAAATCAATATACTAAGCCTTTTAATGAAATATCAGGAGTAGTTACAGAATTACAAAATGCATTTACATCAGCAGCCAGAGTATTCGAATTAATAGATGAATTACCAGAGATTTCAGATGAAAATAACGAAGTATTAGAAAACGTAGATGGTAGTGTAGAGCTTAAAAATGTGGCATTTTCATATGTGGCAGATAAGAAGCTTATTGAAAACTTAAATCTGTCAGTAAAACCAGGTCAAAGGATAGCAATTGTTGGACCTACAGGTTGTGGAAAGACAACACTTATTAATTTGTTAATGAGATTTTATGATGTAGATAGTGGAGAAATAAAAGTATCTGGAAAAAATATTAAGAATGTAACAAGAAACAGTCTAAGAAAAAATTATGGAATGGTATTACAGGAAACTTGGTTAAAATCCGGCACTATCAAGGAGAACATTGCGTATGGTAATCCTAATGCATCAGATGAAGATATTATTAATGCAGCAAAAGAAGCTCATGCCCATAGTTTTATTAAGAGAATGCCTAATGGATATGATACTGTGATAACAGAAGATGGTGGTAATTTATCACAAGGTCAAAAGCAATTACTATGTATTGCCAGAGTTATGCTCAATCTTCCTAATATGTTGATTTTGGATGAAGCTACATCATCAATAGATACCAGAACAGAAATTAGAGTTCAAAAGGCTTTTTCGAAGATGATGAAGGGTAGAACCAGTTTCATTGTAGCTCATCGTTTATCTACAATTAAAGAAGCAGATGTAATTTTAGTTATGAAGGACGGAAACATTATAGAACAGGGTTCACATGATGAATTGCTTGAAAAACAAGGATTTTATTATGAATTGTATAATAGTCAGTTTGCGGTATAATTATCTGCGCAGTATTTTGAAGAATATAAAATATGATTTAAATATGTCTTTTGAATAAGTGCATATTATAAATATAAATGAATTTTTGTTTAAACAAAAGTTAATAATGTTTTTTTCTATATAATGGATTTTCTTGAATAAAAAATATGAAGAGAGTAGAATTCATTATATAGTTATGTTAGGGATATGGTTAAATAGATTAGATGAAATGGAATAGAAAAATGCGAAAAAACGAGTTGAAATATAATAAATTTATATTTACAGTGCTGATAGGATTGCAAATTACCAGTTTTATAACAGGATGTGGCGAGAATACAGTAGATTATCAAAATACTGAGAATATAGTAGATAGTCATATAGAAAATATAGTAAACAATCTTAGTGAAGATAGCGTAAATAACCATATTGAAAATGAGTTAAATGACGAAAGTGAAGTTGAAGAAGCAGAAAGTGAACTACAAGGTAATCAGGAGATTATAGAATATACAACCTTAGAGGAAGCAAGGGTATTATCTGAAAACGACATAATTAATGTTAATCCTGAATTAGTTCAAGATTTTTTCTGTGAAAGTGAAATTACAGATGAGATTTTTGAAAGAATCTATGGTAAATCCTTTAAGGTTGATTGTACAGTACCTAGAGAAGATTTGCGTTATGTTAGAGTTTTGTTTTACGGATTTGATAGGGAAACTCATATTGGTGGAGTAATAGTTAACCAGAAGATTTCAAAAGATATTGTGGACATATTTTATCAATTATATATTAACAATTATGAAATAGAGAGTATGACATTAGTTGATGAATTTGATGCAGATGATGATAAATCAATGAAAGCAAATAATACTTCCTCATTTAATTACAGAACAATAGCAGGTTCTACAAAATTATCAAACCATAGTTTAGGAATGGCGATTGATATTAATCCGTTATATAACCCATATGTTAAAACAAAACCTGACGGAACAGTTATTATTTCACCAGACTCAGCGGTGGATTATATAGATAGAGAAGCAGAATTTGAGCATAAGATTACAAGTGAGGATTTGTGCTGTAAATTATTTAAAGAACACGGCTTTACATGGGGCGGTGACTATAATTCATTGAAGGATTATCAGCATTTTGAAAAAGAATAAAAGATACGAGGGATAAGATGAAAGAAAGAGCTAAAAGTAAAATAAGTCATTGGCTTATGTATGTGAAAATATTTATAAAGTGGTTTGCTATAGCAGTGTTGGTAGGAGTGTTGTGCGGTTTAGTTGGTAGTGCATTTCATCATTGTGTAGATTGGGCTACACATATGCAAAAGGAAAATGGATGGTTATTGTATTTGCTACCGGTTGCGGGTGTTGTTATTGTATTTTTGTATAAGATGTTAGGTATGGAGAAAGATGGTGGAACAAATATGATTATTAGTTCTATCCGTTCTTCTGAAAAGGTACCTATACTTATGGCGCCGCTAATTTTTATTGGAACTGTTTTAACACATTTATGTGGAGGATCATCAGGAAGAGAAGGAGCCGCATTACAAATAGGTGGCAGTATGGGAGCGTTTATTGGCAGGTGTCTTCGAATGGATGAAAAAGAATTACACATTATAACAATGTGTGGAATGAGCGCAGTGTTTACAGCACTATTTGGAACTCCATTGACAGCAACAATTTTTAGTATGGAAGTTATTAGTGTAGGTGTCATTTATTATATGGCATTTGTGCCATGTTTGACAGCCTCACTGACAGCGTTGGCAATAGCAAGATATTTTAATGTTGCACCTGTAAAATTTACATTAACCAATATACCGGAACTTACTATAATAACAGTTGGTAAAATTGTGGTTGTGGCAGCGTTGTGTGCAGTTTGTAGTATTCTATTTATTGTTTGCGTACACAAAGCAGGTAAGCTATATAAAGAAAAGCTACCTAACAAATATGTGAGAATTATTGTAGGCGGGATTTTGGTTATAGCATTGACTATGTTAGTAGGTGTTAGAGATTATAACGGAGCTGGAATGGATATTGTTACAAATGCCATAGCAGGGAATGCAAAGCCAACAGCATTTTTATTCAAAATTATTTTTACTGCTGTTACTTTAGGTGCCGGATTTAAAGGTGGCGAAATTGTCCCAACCTTCTTTATTGGAGCAACATTTGGTAATCTAATGGGTGGCTTGGTAGGATTTGATCCGGGATTTGGTGCAGCATTAGGGTTAGTTGCATTGTTCTGTGGTGTGGTAAATTGTCCAATAACATCAATTATATTAAGTATTGAACTATTTGGCAGTGAGGGCTTGCTTTTATTTGCAATAGCGGCATCGATTAGTTATATGCTATCTGGATATTACAGCTTGTATACAAGTCAAAAAATTGTGTATTCTAAGTTACATCCTGATTATATAAATGCAGATACAAAGTAAAAAATATAAGCATGGGATACAAAATATGTATTTACAAAAATTCATCTTTTTGTATAAAAAGTAAAACATAGTTGCAAATTTTTACATATGCTGATATAGTAAGTGTGTCAAAACAAAATCGAAATAGCAGAGTAGAATTTAACGCGTTAAGTGTCATCTGAACGGGGAGTTGTCAGATGAACGAAAAGATTTCTTGCGGTGTTGAGTTCGCATCCCGCTGCTACAAATATAGAAGTTTTACCTTCTTGTTGTAGCTTTTTTTGCGAAGACAAATATTATGATAAGGAGGTAGGACTATGAATAAAATTAAAGAAATGTTTAAAGATTCAGCCAAGGAATTAAAGAGTGTTCAGACGCTAGCTACAGCAGCTATGCTTACTGCCATTACTGCAATCCTTGGTTTTTTTACTATTGTAATCGGTGATTTTATTAAGATTCAATTCTCATTTTTACCTATGGGAATTGCAGGAATGATGTTTGGTCCGGTAGTATCTGGTATATTAGGTGGAATAAGTGATATTATTTGCTTTATTATTAAACCAACTGGAACATTTTTTCCGGGATTTACATTTAATGCCATTATTTCAGGTTTGATATATGGAATCTTTTTATACAAGAAGCCTATATCACTTAAGAGAATTTTTTCTGCTAAGTTATTGATTACTTTAATAGTGGAATTATGTCTGACAACGACATGGTTAAATATTTTGTATGGACAAGGTTTCCTTGCAATTTTACCTATGAGAATCGTTAAATGTGCCGTTATGCTCCCTATAGACACAGTTATGTTGTATGTGGTTACATCTAGATTAGGTTCAATATTGCATATAGGTAAAAAAGCACAGCAAACAGGTTAATAGTAAATATTAAAGTTTGTGAAATAAATAGAGAACTAAAAGTTTGTGATATTTATAAAGAATTTTCATTTCCAATACAGACACGCTTGCGCTTGATACATACGTAACAGTACTAAATTCGCAGAGTGCTCATTAAGTGCTGACGTATGTATGACAGTCTGATTTGGAATATGAAAATTCTATTTTTTTGTACAAAATTATTGCACTTAAGGAAAAAACACGAACGTAGTGAGTGTTTATTTTTGGGGGGCACGATAATGGAAAATTGGAAAGTGCGAAGCACAACAGAAGCAAAGTGTCTGGAATTTTAGAGGAAATGAAATAGTGAACTTTGAATTTCATGTATAAACAGTAATGAAAAATAGTGAAAAAATAATGGATATTTGGATAAATTATTTTCTACGAATGGTTCAGTTATATTCAAATAAGGTATGTGATTTACAGTGTAATTCTAATGAGGCAGAGGTAGAAGGAAGCCTCTCATATCTTAAGGGGAAAGAAAAAGAGCTTCTTCTGTTCCTTATTAAGAAGTATAAACGAGAGTTTACACCGATGGAGGTTAGCAAAGAACTGAAAGTAACAAATAAAACAATTATTAATCGATTGTCGGTTCTTTCGAAGAATGGATTTGTTATTCCAATAATGGTAAATCAAAGAATTAGAACTTATGAATTGAGTGATTTTACAAAAGACCACGAAAAAGAAATAGTTAAGTACATTATATAGAATTATAATTTTTTTATGTGACTAAGGGGAGAAAAGTGAACTAGACAATTATAATTATGACATAAATGGAATTTTCATTTCCAATACAGACACGCTTGTGCTTGATACATACGTAGCAGTACTAAATTCGCACAAGTGCTCATTAAGTGCTGACGTATGTATGACAGTCTGATTTGAGAAACAAATTTACAGAAATTGAAAGCATTGTTAAGACAGGCGAACCAGTTTTTTTAACTAAGAATGGCTATGGTTCCATGGTGGTACTTAGTATTGAAGCATATTCAATGCTTACGGAGTCTATTGAGGATGGGTTGGATGTTGCGGATAAGATGGCAGGGGAGACTAACAAAAGATATACCCATGAGGAGATGTTCGCGAAATTAAGGGAGAAAGTTAATGATTAATGATAAATACCAACTTAGATATTTACCACTTTTCTTTAATCTATGTAAAGAACCTGACAATTTCTTGTTTAGGTTGTTTAGAACATATATGGCATAAGAAGGTAACTATTCAATATAACTTGTTTGTGCGACAGTTAAATAGCAATATACAACATTTGTTATAAAAAATTAATAATCATTATATAGATTTTTGTGTGAAAATTATATATAATGAGTAAAATATACTTTATGGAGGGATAGATATGCGAATTGATAATTTTGCAGATATGGAGCAATTCGAGAGAATAATGTCTAATTGGGCTCTTTCTACAGGATTAGCAACTGTTGCAGTTGGCGCAGATGGAAATTATATTTCAAAATGCTATAATTTTACAGATTTCTGTATTAAATATACACGTGGTAGCAATGAAGGACGTGCCAGATGTGAGAAGTGCGATAGAGAGGGACAGGGAGTTTACAATTGTCATGCTGGACTAATTGATTTTGCTATTGATTTGGTAGTAAAAGGAGAGAAGGTTGGTTCAGTAATTGGTGGACAGGTATTACCAGAACAGCCGGATGAAGAAAAGTTTCGTCAGGTTGCCAGAGAGATAGGCGTAGATGAAAATAGATATATTGATGCATTACATAAGGTAAATGTTAGAAGTAAAGAGGCAATAAAGGCATCGGCGGAATTACTTGGAGAAGTTCTTAACAATTACATAAATGCTGAGTATGCCAAGAAGCAAAATGAAGAGCTTATAGGCAAACTTACTAAAGGTGTGGATAAAACTAATGAATTAGTTGAGCAGGTAATTAGTGGAACTAAGGAACTAAAGGCTATACAGGGTAAGCAGAAAATATTGGCACTTAATGCCAGTATAGAGGCTGCCAGAGCAGGAGAAAAGGGAGCAGGTTTTAGTATTGTTGCCAAGGAAGTTGAAAAGCTTTCAGAGAATAGTTCTATAGTAAATAGCAAAATAGAAGGACTTATTAATGAAATAAACGAAATTGTTTTATCAATGAAACATGAGGAAGAAGGAAGTACAGATTAATATACTATATGTGGGGATGTATATTGATATAAAGGCTAGAAATGAATAACGATTTGATTAGCACAGTAGTTTCAAAAGGCTGCTGTGCTTTTTACATCATATAAAGGAACTGATTGGCTTAACGTGAAAAGGTATTATATTTTTGTGTATTGAAATTTAAAGGTAAACATAGTTCTAAAAAGAATAGTAATTTACTAAAATAATATATAAGAATAAGTGGAGGAAAAATGTGAAAAAATTAGTATCCACAGTATCTGTATGTATTTTAGCAGCAACCATTATTTTGGAATGTGTTTGTAATATAAATATGGGGAATATTTATATAAGAAATGTTCAAGCACAGGAAAATACCAGTAGAAGTAGTGAAATTGCAGAGGAAGTAGTCGAAAAAAATGTAGAGATAATTAACTTAATGAATACAGAAGAAATCGAAGACAATAACGAGGGTGAGAATTCTGATGAATTAAGTGAAACAGAAAGCATAGATACAGTAAATTCAGAGGAAAAAGTATTAAATGAAATAGATACAGAGAAAAATGTTGCGGCAATAGAGGTAACTGCACCATCTGTTATTTTGATGGAAGCTTCTACAGGAAGTGTGATTTATGAAAAAAATTCAACACAGCAATTACCGCCTGCCAGTGTAACTAAAATAATGACTTTGATTTGCATATTTGATGCATTAGAACAAGGAAAAATAAAATTGGAGGATGAGGTATCGGTATCAGAATATGCAGCCAGTATGGGTGGTTCACAGGTTTTTTTAGAACCGGGAGAGATACAGGATGTTAATACATTGATTAAATGTATATCGGTTGCAAGTGCCAATGATGCTTGTGTTACCCTTGGGGAATACATTTGCGGTAGTGAAGAAGAATTTGTTAATCAAATGAATAAAAGAGCAAAAGAACTGGGGATGAATGACACAACCTTTAAAAACTGTAATGGCTTAGATACAGATGGTCATATAACCACGGCAAAAGATATAGCATTAATGTCTAGAGAACTAATTACTAAGTATCCACAAATATTTGATTATTGTAAAATATGGATGGAGAATATTGTACACGAAACTAAAAAAGGCAGTAGCGAATTTGGTCTGACTAATACAAATAAGTTAATTCGGCAGTATCAATATGCTACAGGATTGAAAACAGGTTCAACTAGTAAGGCGAAGTTTTGTGTATCAGCAACAGCCAGAAAAAATGATATTGATTTAATAGCAGTAATAATGGCAGCACCTGATTCAAAGACAAGGTTTGCAGATGCAGTAAAGTTGCTAAATTATGGTTTTTCTAAATGCCAGTTATATGTAGATGACTCCACAAAAAACGTCGTTACAATAGATGTTAAAAAAAGTGTTGTTAAAGAAACAAATATAGTTTGTCAGAATGAGTTTAGATATTTGGATACCAAGGGAATGGTATTTGAAAATATAGAAAAAGAAGTAAAAATACCCGAATACATAGAAGCACCACTAAAGGCTGGAGATGTGGTTGGTAATGTGAGTTATAAATATGAGGGACAGGAGATTGGCAGTATAAATATAGTTGCTACCGAGGATATAGAAAGAGCCGGGATGAAGGATTATTTCTTCCAGCTGTTTAGAAAATTGGTGGAGTTGTAGAATAGAACTGAAAAATGAAATATGCAGGGCACTCGTACTAAGGATTACGAGTGCTTTACGTTGCGGTTTACAGACTTTTTTGAAAAAAGTGCATAATCATTTTATATAAGTGTAAGCATATATGTTTAATGTTTTAATTGGTGTATATCTTTGTAAAAATATTGTTATTTGTTGAAAAATACTTGGCTAAAAGTGACTTGATAATTTTTTTTGATAATATATTGACTGCGTAGTCAATATGTGTTATATATAAAACATAAAGAGATTGACCGGGAAGTCAAAGGAGGAAGTATGTCATTTGAAGCATTTGAAAAACTATCAGAAGAAAAAAAGGAATTGATTCTCTCAACAGGGATAAAGGAATTTTCAGAAAAGTCATATGTGGATGTAAGTACTGATGCCATTACCAAGGCATGTGGAATTTCTAAAGGAATTTTGTTTCACTATTTTGGTTCTAAAAAGAATTTCTATTTTTACTGTTTGGAAAAAGCAATGGAAAGGCTAACTTCAAAAACGGAGAGTAAGGTAGAAAATGAAAACTTTTATGATATTTTATTTTCATCTATGGATAGAAAAATAACTTTGTGTACAAAGTACAGCAATGAAATGCATATGGTCAATATGGCATCAAGGGACGTTTCTTTAGAAATTGCAGAGGGAAAAACTGAAATTTTAGGAAAGTATATGGTTTTGGTGCAGGCAGAATCCAACGAAACCTTAAGGAAAGCATTGAAAACATTGGATTTTAAAGATAGTGAGAATCAGCAAAAAACATTGGAGGGATTGTCAATTTATATCAATGCAGTAATGCAAAAATATCTGTTACAGTATCAAGAAACACCAGATGAATTTTTCAAAAATAGTGAAAAAATCAAAGCAGATATGAAAAATTATTTGGATTTGATGTTGTTTGGAATTTTGAAATAGAAAGCGTTTTGAAAACCAATTGATGTCGATGTAATAGTTTTGTAAGTCGTTAAGCAAATATAATGAGAGAAAAGGGGTATTGATATGAAAAAAATAGGCGTATTTAAAGCAATGAGTCTTTGTAAGAGCTACGAAAAGATGGGAGAAGAAGAAAGAAAAGCACTTCAAAGAAAACGTTTAAAGGATATAGTAGAATGGGCAAGGAAAAATAGTCCGTATTATGCAGAATTATATAAGGATTTAGCAGATGACTTTGAACTGACAGATTTGCCTACAGTAAATAAAAGAGAGCTGATGGAGAATTGGAATGACTGGATTACAGACAGAGGACTTACTCTTTCGGAAGTGGAAAAATTTATGGAAGATACAGGCAATATAGGAAGAAAGATAAAGAATAAATATATGGTATATACTACATCTGGTTCTACAGGAAATCCCCTTGTTGCCATAATCGATGATACAACCAATAATGTGATGGGAGGAATCTGTGCCCGACGTAGTTATGCAAGAAAAGAAGATATGACAGCATTTATAAAAAGAGGAGGAAAAAGTATCGGAGTATTCGCCGATGAAGGATTTTACTTAGGAAATAGCAGTATTCGTTCCCGTCTCAATAAAATGCCATGGAAAAAGAGGCAGTTAGCAGTGTCTAGTGCTCTTTATCCTATCGATAAGATTGTTAGTCAGTTAAATGAATTTCAACCTGCTATGCTGGGAGGTTATCCTTCAAACTTGGAATTACTTATTGATGAAGCAAAAGAAGGAAGACTTCAGATTTCACCGGTTATTATTATGACAGGTGGTGAGTATTTATCAGATTCTTTAAGACAGCGTTTGTCAGAAACATTTCATTGCTATGTGCAGACTTCTTATTCTTGTACGGAAGGTGGAACAGTAGCATGTGAATGTAGACAACAGCATTTTCATATTAATGATGATTGGCTGATTGTAGAACCGGTAGATTCTGAAGGAAGACCAGTGAAAGATGGAGAACGGTCAGAGAAAATATTGCTTACAAACTTATATAACTATACACAGCCATTTATCCGTTATGAAGTAACAGACAGGGTAATTATGCATAATGAAAAATGTCCATGTGGCAATCCGTCACCATGGATAGAATTAGAAGGCAGAACTGATGATGTGACTACTTTTACAGAAGAAGGCAAGAAAATTGGAGTAGCACCATTGGCTATATATGCTGTGCTGAAGGAGGTTCACGATTTGCGAAGATTTCAGGTGTTGGTTTATCCTGAAAATAAGGTGGAGCTTCGTATAGAACCAAAAGAAGGTGTAGAAGAACATATTGCTTTTGAAAAAGCAAGAAAAAGTCTCACTGAATTTTTACTAAGCCAGGGAATTTGCCACGTAAATATAGATTTGTCAAAAGAAAAGCCAAGTCAAAATCCAAAAAGTGGTAAATTTAAACACATTATTAATAAAATATAATACTTTTGTCACGTTGACATATTATGATGCATATGTTAATATATAAAAACTCTTTGCACTGCATATAAATCTACAGTACAAACTGAGCAGACCGTGACGAAATGTCATGGAGTCGGGTCACATGAGTGATAGTGGAATCCTTCATCCACGGGACAGCAGTTGCTAATACTGATTTCGTGGGTGTTTTTTTATATTCATTTGAAATCAATTCGATAAAAATTCCCACATATATTTAGTGCCATAGAGCTATCTTAATTTTTGGAGGTAACTGATATGGAAGAAAACAAAGTAATAACAAGAAACAACGAATCAATGGAAGATGATTTTCAGAAAGTGGCAAACAAGGTGTCAATAATCACCATTATTGAAAATGTTGTCTTATCCGTATTTAAGCTTATTACGGGGCTCATAGCGCATTCTAGTGCAATGATTAGTGATGCTATACACTCTGCGTCAGATGTATTTAGTACTATTGTAGTTATTATTGGTATTAGACTTGCGTCAAAGGAAGCTGACAAGGAGCACCCTTATGGACATGAACGTTTGGAATGTGTGGCGGCTATTATTTTAGCAATGGTTCTTTTTGTAACTGGACTTGGAATTGGTGTAGGAGCATTAAAAAACATTTTACATGGTAATTACAATGATTTGCAAGTGCCGGGGATTTTGGCGTTGATTGCAGCCATAGTATCAATTGCCGGTAAAGAAGGTATGTATTGGTATACAAGACATTACGCAAAGAAAATTGACTCTAGTGCATTAATGGCAGATGCTTGGCACCATCGTTCAGATGCATTTTCTTCTATTGGTGCACTAATTGGAATTGCAGGAGCAAGACTTGGTTTTCCGATTATGGATTCAATTGCCAGTTTGGTTATTTTTGGTTTTATAGCAAAAGCCGCATTTGACATTTTTAAAGATGCTATGGACAAAATGGTAGATCATTCTTGTGATGAAGAAACAGAAAAACAGATTTATGATTTTGTTATGGAAAATGAAAATGTATTGGGAATTGATTTGCTTCAAACAAGAATCTTTGGAAATAAAATTTATGTAGATGTGGAAATTCAGGCAGATGCACTATGTACACTACAGGAAGCACACAATATAGCAGAAACTTTGCACGATGATATTGAACAGGAGTTTCCGAAAGTAAAGCATATAATGGTTCATATGAATCCGGTAACAAAACTTGATAATGAGTCTTAGGTATTGAGTTGAAATTTTTTCTGGTGCGATACTGAAAAAATCATAAAGTACGAAGTGCGACAGACACATAGTGTCTATATTTTGGCGGTAAAAAGATAGAAAACATAGAAATATCTTGTACACAAAAGTAAAAAAACATATAAATGATAGATGTACAGTATAGAAAAGTATATTTTTCAAATGCTTTGAGTGATAAAATGTAATGAGAAATAAGTATTTACTGAAGACAGGAGAAAAAATATGGTTAGAATTGGTATCATAGGTATGGGGAATATGGGATGCAAGTATGCAAGAATTTTGTTTGATGGAGATATACCTGATGTTGAGATTGTTGCTATAACAAGAATTAAAGAAGAGTCAAAAAAGAGCTTACCAGAAATAGAGGAAAAAAATATTACCATTTTTCAATCAGCAGATGATTTATTTGATGCGGTAGAAGACGGAAGTCTCAAAATAGATGCAGTGTTAATTGTAACACCACATAGGGTTCATGAAGCTCAGACAGTGAGGGCATTAGAATTGGGACTGCATGTATTATGTGACAAGCCTGCCGGTATTTCTAGTAAGCAGGCTCGTATAATGGCGGAAACATCAAAAGAAAATAAAGGACTTGTTTTTGGTATGATTTTTAATCAAAGAATGAATCCAATATTTAAAAAGATGAAAGAAATCGTGGAAAATAAGGAATATGGTG
>CAYOMP010000045.1:0-17626 GCA_964405075.1 uncultured Lachnospiraceae bacterium
AATCTAGTAAACGACCGCGTTCGGCGTGAGAATGTGCCAAGGCACATTCTTTGTTCTTGGATGTAAAAAAATAAATGAAATAGCTCAGTGTGTATGGTATGATAATACTATATTGTAAGGAGAACGTGTATGAAAAAGAGAGTAAAACATATCATAACAATTATAATTGGAATAATATTTATTATTGGTGTAGCTATAAATGTGAATCATAGAGTTAGACAGAATATGGAAGAAAAGCTTTTAAATCCAGTAGGACAGCTGGTGGAAGTTGATGGAAAAAATATGAGTGTTTATGCAGAGGGTGAAGGAGATAAAACATTAGTGTTTATGTCTGGCGGTGGAACTTGTTCACCAATTCTTGATTTCAAATCTTTATATTCTTTACTAAGTGATAAATACAAGGTTGTTGTAGTGGAAAAATTTGGATATGGATTTAGTGATGTGGTGGACAAAGAAAGAAATATCGATTCTGTGCTGGAGGATACAAGAACTGCATTGAAAAAGGCAGGAATAGAAGCACCTTATATTTTATGTCCACATTCTATGTCAGGTATTGAGGCGCTGTATTGGGCACAGCAATATCCAGAGGAGATATCTGCAATTGTAGGTTTGGATATGGCTGTTCCTTCGGCATATGAGGATTATAACATTAATATGCCAATGCTTAAGTTATCCCAATTTGCTGCACATTTTGGCATAACAAGGCTAATTCCGGGGATTGCAGAAAGTGATGCAATAAAGTACGGTACGCTTTCGGATGAAGAGAAAGATATTTATAGGGCAATTTTTTATAGTAGAACAGCTACCACTACAATGATGAATGAGGTTAAAAGCATAAAAGAAAATGCAAAAGTAGTTGATTCAGCTGGGATTCCAAAGGTTCCGATGATTCTGTTTATTTCTAATGGAAGTGGTACAGGGTGGAATGAAGATGACTGGCGTAACTATCAGAAGGACTTTATCACAAATGTTGAGAATGGAAGCGTTGTAGAGTTGGATTGTCCACATTATGTACATGATTATGAATATGAATTATTAAGTAAAAAAATAATTGAATTTATATCAAATCAACCATAGTATGAACGATATTGTTTGGTTATTGAATAATATAGATACTGAATTTATCGCGCTCAAATAAAAAAGTAAGCACGAGGGTCGTGAGTATTTACTTTTTTGGCGCGATACCGATAAAATCAGAAGTGCGAAGCACGGCAGACACGAAGTGGTTGGATTTTGGATGTAAAAGAGATAGAAAACTTCTAATTTACTATATGGAATACACTAATATGTTTGGGGTTTGAGGAATTTATGAAAATAATGGTTTTTATAGAGGGAACGACATTTTATACCAAGTTTCCAATGTTTTTATTTACAAGATATGGATATAAACCAATAGGTAATGCTGTGGATATAGTCAATTCTTGGTATGATAAAGGATATGAAATATATCTTTGTTCATACGTTCGAGGGAGAAGATACCATTTTATAAAATCAATTATTGATTTTTATGGAATGAAATACAACGAAATTCTTTGTAGGAAAAAGGGCGAACAATACAGTGAAATTGTGGAGAAACTTATGCCAGATATTTTGATTGAAGATGATTGTAAGAGTATCGGTGGTCAAAAGGAATGGTGTATAACCAATGTAAAAGAAGAATTTAAAACAAAGATACAATCTATAATTGTTCCCGAATTTGAGGGGATTGATGATGTCATTATAGAAACGAAGATTTGTAATCTGAAAGAATTTCAATCAAAGGCAGAGCATTATTATCCATATGGAGAATGATATAATGGTAGAGAATGAATTAATCAATAAGGCAATTGAATATATTTTTGAGCATATTGATGAAAAATTGACTGTAGATGAGGTGGCACAGTATTGTCATATGTCTAAGTATCATTTTTCGCGTCTTTTTAAGCAAGAGGTTGGAGAAAGCCTGTATTCCTTTATTAAGCATAACAGAATTGCACTTAGTGCAGTGAATCTAAAGGTTAATAAGGAGAAATCTGTTACGGACATAGGTCTGGACTGTGGATATTCTGCATCTAATTATGCGACAGTATTTAAGGAGCAGATGAAGCAGTCCCCTATACAGTTTCGTCAGGAGAGGTGCTGGAATGATGGTAAGGTTCCACATCCATTTTTAGATGTAGGATTTGATTATCTGAAATCTTTTGAGGAGTATGCCAAAAACATTACCATCACACAATTGCCGGAAAGAAAAATATATTATCGTAGATTTATTGGTAGTTATTATGAGTTAAAAAAACACTGGATTCAGTTTATGGCGGATATGGAGAAATATGTAACAGAAGAGACTTTGTGGATTGAACGCTCTTACTCTGACCCTGATATTATGGAACTTGACCGTTGTATTTGCGATGTAGGGATGACTGTAAATGGAGATTTGGAAAAAAGTCTGAATAATGATGATTTAGAAAAAACTCATAATATGTCAACAAGCATTTTACTTGGTGGCAAATATGCGGTATATAGATTTTCGGGACATAGAAAGGAAATTTATACAGATTATCAGGGATTGTTTACGGTATGGTTGCCTCAGTCAGGATATGAGCTAAAATGCGGTGATTTATTTGACATAATCTATAGAGTTAATAGTGATACAGATATGTTGGAAATGGACATATGTATTCCTGTTTTATGATTTACCACAGAACAAAAACGATTAAAGTCATGAGGAGAATGAGAATAACTTGCTAATTTGACACGAGTGCAATCTCGTGTCAAATAATAATACTTGGCAAGGATACGCACGAATTCCGATAGTAAATATGTAAACTAACGATTATCCAAATTCGGCGTGTTATAATCGCGAGCGAGTCTTGAATTCTGTAATTTAGGGAAATGCAAGCATATGATAAGTCTATCCGTGATTGCTACAGCGGTCAATATAGCACATATTATACTCATACTTGTAAATATCTGTATATTGCATTCTAGATAGATTATCCCCATATACAGTATTGGTAAGAGATAATAATATATGGCAACTAATTTTCCTATCTTATTAAAAAAGAGAACTCTTTTTGGCGTTGGTTTATAGTATATTGAGGTCCACATAAATACCAGAAATTCTAAATAAATGTAAACAAGTGTTACCCAAGGCATATACCCGCTTTTAATTAATAAATAATATTGGCTTGTCATATATCCTAAATCTGCCGAAACATCTAAGATTTTACCTAATTTGCTACACACATTCCATTTTCTGGCCAATTTACCATCTAGAAAATCAGTCATATATATAAAAATATTTAAAACCAGTATACAAATTATTAAATGAGTTGTCTTGGTTGTTTTATTATCTAGATAGTCTATAGCAACCAATCCTAAAAAAAATGTAAATAGAATTCTTAAAAAGGTAATTAAATTAGGAATACTTCTTTTTTCTATTCTGATATTAATCCCTCCAAAGTCTCTAGCATTTGTGTTTTGTCAGATCCAATGACTTTAATAGTTTCTTTATGTGCTGCATTTTTTATATGTTCTTCCAGCTTCTTCTCCTGACCCTCCTGCTTCATCATTCCCACTATAACACCATAGACCTTTTTGCCAGTAAAATCTTGTTTGTCGGCAAAATCTAATAATGGCTGAGCTAATTTTCTTGCATAGACAGGGGAAACAAGTACAATGATATCATAGTCTTGTATTGAATAATTCAAGTCGCTTCTTGGATGATTTCTTATAATAGAATAACCTGATTGCTCCAATGTATTGGTTATTGCCTCCACATTATCTTTCACCGTTGTACCAAGTGAATCTTGATAAAGGATTAATGCCTGTTTGTTTTCAGAATTTATTTTTTCTTCTACATTTGCCTGCTCTGTCTCATTAAGTTTTCTACAATAGCTAGATAAGACTATAAATCCTATTATAATTAATGCTAATATTCCTATGATAATTATTATTTTTTTCTTCATTTCGATCTCTTTCCTTTAATATGTTATTTGTATTGTTTTGAGATTTTATATCTCATTATCCAGCAAAGGATAAAAATTTTTATAAATAGCAATGCAAATATTGTGGCTGCCATCAAGTCTGTTCAGAAACTTGCATTGCCAAAAAACGGGAAAATGCCAGATTAATGTAACTAAATAATTGGTCTATTATAATTACTAAAAATGTATTCATTTTAAACTTTATATAGTAACTAGTTACTTATCTGCTTAATAAATATTCCTATTTAACTTTTATCATTAATCAAATAGGAGTTTGTTAAATTCTATTTGTACCTTATTTTTCAAGATAGAAAAGTTCTGAGAATATTAACCTTTTCTTTTGTAATAAAGCTAACTGCATGTCGAAAACTTTATATGAATTCATAGCCCATTTCTTACATTCAGAGTATAGCAACTAGTTACTATATTGTCAATACATTATTTATATGTGTATCAGCTATCCTTTCAAACAAGCATATGGTACAATTAATATAAGAATTAAAAATTTTGGATGAGAAAGTGTTATATGAAAATATAATTGCTTCGTTAAGAGGTATAAATATAAGTGGAAGATAACTACGTATGAATTAAAAAAGGCTTTACGAGCGTCGACTTGAATTTGAATAGCAAGTATAGTAAGAAAAATAGAAGGTATGTGATATTAATTAAAAGTTAGTGGCCTATTAACTCCTAATTTAGATGTTTTTAACTTTTCGGGAATGTTTATTTAACATATTGCATATAAGGAGGAATTCAGATGAGTGTAATTGAAATTAAAAACCTTACAAGGGATTATGGTGGAGGAAAGGGTGTTTTTAATGTTTCTTTTCAAGTAGAGAAAGGTGAGGTATTTGGATTCCTAGGACCAAACGGAGCAGGGAAAACAACCACAATTCGTCATTTAATGGGATTTATTCAAAATAAGTCTGGAGAATGTACAATTAACGGTATGGATTGTTGGAAGGACAGTGCAAAAATTCAGTCAACACTTGGATATATCCCTGGTGAAATTAATTTTTTTGATGATATGACAGGAACGGAATTTTTAAAATTTGTATCAAAATACAGGGGATTTACTGAATTTGACCGTCAAAAACAGCTTTTGGACAGATTTGAATTGGATCCTAAAGGGAAAATAAAGAAAATGAGTAAGGGTATGAAACAGAAAATAGGAATTGTGACTGCCTTTATGCATAATCCTGACATTTTGATTTTAGATGAGCCAACTAGTGGACTTGATCCTTTGATGCAGAATAGATTTATTGAATTGATAGCGGAAGAAAAGTCAAGAGGAAAAACCATTATGCTTTCAAGCCATATTTTTGAGGAGGTAGAACGTACTTGTGATAGAATTGGTATTATTAAAGAAGGAAGATTGGTAACTGTTGATTCTGTGGAAAATTTAAGAGAACGTCATATGCATAAATACATAGTTACTTTAGAAACACCAGAGGAAGCAAATGCTTTTGCGAGGGACTTTGAAGGAATAGCTTCTGGCACAAAGGTCACTGTTGCATCAAAGCAGAGTCTTGAAAATATTTTCATGAATTATTATGGAGGTGGTAAAAATGATTAATTTTACGTTATATCTGCGTGAAATGAAAAAAAGCGTTAAGATTTTGATTGTTTTTGCTGCTATCATTACAATGTATGTTTCTATTATTATTGGAATGTATGATCCACAAATGATGGCAACACTGGATAGTTTTTATGATATTATGCCTGAAATTATGGCAGCGGTGGGGATGAATGCCGGCGCATCAAGTTTGCTTGGGTTTATGGTTTCATATCTATATGGATTTATTCTTCTGATTTTTCCGATGGTGTTTAGTATATTATGTGGTAATGGACTGATTTCCAAATATACGGACAGTGGAGCAATGGCAGTTCTCGTTGCGGCACCAGTAAAGAGAAGAACAATTGTATTTACACAGCTAAGCGTACTTCTTAGTGGTGTGATAATTCTTCTGTTTTATGTAACAGGGCTGGAAATATTAGTTGCAAACAGCAAATTTCCGGGAGAACTTGTGACAGCAGAATTATTAAAATTAAATCTGGCACTTTTATTTCTTCAGCTATTCATATGTGGAATCTGTTTTTTTGCATCTTGTTTATTCTCAGATACAAAATACAGTATAGCTTTTGGTGCGGGTATTCCAGCACTTATGTATGTGTTACAGATGCTTGCTAACGTTGGTGAAAAAGCAGAGAACGCAAAGTACTTTACATTCTTTACCTTGTTTAATGCTAATGGAATTGCGGCAGGAGAGTCAAATGCGTTTTTATGCTCGATATTTTTACTAATTGGAGCTATTATTTTGTTTATATCAGGAATAGAAGTTTTTTGTAAAAAGGATTTGTGCTTATAAATAAGTAGTATGAAATTACTTGGGACTAGTATAACGTTTTCAATAGAGAGTTAAGAATCAATAATTGAAAACAGCACGAATTCAGAAGTTAATATTTATAAAATAAGGTATCCTCTTTTTGTACAAAACAAAAGGAGGATATTTTTATGAATCTGGAAAGAATTCAAAAAGAAGGAACAAAGATGATGATGCAGTTTGCCATTCCATGTATTATAGCTATGGTGCTTACTTCTGCAATTACACTTGTGGATGGTTACTTTATAGGAAATTATGTTGGAAAAGAAGGAACGGCAGCGGTAAATTTAGGATTGCCTCTACTCTATTTTTATCTTGGAGTAGGTATTATGATTGGAGTTGGAGGAATTGCTCAGGCAGGAATTGCACTTGGTGGTGGTCTGATAGAAAAAGGTAATCAGATTTTTCGTGAATCAATTGCACTTACAATTATGGTTACAATGACAGTTACTGTAGTGGTAGCGTTAGCTTTTTATCCTGTTACTGCTTTACTAAACATTGATAGTGTTACTTTAGGCTATTTTAGACAATACTATTTCATTATTATATTTGAATTACCACTATTAATTATTAACAACAATCTAGGAATTTTTATGAGAGGTGAGGGAAAACCTCAAATCAGCATGTTTATAAGTATATTAAGTCTAATACTAAATACAGTATTTGACTATATTGCAGTAAGGATATTTAATCTTGGTATTACAGGAATTGCGATTTCTTCACTTATTTCAGTGGCGATTTGTGTTTTACTTTCTGTGATGTTTTTTGTAAAAGGTAGTGAGATATATCATTTTGGTAAGTTTAAATTTAATAAAGAAGATGTTAGACAGATTTTTTTTAATGGAAGCTCTGAGTTAATAGGTGAAGTTTCCATGTGTATTACTATGGCAGCATACAATGCTGTAATTTTAAAGGTGTCTGGTGTAGATGGAGTTGCTGCTTTTGCAGTGGTTGGATATGCGGCTTATTTAGTACAGATGATTATTATCGGGATTGGACAGGGAATGACGCCACTTGTAAGCTTTGTGTTCGGTGCAAAGGATGTTAAAACTGCAAGAAAGTTATGCAAGGGGGCAACTATTGCTTGTACGGTTGTTGGAACGTTAGCATTCTTTGTTATGGTTCTTGGAAGAGGTGGATACAGTCAGTTATTTATCAAGAACTCTGATATTCAGCAGATGATTTGCAGTGGGATTATTGTTTATGCTGGTTCTTTTATCATTCTTGGATTTAACACAATGGCGTCATTTTATTACACTGCCATAGGTTTTGCAAAAGAATCAGCAGTCATTTCTATGGCAAGAGGACTTATAGTTTTGCTGATAGCTTTGATGGTTCTTCCACAGTTTTTTGGAATGACAGGAGTGTGGTTAGTAGCACCGATTACAGAGATAGTTACGGTTATGATTTGTCTTGGTTACTATGCAAAGAAACGTGAGTTTGCTATTTAACATCTTGTTATGGCAATCTAAAAACCACAAATACATTATAGTAATACGTTCAATATAGCATGGATATTTGATATGTAAGTTTTATGACATTTTGATTTACGCCATCAACGAGGAGAAAATTATGTTTCGATAGGTTTGCGACGAGCGCCGCGAACCTATCGAAACTCCCAAAGCGTGTTTATCATAATTTTAATTTCGACATAGATATGATATACTTATTAATGTGTTATATGTCTAATGAATGTTCAAAGAGCAATTATTAATTAAAAAGTTTAATAATAGATTAGCAGGCGATTTGCCTGCTAAATTGAGTTTCGATAAAATGTGATGAAATATATTATCCTAATTGTAATATTTTAGATAAGATGAAAGGTAATTGCTTAAAGGGAGTCGTAAAACAAATGGAATACATAAGGGCTTTGTTAAAAATAGTAATGTGGTTTTTGATAATCGAATTTGGATGCAATTTTATTATGCAGACGATTAGTTATTCTTTTTATAAGAATGCTAAGAAAATGTCAGATATAAGTTGCTTGCCACAGTTTATCCAATTTACAGATACATTAACGGGATATGGATATAACATGGACCAAGAATCAGATAAAGTAATTATATTTTTTGGTGGTTCCAATTATACTGCATATAATACGGTTGGAAAATATGCGGATAAGTTTGATTGTCCTTTTATTTCCGTAGATT
Source organism: uncultured Lachnospiraceae bacterium (assembly GCA_964405075.1). Taxonomy (GTDB): domain Bacteria; phylum Bacillota; class Clostridia; order Lachnospirales; family Lachnospiraceae; genus CAYOMP01. The sequence continues at coordinate 8,500 of CAYOMP010000045.1, forward strand.
ATTATGGTACACAAGATAGCAAGGGTAAGATGAATTTATCGTCAATGAAACATTCTGCAGAAGATGTGTATGATTGGGCAGTTGAGAAATATAAAGAAAAGAATATTGTAATCATGGGACATAGTTATGGAACTGGTATGGCAACTTATCTGGCAAGCATAAGAGAATGCAAAAATCTTATATTAGCAGCAGGATATAGAGATATTTCTGATTTATATAATAAGATGATACCTATATTTTGGGGGCCGTTAAAGGTGTTTATCTCTAACAATATTGAAGAGGCAGAATATGCAAAAAATGTAAAATGTCCTGTATATATTATAGGTTCAAATGCAGATAAGACACTAAGCGTAGACTTGCAAAGCAAATTGAGTAAGTATTTTGATGAGTGCGAGCTACAGGTAGTTGAAGATATTAAGCACGAAGATTATTTCACAAGTGATTGTGTTTTGAAATATTTATATCAAGTAATGAATTAAAATAAAGATTATGAATGACTTTTTTTGAATGCTATGGTATAGTTAATACTGAGGGTGTACTAATTACACAGAAAGATTAATGTTTTTAATTAAAATCATAAGTATTTACGAGACTCGCAAGAGAGACCTATGATTATTAGTGAGGACTTTGTTCTAGTTGGATTTAAGGAATCAGAGTGGGAAGAGAAGCTAAAGTAAGGATAATAGAGAAAAATATCACTTATGCAATTTGGCATAAGTGTGTTAACGGGGTGTGGCTCAGATGGTAGAGCGCTACATTCGGGATGTAGAGGCCGCGCGTTCGAATCGCGTCACTCCGACTATAATATATGGGAACATACAAGATATAAGAATTGAAGTATGTTAGGAAAGGGGATGTAAAAACTCCCCTAAAAGGAAAATCGCTTAGACCGTGAGTAAGGCTTAAGCGATTTTTTGTTTAATTAATCACGCAACTAGATAACAGTATCTATGATGTTTATACAGCTCGTTTCTTTGTAAACTTAGAGGTATATACTAATAGTTATGTTGTTTTGCAATTAAAATACTGAGTGACTATATTTTTAGATAATATATAGTTTCACCTGTCATTATTTACATCTTCCATTATTTGTGCAGTTTTTAAAATGCGAATATAGTGATTAGCTTCTCTAAGTACGTGGTCTGCCAGTAATGGAAGAATAATAGATAGAATATCACAGCTTAGAATTCCCCTTGTGCCCGCTGTTTTGAATTCCTGGTATTTGAGAGTTTCTTCAAGGGAGGCAGTGGTTATTTTTGAGTTTGCAGCACAATCTTGTTCTTTTGCCATTTCTAAAAGTCTCTTATAATCTTCGGCGAAAGCATTGGCTGTTTCAATTAAATTATCCTCAGAAGGATCCAGCAGACCGCGGATAAAAAGGGCATGCTCCATCATAATTTGATTCCAGAAGTCCTCAGTTCCCCAGATAACCTTGTAGGATACTTGTCGGTTATGCATTAAGTTGTGGATGGTTGAACGATATAGTTGTGCTTCGCGTATGATATGTTGAATAAGCAGAGGATAATTGGTGGTAAATAGTCTACAGTTTTTCATTTCTGTCAAAATGTTTTCTTTAAAGTTGATGAGCCCATTTAAAAGTTGGATTGCCCTTTCGTTTATTTGATGAACCATCTGTAAGGTTTTCCTATGATTTTCAGGACATCCTCCGGAGCGGAGTCTCTTTTCAACTCTGGAAATTTCAGTATTTATAGGTATGCCGGTTAACTGTTCGGTGCGTTTTTCAGCGGGAATAGTAAATTCTGTAACTAGTTCTTGAGAATTAAGTATAGGATTATTGATTTTGCCATCGCTGATTTTGATAACGTCTATCAACAACTTTTCAAATTCTTGTCTAAAATAATCTGATTTTTGAATCCAGTCTTTGTTTTTGCAGGGAAATCCTGCTTCCAGAAAGAGTGCATGCTCCTTCATAATTCTGGCAAAGAATAAATGAGTCTCCAATGATAAAGTAACATAGTTTTCTATCATATACTTAAAACCTTTCATAAATTGTGCGTTGTGCAGTCCGTATATTATATGCACTAAAAAGAAAAGAGTGCATATTGGGCATTGAAATGTAAAAAAATTTGCTATAGTTACAAAATATAAAATAATATTTTCACCAGAAGATATATATGATGCATTTTTCATGCCAATTACATCTTCAAGGGAATAATTTGTTGAAGAAATTACCAAAGAGTGATATTATTATTTACGCAAAGCAAAGAGTCTGCTAATCTGCTTGCAGAGTTATCAGACCACTGCGATAAACTGTTTAAAATTAACAAAGAGTGTTTTGAATAAATACGCGAATTAATGAGGAGAATAATCAATTAATAACATAATATTGGAGGTTAATATAATGGATTTAAAAGGAAGAGATTTTCTAAAACTATTGGATTTTACACCTGAAGAAATCATATATATGCTGGATTTAGCAGCTGATTTGAAGGATAAAAAGAAAAAAGGTATTTTGGTTGATGCATATAGAGGCAAAAATGTAGCATTAATCTTTGAAAAAACAAGTACAAGAACAAGATGTTCTTTTGAAGTTGCAGCCCATGATTTGGGAATGGGAACTACATATTTGGATCCTGTAGCTTCTCAAATTGGTAAAAAAGAAAGTATTCCAGATACAGCAAGGGTATTAGCAGGAATGTATGATGGAATTGAATATAGAGGATTTGAACAGGCCAGAGTAGAAGAATTGGCAAAATATTCTAAAGTTCCTGTATGGAATGGTCTTACAAATGAATTCCATCCAACACAGATGTTAGCTGATTTGTTAACTATTAGAGAGCATTTTGGAAAATTAAAAGGTATTAGTCTTACATATATGGGTGATGCCCGTTACAATATGGGCAATTCATTAATGGTTGCCTGTGCAAAAATGGGTATGAATTTTACCGCTTGTACTTCAAAAGAATATTTCCCGGCACAGGAATTAGTTGATGAATGTATGGAAATAGCTAAGGAAACAGGTGCAACTATTCGTCTTACAGAAGATGCAATGGAAGGAACAAAAGACGTTGATGTAATCTATACAGATGTATGGGTATCAATGGGTGAACCAGAAGAGATTTGGGAAGCCAGAATTAAATCTTTATTACCATATCAGGTAAATAAAAAGGTAATGGATAACGCTAGTGATGAGGCTATTTTTATGCATTGCCTACCAGCATTTCATGATTGGAAAACAACTATTGGAAAGGAAGTAGGAGAAAAATTCGGCTTAAAAGAATTAGAAGTAACTGATGAAGTATTTGAATCAGAACAGTCACTTGTATTTGAAGAAGCAGAGAATCGTATGCATACTATAAAAGCAGTAATGGCAGCTACATTAGGAGAAAACTTTTTAAACAAATAAGAAGTGGAGTAATCTGATGAAAGATTTTGATAAGAGCATCATTGGCGATATAATTAATTGCATATTAGGATTAGCTATTATAGTAACAGTTATTGTTGCCTTGATTGACCTGAATAATAGAATAGTATGGTTTCCTTACATTATGTTAATGGGTGTTGCGATTAATTCAATTGCAGCGGCTAAGATGAAAAAGAAGAATAATAAAGCCTGGATTGTGCTGATGTGTACAGCAATACTTCTATTTATTATGGCATTGGCATTATTTGCAGGTTTTGGAGGCTTTTAAGTGAAAACTGAGATTTTAAAATTATTGAGAGAAAGTCAGGATTATATTTCGGGGCAGTACCTGTGTGAAAAATTTCAAGTATCAAGAACAGCTATATGGAAAGGGATTAATGCCCTTAAAGAGGAAGGTTATGTAATAGAAGCTGTTAAAAATAAAGGATACAAGATAGTAGACTGTCCAGATATAATTACTTATAATGAGTTAAAAACCACATTGAATAGTAATTGGATAGCTAAAGACATAAATTATTATGATAGTATAGATTCTACTAATAACAAAGCAAAGAGTCTGGCTGATGAAGGCGCTAAGCATGGAACATTAGTAGTAGCTGATGTTCAGACCAGTGGGCGAGGCAGACGAGGACGCAGCTGGGAATCACCATCAGGGACTGGAATATGGATGAGCTTGATTCTGAAGCCGGATATGGAGATTAGTAATGCATCTATGCTTACCTTGGTTATGGCTATCGCTGTGGCTAGAGCTTGTAATGATAGTTTTGCACTGAACAGCCAGATTAAGTGGCCAAATGATATTGTTATTAATGGTAAGAAGATATGTGGAATTTTGACAGAAATGAGTGCTGAAATGAACCGTATTAACCATATAGTCATAGGAGTAGGTATCAATGCAAATACCATTGATTTTCCAGAGGATTTACAAGATAAGGCTACATCCATTTATAATGAGTGCAAAGTCAAGGTTAAGAGGGCAGAATTAATAAATGCCATAATGAATAATTTTGAAGAAGAATATGCTACATTTATGGAAAATCAGGACTTGGAAAATCAGGTTGAAAGATACAATAGTTTATTAGTAAATATAGATAAGAAAGTCAGAGTATCTGAGGGCAAATGTGAATATACAGGAGTTGCCAGAGGCATTAATAAAGCGGGGGAACTTCTTGTAGAAAAAGATAATGGCGAGAAAGTAAATGTATATGCGGGAGAAGTTTCTGTAAGAGGCATATATGGATATGTTTAGAAAGGAATAATTAAATGTATCAGGAAAAAATGGTATTGTGCGGTTCAAGTGCATATGAGAGAAAATTTTATTTAAACCCGGATTTTAAAGCGTTACCAGATGCTGTAAAAGATGAGCTTAAGATAATGTGTGTATTATTTACAGAAGAAGTAGGCGGAATACTAACTTTGGTTTATGATGAAGAAGGCAATTTGAACCTTGAAGTTAGTTGCGACGAAGGTGACCTTTTATATGATGAGATAGGCAGTGCCCTCAAAATAAAGGAAATACAAAGAACAAAGGTAGAATTAATGGAAACATTGGAATTATTCTACAAAGTATTTTTCTTAAATGAAGATATAGATTTAGACGGTGCGGAGGAATAAGAATGTTATTAGTAATCGATGTGGGTAACACAAACATCACTCTTGGATTATTTAATAACGAGGAATTGATTAGTACTTTTAGAATGATGACTAAGACACCTCGTACTTCCGACGAATATGGAATAGAAATTTGTAATCTTATTGAGCATAGGAATCATAAGATAGAAGAGATTGATGATGTGATAATAGCATCTGTAGTTCCAGATATAATGTATTCATTTAACAGTGCTTTATACAAATATTTAAATAAAGAACCTATTGTTGTTGCACCTGGAATTAAGACAGGAATTAAATTATCTTTTGATAATCCTAAACAGGTAGGTGCTGACAGAATAGTTGATGCAGTAGGCGCATATGAAATATATGGTGGACCTGTGATTGTTGTGGATTTTGGAACTGCTACAACATATGATGTAGTTACTGGAAATGGTGATTTCATTGGTGGTGTTATAGCACCAGGTATTAATACCGCTGCAAGGGCATTATGGCAGGAAGCAGCTAAGTTACCTAAGTTTGAAATTAGAAAACCAGCAAATATTATCGCAAAAGAAACTATTTCAGGAATGCAATCAGGTATTTTTTATGGCTATGTAGGACAAACTGAATACATAATCAAGAAAATAAAATGTGAAAGTGGTCTTAAAAATGCTAAGGTAATTGCTACTGGTGGTTTAGGTAAAATGATAGCAGATGAAACAGATACAATTGATATATATGATTCAATGCTTACATTAAAAGGTTTAAAATGCATTTATAACAGATGCAAAGGAAATAGATAGTTGGAGTATCATGAAGTTAAAAATTGGAAATGTAGAATTAGACAACAATTTAATATTAGCACCAATGGCAGGAGTAACAGACCTGCCATTTAGACTGTTATGCAAAAGACAGGGGGCTGGTCTGTTGTGTATGGAAATGGTTAGTGCCAAGGCAATTTACTATAATAATAAAAATACAGAAGAACTGATGAATATATGTGATGAGGAAAGACCAGTATCATTACAGTTATTTGGCTCTGATCCAGATATTATTAGTGAGATGGCAAAGAGAATTGAAGAAAGACCTTTTGCCATATTGGATATTAATATGGGATGCCCTGTGCCTAAGGTAGTCAATAATGGTGAAGGTTCGGCGCTTATGAAGAATCCAAAGTTGGTTAGTGAAATCGTAAGTAAGACTGTAAAAGCAATAAATAAGCCTGTTACTGTAAAAATTAGAAAAGGCTTTAATGATGAAAGCGTTAATGCAGTGGAGATAGCAAAAGTTATCGAGGATGCCGGAGCGGCAGCAGTTGCAGTACATGGTAGAACCAGAGAACAATATTATTCAGGAAAGGCAGATTGGGATATTATTCGTCAGGTGAAAGAGGCAGTATCCATTCCGGTAATAGGTAATGGTGACATTACATCACCACAAGATGCCATTAGATTAATGGATGAGACGAAATGTGATGGAGTAATGATAGGTAGAGGAGCTCAAGGAAATCCTTGGATATTTTCCCAGATTAACCATTACTTTGAAACTGGTGAAATGTTAGATAAACCAACTATTCAAGAAGTAAAAGAGATGATATTGGAGCATGCCAGCCTACAGGTAAAATATAAAGGTGAATACATTGGAATGAGAGAAATGCGAAAACATACGGCATGGTATACAGCAGGGTGTCCACATTCAGCTAAGTTAAGGGCACAGGTTAATGAGGTTGAAACCTATGAGGGTCTTCAGGAGTTGTTGGATAGGTATATGTAGATATATGTAGATTGGTTATATTATAGTTGGCTAACTGCACAAAAAGTCTTACAAACATTTGATTTTAAAATCAATTGAAAGCCTTGTGAAACTTGACATTGACTAATGTTTAAGTTATAATTTTGTAATTGTTATGATGAGTTAAGAATACACTTTAATAGGTAGGCGGAAGTAATAAGTACAGAAAAAATGCTTGAGACTTAGTAAAATGGGTGTTTCTGACTTATTGAATATAAAAATTATTTAATGTTAATATACAAGTATAATGCAGGAAGGGTGTTAATTTAATATGCAGGAAAAGAAAAATTTACTTACTTATGAAGGGCTTAAAAAATTAGAGGATGAACTTCAGGACTTAAAGGTTGTTAAAAGAAAAGAAGTAGCTCAGAAGATTAAAGAAGCAAGAGAACAGGGTGACCTTTCAGAAAATGCTGAATATGATGCAGCAAAAGATGAACAGCGTGATATTGAAGCTAGAATTGAAGAAATTGAAAAAATTCTTAAAAACGCTGAGGTTGTAGTTGAAGACGAAGTTGACTTAGATAAAATTAGCGTTGGTTGTAACGTAAAAGTATATGATTGTGAATTTGAAGAAGAAATTGAATTCAAAATTGTAGGATCTACAGAAGCTAATAGCTTACAGGGCAAGATTTCTAATGAATCACCAGTTGGAAAGGCTTTGATAGGAGCTAAAAAGGGTGATGTTGTAGCAGTTGAAACACAGGTAGGAGAAGTACAGTACAAAGTACTTGACATTACAAGATCTAACTAAGAGGAGTGAATATTTTGGCAGAGCAGCAGAAAAATCAGGGACAAGAACAGGACTTAAATCAGTTATTACAGGTTCGTCGTGATAAATTAAAGGAATTGCAGGAAAATGGCAAAGACCCATTTAAGATTACAAAGTATGATGTAACTAATCATACAACAGATATCAAAGATAACTTTGAAGAAATGGAAGGACAGGAAGTATCTGTAGCAGGACGTATGATGTTCAAACGTGTTATGGGTAAAGCGTCTTTTTGTAACATTCAGGATTTAAAAGGAAAGATTCAGGCATATGTTGCACGCGATGAAATCGGTGAAGATTCATATAAGGATTTCAAGAAATATGATGTTGGTGATATTTTAGGTATTAAAGGTAAAGTATTTAAGACAAAAACTGGTGAAATCTCTATTCATGCTGCAGAAGTAACTTTACTTTCTAAGAGCTTACAGATATTGCCAGAAAAATATCATGGTTTAACAGATACGGATACCAGATATCGTCAGAGATATGTTGACCTTATCATGAACGAAGATGTTAAAGAAACATTCATCAAACGTTCAAAGGTTATCAGTAGCATTAGACGTTATTTAGATGGACAGGGATTTATGGAAGTTGAAACACCGATGTTAGTATCTAACGCAGGTGGTGCAGCAGCTAGACCATTTGAAACTCATTTCAATGCATTAAATGAAGATTTGAAACTTCGTATTTCATTAGAATTATACTTAAAGAGATTAATCGTAGGTGGTATGGAAAGAGTTTACGAAATCGGCAGAGTATTCCGTAACGAAGGTCTTGATACAAGACATAACCCAGAATTCACACTTATGGAATTATACCAGGCTTATACAGACTACAATGGAATGATGGACTTAACTGAAAATCTTTTCCGTTACGTAGCACAGGAAGTTAATGGTTCATTAGTTCTTCAGTACGGAGAACACGAAATGGATCTTTCAAAGCCATTCGAAAGAATTACAATGGTTGACGCTGTTAAGAAATATGCAGGCGTTGACTTTAATGAAATTAAGGATTTAGAAGAAGCTCGTGCAGTTGCAAAAGAACATCACGTAGAGTTTGAAGCACACCACAAGAAAGGTGATATCTTGAACTTATTCTTCGAAGAATTTGTTGAAGAACACTTAATCCAGCCAACATTCGTAATGGATCATCCAGTTGAAATCTCTCCATTAACAAAGAGAAAACCTGAAAATTCAGATTACGTAGAGCGTTTCGAAATGTTCATGAATGGTTGGGAAATGTGTAACGCATACTCAGAATTAAATGACCCAATCGACCAGAGAGCACGTTTCGAAGCTCAGGAAGAATTATTTGCAGCAGGTGATGAAGAAGCTAACCATACTGACGAAGACTTCTTAAATGCACTTGCAGTTGGTATGCCACCAACAGGCGGTATCGGTTATGGTATTGATAGATTAACAATGCTTATGACAAATAGCCCAGCGATTAGGGATGTATTGTTGTTCCCGACGATGAAGTCGTTAGACAAATAAAACTGCGTAAAATCAAGGGTTTCAGAGGGTAAGAGGTAGGTTTACTACAACGCTTACTACAACAAATTCGTAAGTTGATATGAAGAATTATAAGCT
>CAYOMP010000046.1:0-17279 GCA_964405075.1 uncultured Lachnospiraceae bacterium
CTCAGAAACGTTTAGACACAACTCATGCCCAGGATAAAGAAAAATGGGATGAAATGATTGCCTATGCAAAATCAGTGGGAGTTCCAGATGAACAGTGTGATATTTTACCTGAAGACTTTAGGGAAGAGGATTATTCGTAAGATTACAGTTATCATATAGAGTCAAGTTACTTACAGCATGGCATATAGATAAGAAAATGAGATGGAAGGAATAATGGATATTCCTATTTTACTAACAGTTTGTATAGACTACAAAGGTGGCTCAAAAATATGATTTTTTAAAAATTTTTCTCATAAAAATATATCAATCTTTAAAATCTTAAACATACAATTCTCCATAATAATAGTGTAACAGAAAACACAAATTATTATGGAGGATTTTTTTATGAGAAAAAAAGAGTTGAAAAAGATTATAAAAGAAGTAAATGAAAATGTAAAAATAGAAGTAAATGAAAATGTAAAAATAGTATTGACAAATTAAATCAGATTGTGTACAATTTATTTCAGTTAAAACGATTGTATGCAATTAAATAGTGAACAATCGAGAAAGGAAATACTATGAAGATTTACGATTATCAGGTAAAAACAAAAGAAGGAACAAGAAAATCGATGGAGGAATACAAAGGAAAAATTCTCTTAATTGTCAATACTGCCACGGGATGTGGATTTACACCACAGTTTGATGGTCTTCAGAATTTGTATGAGAAATATCACGAGAAGGGATTTGAAATTCTAGATTTCCCATGTAATCAGTTTGGAAATCAGGCACCGGGTTCAGATGAAGAAATTACAGATTTTTGCAATTCAAGATATGGAATTACATTTCCTCAGTTTTCCAAAATTGATGTTAATGGACCAAATGAAGAACCACTATATAAGTTCTTAAAAAATAAAAAGGGTGGAATCTTGGGAAAGAATATCAAGTGGAATTTTACAAAATTCTTAGTAGATAGAGATGGAAATGTCGTAGAAAGATTTGCACCAACTAAAACACCAGAAGCGATAGATATTGAAGTAGCAAAATTATTATAGAAGGAGTAGCTAAGATGAGATTTTATGATTATAAGGTAGAGGATGTCTATGGAATGGAAATAAGTATGAGTGAATATGCAGGTAAAGTAATTCTTGTGGTAAATACAGCTACAGAATGTGGTTTTACACCACAGTATGATGAGTTACAGGATATGTATGAGAAATATCAAAATGCGGGACTTGAGATTCTTGATTTTCCATGTAATCAGTTTGGAAATCAGGCACCAGGTTCAAATGAAGAGATAGTAAGCTTTTGTGATTCAAGATATGGAATTACATTTCCACATTTCTCAAAACTTGATGTAAATGGTGATAATGAAAATCCGCTATTTACTTATTTAAAAGAGCAGAAAGGTTTTGAAGGGTTTGATGCTGAACACCCATTGACGCCAATTATTGAAAGTGTTTTAGAAAGAGAATATCCAAATTATAAGGAAACATCTGATATCAAATGGAATTTTACAAAATTTTTAATTGACAGAAATGGAAATGTAGTTCAGAGATTTGAGCCAACACGAGACATGAAAGATGTAGAGGCAGCTGTTGCAAACTTATTATAAAAGGAAGAAGGTAAACATTATGATATATAATTACAAAACACAGAATACATGTTCAACGAATATTAAGTTGGAAATTGAAGGAAATGTGGTTAAGAATATTGAATTTACAGGTGGATGCAATGGTAATCTGAAAACAATCCCTATTCTTGTAGATGGATGGACAGTAGAGCAGATCGAAGAGAAATGCAAAGGAATCACCTGTGGAAGAAGACCAACTTCTTGTGCTGATCAGCTTGCTTGTGCTGTGAGGGAAGCTTATAGTGCTTTATTATAGAGCTAATGTAATTGAAAAAGATAACAAATTGTGATAAATTTAATTGTATATAAAGCATTAATAAAGTTAGGAAAATGGAGATTGAGAAAATGGCAGACAAATATGATGTACTAAAGCTGAAGAATCAGCTTTGCTTTCCTTTATATGCATGTGCTAAAGAAGTTGTGCGAAGATATAAACCGTATTTGGATGAACTTGATATAACATATACACAGTATATTACAATGATGGTATTGTGGGAACACAAATCATTGAATGTAAAGCAGATGGGAGAATTATTATATCTTGATTCGGGAACATTGACGCCAGTGCTAAAGAAATTAGAACAGAAGGGTTATTTAACAAGAGAAAGAGATAGCAAGGATGAAAGAAATCTAATTATCAAGATTACTGAGTCAGGAGAGTTGTTAAAGGAAAAGGCAGTGTCTATCCCTGAGCAGATGGGAAAATGCATCAGCGTGGAACCAGAAGATGCAAAGGTACTTTATCGTGTGTTACACACCATGATGGATAACTTTTAGAGGCTAACAAATAGATGCCCAATTATTCGCTATTTATGAAGAATTCCCAAATATATTAATACTTATTGCCCGAAGGGCAAGAAAATACATTCTCGCTACAATGGATTGCTGTTTTTGAGAACACCTGATACTATAAAAGCACCAAAGAATGGGAGGCGGTGCTTATGGATAAGAAAAAGACAGGTAATCTTATTAGAGAAGCAAGAATAGGAAAGAATTATACGCAAAGTGAGTTAGGGGATTTGCTTGGTGTTACAAACAAGGCTGTATCCCGTTGGGAGAATGGAGATAGTTTTCCGGATATTGGAATATTAGAAAACTTATCCGAAATTTTGGATATAAAAATACAAGACATTGTTACAGGAGAAATCCAATCAAATGACGAATCTGCTATTACTGAAGTTGTGAGATTAGCTAAGTTACAAGAAAAAATGAAACAGAAAAAAATGTCGTATTTTCTAATGGGAGTAACTATGTTACTGTATACTTTGGGAATAGGGTATGTAGGCTTGATTGGGAGCGGTATAGCTGATAATACCTTTGGCGTAATTTGCATAGTTTCCTTGGCAATTATATTGATGATTTTGATTCATGGGGGCAGATTTAAGAAAGAATGTTTAGTAGCACAAAACAAAACTAGCAAATATATGTGTGTCGTTTCAATTGTTTTATATGTGTGGATTATTCTGATGATATGCTCCTCAATAATAATGATAAGTAATGGAGTGGTACCATATAGTATGGATTTATCAGCTATTGGACCATTCTTAAATAATCGATTGATTGTGGTATTTTTATTAAATTTTATTATGTTGATTGTAGAATTTTTTAGAATATGTAAGGAAAATGCAAATATTCATTCAGGCATTTTAATATCAATATCTACAATATATTTAGTATCGTTATATGGGGATATGTTGCATCATATGTCAACGGTAGAAGGCATTTATAAAATGCTTTTTTCGAGATCAGTAATTGTTATTGTTGAATTGGTAATAGCAATTATAGTTTCAATGTTGTTAAAAAGAAGAATTGAAAAATAGATAATTGTATCAGTACATTTGGTGAAATTTAGTATAAAACTATTGATTTTTGTAAAATTTTTAATAAGAAATATTTTGAAGGGGCTCATATTTTGTTAAAATACATAATAGAGGATGAATGCAGGAAAGAAATATATTTATGAGGATTACATGATTGGGGGAGAATAATTTGCAAAATATAATTGAGACTATCGTGAATTATCTAGTAATTGTTTCAATAATTAATATCATTATGAATGGGTTACCGATTCCTAAATTATCAAAAAGAATACAACAAGAATCGTTTCTTATTGATTATTTGAATAGGTTTGAATATCAGAAAAAGCGTGAATGTGCAGGGTATGCTACTGCTTTTGTATTGAGACATTTTGGAATTAACATAGATGGACAAACTGCATACAATGCAATACCTGTGAAATTACCTAATGGAGATGTTGCAGGTCTAGGTGTAATATATCTTTGCTACAAACATAAAGTTAGAGTAAAACTTCGTATAGGAAATCTGAATGCTCTAAAGAATTCATTAACAGTAGGAAATCCTATTATTGCACTTACACGTTCAGTTGTTGGTTCTAATTCACTTCACTATATTACAGTTGTCGGCTATGATGAGGAAAATATTTATGTGGTAGATTCTATGGAAAGTCACAAGAATTGTGAGAATGATTTTTACAATAGAATAATTTCGGAAGAAGATTTTAAGAAGATATGGAAAACCAGCATGATTTATCAACCTTTTTTCTCACATCTCTTTTTCGAGATAAAGAAAAAATAATGTATAATATATAAATAATGAAAAGTAAGTTATATCATAATCAGTGGGAATTTAGTATTTTATGATATGAGTCCAAAATGATTGGAGGGTAAAAATGGAATCAAAGAAAAGTAGTAAATTAAACGTATTTTTTTAAATATTGCTAGTAGTATGTGTTTTATATGTACCTGTAATGTTTTTGATTATTTCAATTCCCCATGGAATTGTCATGAAGGGTTTTGGATATGAAAAGTATGACTGTGATAGATATTTATTATATTCAGATGTGAAAAACTATAAGTAATTGCTAACAAAAGGAAAATGTTTATAGGGTTAGTAAATGTTTAAATATACAAATATTTGTTTTCATACTTCACATAGGGAAGTTGTAGTGTTAATATATGACATATAAATTTTAAGAAAAAACAATGAATAAGGACATTGAAAATACTAAAGATATTAGAAATATTGGTAAACTTACTTTTTTACATTTGATACCAGGTATTGTATTAAGTATTGTATATGTAATTATTTCTAAAATGGGAATTTTATCAGATTGCCCTAGAGTGGTCACTTTAGGAATTGCTACGTTGTTTTCCATAATTCCAATTGAACTTGGGATTTTAATGTACACAGCAAAAAAGGAAACAGGTTCCTTAAATGTGCTTGAAATATTAGGTTTTAAGGAAAAATGAAAGCGGGACAGTTTGCTTTATATGCTATTGTTTTGATTATTGTTGGAGCTTTTTTCTTGATTGTCTTTAAACCAGTAGCAAATATTTTACTAGATACAGTATTCAGCTGGATTCCAGAGTGGTATAATTTTGTTCAGGATATGAGCTTATTTGACAAAAAGAATATTCTTATGGCAACTTTGGTAAGCTTTTTTATTCTCACACTTATTGTACCAGTTGTTGAAGAATTTTATTTTAGAGGATTTCTAATGGCAAGAATGAGTTGGATGGGAGTATCAAGTGTATTACTTAATGTTGCATTATTTTCTATATATCATTTCTATCAGCCATGGATGATTATTACAAGATTTGTGGCAATGCTTCCACTTTACTACTTTGTATATAAAAAGAAATCACTAAAGCTTGGAATTGTAGTACATGCATTTGGAAATTTTATTGATGTTGTTGCATACATAATGTTATTGCTATAGAAATATAGTATATCAAGACGATATCTTTCGATTAAAGTGAAAGATAAGATTATGAGAGAACTTTTTATAGATAAAACATATAAAACCTTATATAATACTTTACATAGATAGTATATAGGGTTTTATATTTATAACAGTAAGAGTATTATAAGAGTTAATGAGGTGAGGGTAAAATGGATATAAGGAAAAGCATTAATGCTACAAGGGAAGAATTTGAAAAAAGTTTTTCTGCGGGTGAGTTTTACAACAAGCAGACGCAGGATGAAAAACATTTAATGCAGATAATTGATTTTCTCAATTTAAAAGATGGTATGAGAATTCTTGACTTAGGTGTTGGAAGCGGATATATGTCTTTTCCAATAGCAAAAGAAAATGTTACTTGTGAAGTAATAGGATTGGATATTGTTGATAATGCTTTAAAAGTGAATCGTGAAAGAGCAGAGAAAGAAAACATAAGCAACTTATCATTTGTATGTTATGATGGAATTGATTTTCCATTTGAGGATGATAGTTTTGATATGGTCATAACAAGATATGCTTTACATCATTTTCCGGATATTGAACACAGTATTAGTGAGGTGGCAAGAGTTCTTAAAGGGAATGGACATTTCTTTGTATCTGATCCATGTCCGAATGATTGTGATTATAGTGGATTTATTGATGAATATATGCAGTTAAAAAAGGATGGTCATATTAAGTTTTATACAGAGGAAGAATGGAAGGACATATGCTTTAAGTATGGAATAATTTTGTCTGCTTCTTTCAAGAGTGAAATTCGTTTCCCAAAGAAAAAAGATACAGCATATGGGTATGAAGAAGTATTGAGTAAGCATGATAAGTCAATTATAGAAAGTTATGATTTGGTGGAGACAGATACAGAGATATATGTCACAGAACAGGTTAATAACATTTCATTTGTGAAAAAATAGAATTCATAAAAGATAGCAGTATGTTTCTGGTTAATCGAATATAAGAATAGGTTGACATTGTTGTATTGGTTAGTTATAATGCAAGTAACCACTTGCAAGGCAGGTAAAGAGTATGTATGATGAAACACAGAAGAAAATCTTGAATTCAACCATGATGTTGGTTATGGAGAAAGGCTATACTGCCGCAACAACAAAGGATATTGCGAAAAAAGCTGGAATAAACGAATGCACAATCTTTCGAAAATTCAAGGGTAAAAAGGAAATTATTGAGGCAGCAATGTCATTACCTGAATGGAACCCGTGTCTTAAGGAAAGCGATTTTGAATATACGGGTGAATTGATAAAAGATTTATGTTCGTTTGCAGAGGTTTATTCAAGAAAAGTAACACCTAAAATGGTAAAAATTTCTCTGGGGTTACGTTCACCGGATTTATATGATATTACCAAAGATGGGATTCGAGAAATTCCGGATACTTTTAAGAGGGTTCTTGTTAACTATTTTACTGAAATGCAAAAGCAAAATAAAATTCAGACAGATGATATTGAAAGTTTGGCAGTAGCATTTTTAGCAATGAATTTTGGCTATGTATTCTTTAAGGCTTCGTTTGGGGATGATTTGACAGAACTTCAATCAAAGGAATACATAGAAAGCAGTGTACGTCATTTTGTGAATGGAATATGTAAATAGATATGGTACGGTAGTGCCATTTCTTTTTACATTTTGATGCAAGTGATTACTTGCAAGAAAGGAGAAGAGAGTGGTATATTTTGTTGTAACTACATATTTTGATGAGGAAAAAGAAGATTATCTTAAATACATAGAAGAAGTAAAACCAATTGTGAGTAAACATCACGGTAGATATATTGTACAATCTGAAAAAACAACATCATTAAGTACAGATTGGAGACCTAATAGGGTCATTATTATTGAGTTTGATACAAGAGAACAACTTGAAATGTGTTTTTCATCAGAAGAGTATAAGCAGATTGCTCATCTTAGAGAAAATTCGGTAAAAAGTAAGGCGATAATTATTGAATAAGCAATGATAGAGAGGTGGTAATAATGCAAGTAAGCAATCAAGTACATTTAATACGAAAAGAGTTCAATGTCACACCAAAAGTAAATAGATATGTTAATATTTATCTTATAGTTGGCAAGTACTGTTATCTGGTGGATAGTGGTGTTATGGGAACTCAAACCTTAATTGAGGAATATTTAAAGACAATTAATAGAAAAATGACGGATATTAAAGGGATATTTCTTACTCATTCCCATCCGGATCATATAGGTGCTGCATCTGAAATAAAAAGGCAGACTAATTGCAAAGTATACGCACCAGTTGAGGAATTACCATGGATTGAAGATATTCAAAAACAATTTGCTGAGCGTCCAATTCCAAATTTTTTTAAATTGTTATCTGAATCAGTACAAGTAAGTCAGCCGCTTAAAGATGGTGATGTCATTATACCGGAAGAAGGAATTAAAATAAGGGCATTATCAACAAAAGGTCATTCACATGGCTCTATGTCATATATTCTTAATGATGAGGTGATTTTTACAGGGGATGCAATACCTGTACAAAATGATATGCCAGTTTTTGTTGATTATGAACAAACAATCAATAGCCTTAACCTGTTACAAGGAATTGCGGGAATTGATTGCTATTGTCCTGCGTGGGATAATGTTTATAATAAAAGTACACTGGATGTGGTGATAGAAAACAGTAAAAATATGCTTTTAAGGCTAAAAGATACGGTGCTTCAGGTGGAGAAAGAATTTTCAAATGATTCGGAAGAAAATAAATTGCTGGAAATCTATAAGAGAGCAGAAATGTTAAAATTCTCAGAAAATCCATTAGTTGCCAAAAGTATAGAGGCTTGTCGTAGGATGTGTGAATAAGAGTATATATAAATGAAAAAAATTTGTTGAAAATGTCCTTTGAAATTTATTGGGAAAAATTGATAGAATGATATGGAACGAGTAGCAGTAATTGCGTAAAACCAGTTACGGCTACTCGTTTTTTGCGTATAAAAAATAAAAAAGGAGAAAGATATGTCAGAAAGTAACAAAATGAAAGATATGCCAGTAAATAAATTAATGGTTCAAATGGGAATACCAATGATTTTATCTATGGCATTACAAGCTGTCTACAATATTGTAGATAGTGCCTTTGTAGGCAATATGAAAATAGGGAGTGAAGCAGCTTTAAATGCACTTACTTTGGTATTTCCTATTCAAATGCTTATGGTAGCAATTGGAATAGGAACCGGAGTGGGAACAAATGCACTTCTTGCTAAAACATTAGGTCAGGGTAATAAAGAAAAGGCTGCAAAGGTTGCAGGAAACAGTCTGTTCCTTGGGGTTATTATTTATATAATTTGCCTATTGTTTGGAATATTTGGTGTAAGAGTATATATTCAAACTCAAACAGTTGATACAGAAGTTTTGAATATGGCAACTAGTTACCTAAGAATATGCTGCGTAATATCATTTGGAATAATTTTCTTTTCTTTGTTTGAAAAATTGTTGCAGGCTACAGGAAGGTCTTTATATTCAACAATTGGGCAGGTTGTTGGTGCGGTTGTCAATATTATTCTGGATCCAGTTTTAATTTATGGTTTAGGACCAGTCCCGGAAATGGGAGTAAAAGGTGCTGCATATGCTACCGTTATAGGACAGATTGCCTCAGCTGCATTATTATTTGTATTTCATGTGAAGTTGAATAAGGAATTAGAGCATGGTTTTAAATATATGAAACCAGCTGCAAAAATTGTGAAGGAGATTTACTCAATTGGCTTACCGGCAATCATAGCTCAGGCTCTTATGTCTATTATGGTATATGCGATGAATCTTATTTTGAAATTCAATCCATCGGTACAGACTGCATATGGATTATTCTATAAAGTTCAACAATTTGTACTCTTCCTTGCATTTGGACTTCGCGATGCCATTACACCTATTATCGCGTTTAGTCATGGTATGCGAAGCAGGAAACGAATTAATGATGGAATAAAATATGGATTATTATACACAGTCATTCTTATGATTTTAGGATTAATTATTACAGAATGTTTTCCGACAGCATTTGCAACGCTTTTTAACGCTGGACAGTCAAGAGAACACTTTATTGATGCAATGAGAATTGTATCAATCAGCTTCGTTTTTGCAGGAATAAATGTGGCATATCAGGGAATTTATCAAGCATTAGATGGTGGTATAGAGTCGCTTATTATCTCACTGCTTAGACAATTGATTATCATTTTGCCTCTTGCAGGAGTATTCTCATTATTAGTAAGAAATGGACAGGCAAATATTTCGCTTATCTGGTGGGCGTTTCCTGTTACAGAGTTATTATCTTGTGTAGTGGGATATGTGTTCTTAAAGAAAATTAAAAAGGCAAAAATAGATGTATTGGATTAAAGGAGATTTATTATGAAAAAGAATATTATTACAATAAGCAGAGAATTTGGTAGTGGCGGACGTTTTATAGGAGAAGAAATCGCAAAAAAACTTGGAATAGCATATTATGATAAAAATATTATTGAAGAAATTGCACAAAAGTCAGGATTATCCCCAAAATTCATCGAAGAGAAGGCAGAACTATCCCCAAAAAAAGGTTTATTTTCGTATGCATTTACAGGACGAGACATGTCTGGAAGGTCAATTGAAGATATTATATATGAAGAACAGAGAAAAGTTATCTTATCAATTGCAGAAAAAGGGGCATGTGTAATTATTGGAAGAAATGCGGATTCAATATTAAGAGAAAGGAAAGATGTTTTAAATGTGTTTATTCATGGAAATTTGCCAGAAAAGACAGAGCGTATTTGTCGGTTATATAATGTAAATGAACAGGAAGCGGTTAAAATGATGCAAGATGTGGATAAGAGACGTTTAGCAAATTATAATTTCTATACTGAGCAGAAATGGGGGATGGCAAGTAATTATACATTGGCTGTTAATAGTTCAGAACTTGGATATGAAATGTGTGAGAAGATTATAATGGATTGTGTAAAGGGTTAAAATAATTGTAGATAAGTTACATCGGTTGGTAAGTCAAACTTGATGTAACTTATTTTACTTGACAAATAAAGGTAATATGTTACATAATATATGTGATGTATTACCTTTTTGGTTTGTGTGAGTAGCACAGATAAAGAAAACTTAGATTTTTGAAAGGGGAATGAAATATGGAAGATGTAAAAAATTTTTATGAAGGCTGTGCATGTGAATGCAATTTGTAGGCTTAATGAGCATGATACAAAGCGAATTAGGCAACTGATTAAGTTGACTTCATAGGTAAAATTACATTTTGACAAGACAATAACAAAGAATAGTTGACTACTTAATATT
The DNA here is from genome assembly GCA_964405075.1 of uncultured Lachnospiraceae bacterium. Lineage (GTDB taxonomy): Bacteria > Bacillota > Clostridia > Lachnospirales > Lachnospiraceae > CAYOMP01. The sequence continues at coordinate 10,632 of CAYOMP010000046.1, forward strand.
TAAGGAGGATAAATATGAACAATAATTTAAAACTAGAAAAAACAAGAAATATGATTACTGTCTTTATTATTTTTATTACAGTAATTTGTTGTATAGTACCAATGATTACAAAAGAAGAAATATCACAGACAAGTATGATATCAGCATTTGGTGAAGAAATAACCCTTTATGGGAAGGGAATATATGCACGCAATTCGTTTTCAATGGCAACACAGGCGATTGCACAGGATATTGTTACATTAGTTTTAGCTATACCTTGTACAATAATTTCCCTCTACTTTGCAAAAAGAAAAAATACGGTGGCAGAGTTTGTGTTAACCGGCTTATTGGCATATATGCTTTATACCTATATGAGTTATGCGTTTCTTATGTTTTATAATTCGTTATTTTTGCTATATGTAGCTGATATGACGTTATCATTTTATGGATTTATTTTAAGTATTAAACTTTTAATGCAGCATGAGGTGGTAGAAAAACTGCAAGAAGGAATGAAGACTAAGGGTCTTAGGATTTTTCTAATAATAACGGGTGTTACTATTACCTTATTATGGAGTGGCAGAATCATTCCAACAATTGGAAACGGCAAGGCACCAGTAGGACTTGATAATTATTCTACACTATGTATTCAGGTTCTTGACTTAGGTGTTGTTGTGCCAGCCTGCTTTGTTATAAGTTACTTGTTAAAAGAAAGAAGCAAACTTGGGTATATTCTTGGACCGGTAATTATTATTAAAGCAGTAACATTAGTTATTGCGGTACTTGCTATGGCATTATGTATGTCATTGTCGGGAATAGATGTTGCAGCAGTTGAATATATTTCATTTGGCTGTATTTGCGTAATTGCACTTTACTTTTTGTTTAGGATACTAAAACAGATTAATAAAATGGCTAAATGATTATAGTTTTATGATTTGACGTAGAACACTTGTGACTTTATTCATATCACTTAATATTTGCATTATATGTCCTCGTTTTTGCATTATGTGTGTGGAGCTGTTGTTTTTTATTTTTGCCTCCCATAGAATGATTTCTATAGGAGGTAATTTTTATGAAATATGGAAAAATAATATGTATAGTGACACTTATTCTTATGTGTATTTTGGGTAATAGTATTTATCTTAATGCAAAAGGTGGGGATACTATTGAAAATTATGTATCAGAATTTCAAGATAAAACTAAATGTAATTCTGTCAATATTGTGGTATATGATGATGGAAAGGTATATTATTATGGAAATGGAAAAGCAGATGGTTTATACCAAATAGGTTCTATGACAAAAGCATTCACAGGATTAGGAATAATGAAATTAGTTCAAGAAGGTAAAATTGTGCCAGAGGAGAAAATATCGGTTTATTTGCCTGAGTTTGAAGTGTATTATGAGGGTGAAAAGGTAGAAATTTCAGTAAATGAATTACTATCCCAGACAAGTGGTTTTACCAATTCAGAAAGAGATTATCCCAGTGCAAAGAAAGATATGACACTTTCAGAGTGGGTGAAAAATATATCAGGAAGTGAACTTAAAGTTAGACCAGGAGAACAATATTCTTATTCAAATGTGAATTATAATTTGCTTGGGGCGATTATAGAAAATGTATCTGGTATTTCATACAAGGAATATATGGAGAAGGAGATTTTGATTCCTTTAGGTCTTGAACACACTTACATTGGATTTCCAGAAGATGAAGAGAATATTGTTAAAGGTACCAGATTAGGTTATTGGAAAGCCTATAACTTTGATTTGGATGTGAGAGAGGGTACAATACCTGCGGGATATTTTTATTCAAATATTACTGATATGTGTAGATGGACGGAGCTTTGGCTTGGCAAATCGGATATACCTGCATCGTATAAGGAACTTATAGAAGAAATCAAAAAAATGTTGAATCAAGATAATGAATATTATGCCGGATGGGAATATTTTGGTGAAGGAGTTATAGGACATTCTGGAGGGACAGCGAATTACTCTTCACGAATTGCTTTTTCCACAGAGAAAAATGCAGGTGTGTGCGTCCTTACAAATTTGAATGTTGCTGCTTCAACGGATAGCTTATGTAATGACATATTGGCGGTAACTATGGGAAAAGCACCTACTGGGTTCTCATATGATATATGGACTATTTTTGATAATATTTTTAGCGTGATTACTATTATCGGTGGGATATTTCTTTTGGCTATTATATTTAAGTTTAACAATATTTGGGCAATGATTGTCAGTGATGTGGTAAGCATAGTATTTTTAGCAGGTATTTTAGTTGTTATGCCGGTTATATTTCAATCAGGATGTGGTACGATTCTGTTTATTTGGGCACCTTGGAGTATGTTAGGTGGTATAATAGTAGCATTAATGGATGTGACTATTTTGAGTATAAAGATTTGTAGGTGGAAGAAGAATGAGAATAATAACGCGAAAAGTTGATAATCAACCATTAACTGTTATTGTTGAGTATCCCAAGATGGATAAGATGTCTGAAAGAATTATTGAAAAAATAAAACATATGGATGTCTATTTTATAGGAAAGATGGGAGACAAATCAACCAGGATAGATATTTCTGATGTGTATTATTTTGAAAATGTAGAAAGAAAAGTGTTTTTGTATACCCAAAATGATGTATATCGTTTTGACGGTAACATGCCAGATATTGATGAAATGATAATCAACACAGAGCTAGTTCGAGTGTCAAGAACCTGCATTATAAACACAGAGCATTTAAAAGAAATGAGACAAATTAAGAATAGCCATTTGGAAGCGATAATGGATAATGATGAGATTATTATAGTTTCAAGAAAATATTTAAAAGATATCAAAAATATATTCAGGAGGAGTAATGTATGAAAAAGATTTTACGAGATACATGCATTTTGGCGTCATTGATGATTCTGATAGTGTTTGCTTTTTCAATTATCTGGGCAGGAATAACCCAGGAAATAATGTTGGTATTTCAACTGTTTGGCTTATCCCTTATGATTTCCATTGTAAATAATGTTTTTGATGATATTACGTCTCTTTCGATTATATACAGTTATTTCGTGAAATATATTTTGATTACAAGTATTGTTATTATGTATGGATTTATTGTGGGATGGTTTTATAGAACTAATTTTTGGATGGCATTTATATATGTTGCTATTGTATTTGTGTTGGCATATTTCTTAGAATTGTTTGCTACAAGAAAAGATATAGAGTATATCAATACGAAGATAAAGGAACGAACCACTCAAAATAGTAATTAGAAAAACAAAAGATCTTGAGATAAAGAAAATTATATGCATCTCCTTCAGATAAATAGTTCCAGTATTTCAACAGTTTATCTAAGGGGAGCATATCTTTATGATAGAAAACTTTAAATCTTATCATGTAAATATAAATCTATAAATACGTCTAATATATCAGGGTCAAATTGTGTACCACGATTTTTCTTTAACTCTGATAATATTTGTTCCTTTGAAAGTGAATCTCGATAAACACGTTTGCTATTCATAGCATCAAAGGAGTCTGCAACAGTGATGACTCGTGCAATCAGAGGAATATCTTCTCCGCTTAATCCTGTAGGATAACCCTTACCATCGTAGCGCTCATGGTGATATAGAGCTCCTGCATTCAAATTTGGAATCATAGTAATATCTTTTAGTATATCGGCTCCAATTGTAGTATGTCGTTTTATTTCTTCATATTCTTCGTTAGTAACAGCGGAAGGCTTTTTTAACACAGCATCTGAAACACCGATTTTTCCTATATCGTGAAGTAAAGCAATATTTTTGATTTCTTGAATCTCATCATCGCTCCAGCCTAAAGCTTCAGCTATTTTTGCACTATATTCTGATACACGTTCACTATGTCCCTTTGTATAAAGATCTTTGGCATCGATTGTATTTGCAATGGTGGTAATGGATTGTAGCGTAAGGCGTTCCATTTGTCTTGTTTTTTTCTCCAAATCCATTTGTAATTGTTGTTTTAATTCATTTACTTCATTATACATACGTTCTTCTTCGGTTAAATCATAAACAAAGCAGGCGATATACATTGGATCATCATACTTGTCCTTGATAGTAGAAAGAATCAGAGAACATACAGTGTCCGATTTTCTAGTACTTAATTTTACCCCTTCAGAACTATTATCTGAATTTAAAAGACTTGTAGCCTCCTCTTTGGAAATTTGAAAAAGTTCAGAAAATTCAGGGTGAGTATTTTCAGCAATTTCCAAAAAGCTAAGTGCAAATTCATTAGACATAATAAGTTTACCGGAGGCGTCAAAGAATAATACGCTGTTATCTACATTGTGGTAAATATAATCACTCATACTACTTGCTGACAATTCGAAAGCACTCAAATGGTCTGCTACATATACATTGAAGACATAGCATATAAAAGCACCAACACCGGAAGCTGGGATAGACGGATATCCTAAGACTGGTAAAATAGTATCAGGAATCATAGTAAAAACAAGGGAAAAATGATAAACAAATAATAACAATAATAGTTCTTTTTCACGTCGCAATGTAACATGAAAACGCCAATAAATTGCCATTGAGATAAGGAGTATCATTACTGTAAATATAAAAATGCCCTGAAAAGTTCTTGCAATTCCTGGATTGCTAGAATAGGCAGTTCTGCCATTATACCGGAAGAAATCTACTACTGAAGGGTTAGATACCAATAAGAAGTTGATGATTCCCAAAATAAAAAATATTCTTATAATAGGGGTGAAAATTTTCTTTGGTGTATTTGTAATATGGCGAACGAAGATGAGTTCCACAATTAAAAAACCACATACACCAAACAATGCCAATGCACGCCACATATAACAGAAAGTATAATTTTCGCACATTCCCATCATACCATAGCCAAAATTCCAAAAAAAAGTCATCAGACCATTTGCCATTAGGCATTTTCGAATAGTTCCGTTTCTCTTTTCCCGACGTACATAGTCATATCCATAAATTAAGGCAGATGTAGCCATTACAATCAAAATAGTATTAATTGACATTTTTTTTACTGAAACAAAATGCTTCTTTCTCCTTATCTTTTGTCTAATAGTCCTATTTTACCATAGGATAATCAATGTTAAAAGTTACTTTTAAGAAAAATTAGGTTTGGGATACTATAATATATAAGCTCTAAAGGTTTGGGTTTTTAAGGATTTATTGCCATATACAAAAATAGTAATTTGAAATTTTAGTTAAGCTAAAGGAGAGTTAAGGCTATATTTACATACGTAGTCAGATTTTTTTTATTTGGTATTGACAAGTAAGCGATTGCTTACTGTAATAACAAAAAAGAAAGTAAGCATATGCTTATTTTCGAAGGAGAATAAATGATGTGAAATATATGTATTATTGACAAAATAGTGGTTGCTAAAAATCAGAAACTTAAACAGGCACAGAAAAGGCAAAAAAACATTACCAGAAAAGAATTTTTGAAAAAGTAAATAATGCTCCCAAAGCAAAGATTCGAAAGATTGTAGAATTAGATGATATACCATTTAAAGAATATAAGATTTCGAATAGTAAAGGATGTTAGGGAGGTAGTTAGATGCGTAAAAGAAAACTTATAGTTGGTGTTGTACTTTTTATACTATTTGCGATGTCGTTATATTTAGTAGATTACAGCAGATTTGGAAGTAATGAGGTCGCCAAATATAATGACGGATATGGAACCGTCGATATGAAATCTTATGACAGTGGTATAGTGCAAGAGGTATTGTCAGGAATGACACAAGAAGGAATAGATGTATACAAAACTTACTATTGGGTGGATGGAATATTTATTATATTCTTTGGATTATTACAATGTTTTATCTCTATGATAATATATGGTTTTGTTAAAAAGAAGTCTATGAAGATTTTAGTTTGTTTATTTCCTATTGTCAGGGGGATTTGAGATATAATAGAAAATATGTTGTTATATATAACATTGTGCAATTTCCCGAATGTTGATACTTCCTTAGTAGGGGTTGCGAATATTTTTACTGCAATGAAGCTTTGGACAATACGATTATGGATATTGGAAGTGCTTATTGGAATTGTACTAGGAATTATAATGGAAATAGATAGGAAAAGAAAGAACTAATATGAATACGAAAGAATGTATTATTTTTGAATCGTTAAAACTTTTTCCATAAATGGATTTGATGCAGTGTCAACCCGAATGATTGCAAGGAGTATTAATGCGTCAGATGCTGTGATATATAAACATTTTAAAAGTAAGCAGGAAATCTTAGATTGCATTATTGAGGAATGTATGACCAGATTTCAGAATAAATGCGCAGAGGTTAATTTAGAGAATCTTCACTGGAGTGAAGTAGAAAAAATCTGTATGGGAATGTTTGTGTATCAGACAACGGATGAATGGATTACGCATTTTAGGCAGTTGTTGTTAATAGAGCAGTTCAAAAATCCAAAGATGAAAGAGATTTACCAACAGGTGTTCATTGAAGGACCATTACAATCTATGAGTAATACATTTGCTGAATTAATCAAACTGGGATATATGAAAGATGGAACTCCTGAAGTGTATGCTATGGAACTTTATGCTCCATTCTTTATGTATCATACTGTAGGTGGAGAATCAGAGAGAATTATTCAAAATTTGGAAGAGCACGTAACACGATTTAGAAGGAATGTTGCTACAGATATTAGTTTACTTGAAG
>CAYOMP010000047.1:0-17189 GCA_964405075.1 uncultured Lachnospiraceae bacterium
CTGTTAATTCACCTGCCGGAGCAACTTCTCTTTTTAAAAGACGCATTAACGTAGATTTGCCACAGCCTGTCTTTCCACACAATACTACAAAATCACCTTGATTTATTTTAAAGGAAGTATTTTCTATAATAGATATTAAATTATTTTGTTTTTCATCATTATAATCATATGTTGCAAAGCTTAAGCCTTCCACATTAAATATTTCCATTTTATTTTCTCCCATGTACAAATTATTGGAATTATACTAACCAAAATTCCATACATAACATAATAACAACAAACCTCTATTGATAAAGCTGGCATAAAAAAAGCCGGATAATATACCGTATTAACATTAACTACTAACATTGTTATGATTAATAAAACATCTAAAATCAACATCAATAAAATAATTAATATATCTTCCATTGTAATTTTATAATTAGAATACTGCGTTCTTTTTCTGGTCCCATAAGCTCTACCTCTCATAGAATCTGCTGTTTCCATAGAATGTTCTAAACTCCATGTAACTACTGCCGAGAATACATACAAATTACCTTTAACCTTGTCAAAAATTGTATCTTCCTTATAAAATCCTAAAAGTTTTTGGGTTTCTCGTATAGAATCAGCTTGTTTTCTATATTGGGGTATTAATTTAAGTGCCATTGAAATAATCAAAGCAGCTTTATTGGATATTTTACCAATTAAGTACAAAATCTTATCACTAGACAATATTTTAGACATCATTCCACATAATTGTATAACCAAAATTATTGTTGCAGACATCACTATTCCATATATAAGTGCTTCTAACGTTATGGGTTTATCATTCAAATAAAAAAGTACTGTAATTCCATTATGATAGAACACTGGATTAATCAATGCAATAATAAAAAATATTCCAATATAACCTTTTGTCTTTTTTAAGCTTACACTATCTTCATACATATAATTCATATATATACTTCCAACTAATGCTATTACTATCATTACAGGATTCATTTGAAACATTATAATACCAATAACGGAAACATAATATATCATTATAGTCAAAGGATTCAACTTATCAATCCCATTCATCTCCTATATCCCTTCCTAGTTCACAGGTATACAGCCACTGTACTTCATCACCATCTTCCAGCTTATATTCCCCACATCCTACACTTGGGAATTCACCATTAACACGATACATCCACCCAGATATATCTCCATAATCTAATTCGTACAAATATTGAATACCTTTAACATACGCATATCCCAGTTTACCATTTCCTTCTTGTTCTAATTGTATACCATTATCTTTACAAGCCTGTTGAAGTAATTCGCTTACAGTAGCTTCACTGCTAATCTCAACACTAATCTTTTCAAGAATAGTTCCATCCTCTGGAATATACTTGTCTATATTGGTTTTGTTCGCAGTAGGTGTTTTACCAATAATAGTATCACATCTGATTTCTATTGTAACATTTATAGTCTCTTTTGTACCACCATCTTCTTTAGTGTTTAAATACTCATTTTTGCTCTGAATATTAATACCTAATACTAAGGCTATACATCCAATCATTATAATACATGCAGATATAAACTTTTTCTTATCTTTTCTAGCTTTTACAATAATATATATAATTCCAAATATTAAAATAATAGCTGCAATTATTATTTTAATTGATATAGAATTAGCCAAATTCTTACTTGTAATTAGTTTAATATCTACTTTTTCATTCTCATTTTGCAAATTATCATTTTCTAAAATTTCTCTTTCTTCATCAATTGTACTATTATGAATTTTTATATTGTTTTCACTATTCTCATTTTTACCTTTTCCCACGAAAATCGAATTCACACCTTGAACTGACTCGTATTCATAATTATTTGCAATATTAACTAATGCTTCTACTGCCTGTGCTGATGCCATTTCATTGGCATTACCATCATCTATATGCCCAAAGGCCCCATCCGACAATTGATATTTTAATAAACCATCTATTACATTCTGATTATTTTTAACAAATGTCTGTTCATCTATAGAAAACTCTAAGGAATCCAATGCCATTAATACTTGGGATGCACTTTCCGAACAGGCTTTACCATAACTGGCAAATCCACCATCCTCTAACTGTTCTTCTGACAAAAACACTAATGCTCTGTCTATACAATTCCTTACGTTCTCATTGGTGTCATAATATTTTGCTAATACCTGTATAGTCATAGCAGTTACATCTACATCCCCAACATTACCTGTATTGGCAAATCCTCCATCCTCTAACTGATATTCAATGAGCTTATCAATAACTTCATTCGTACTGATTGCACTACTTTCCAACTCAACCGCATTCAATAACTTCAATCCAGTTACATAGCTCATTATCCCCTTTTCTCCAATGGTGTTTTCCAAGGTATATTGAATTACATCATTTTCTACACCCAACATATTCAACACTATACTGGATTTCTGTAATTGAAAAACAGACATTTCTTCCTTTTTATCCGCTGCATTAATCAAGCTTTCTATATATTTAGAATAATCCAGTTCAAAATCTGTATTCCATATATCATATTTATAAATAGCAGTTACAAATGTTTGAATAGTTCCATTTGAAGCATCTTCACTAAATACCTCATCTACTAATTCCTGAACACCATCTACTTGATATTTATTACATCCAGATTCAAAAATGTCCTCTATTAGTTCCTGATAATTATATTCTTCTTTGGCAAAAGTATCCATTGAAAATACAGCCAAAAATAAACCTATTATAATTACACTTACAAATGTGTGTAAAATTGACTTACCTATCACACTAGAAACTCTACTATTTCTCATTTTATTTTTCCTTTTTTCTGTTTTATTCTTCACTCTATTTTCACCTGTTTCTTTTATTTTTTCAATAAATCTCTATATTTGAATTCATCTAAGAATATATATCCTATTGGAATTCCTACACATACTCGCCAAGAGTTATCATTTTACACAAAATTTACTTATATGAAATTAAACTTCTATTTTTGCTCGTTATAGCTAAATCTCCTTGTTTTCTGTATCAAATACTAAAAGCTATTGAATAATGAATTTTACTTATTGATTCACATATCTCACACGTAAATCATACTATAAATTCTCTACTCAATAGCCCTTAATTAATATATAAAAGCTAACACTTTATATCGATTACTCAGCCACATATATTTCATATGCAAATCTATATGTATCTCCATCATTTACAGGCTGTTCACTTACAGAATAAGAACCATATTCACCATTTACATAAATAGACCAATAAGCTCCATCTGTTTCATAATCAGCTTTAACACCATTAACAGATTCAATATACAAGCCATAATCTCCCTCAGTTCCTTCTATCGTAACATCATCCATTGCTTCAACAGCTTCTAAAAGGAATTCTGCATCAGTAGTTGTTTCATAAGAAGTAACATTTCCATCCTTATCTGCTACTTCTACTGTGATATTTTTACTAACTGGTGTTGTAGCATCTGTTGTATCTTTTACTGGCTCTTCTACTTTTTGTGCATCATCCGAATTTTTTACTTCTTCTGTTGTCTCTGCTTGTGTAGTTTCTCCAACTGCATTATCAGTTGTGTTTGCATTTCCACACGCTGTAAAAGTAGTCAACATTGCTACAGTTAATAATGATACAATCCCTAATTTAAATTTTTTCATAATAAAAACCTCCATTTGATTATGTTTGCCACACAACGACATAGAGGTTTAAAAGTCAAGAAATTAATCTACTCTTCTCACCTACCAGTTACTCGTGGTGGCTAATTCTTCATTTAAAGCAGGTCTTCTGACTTAGAGAGTATAGTTTATATCACCTTCCCAATACTACATATTAACTATGAAAAATCAGTGGTATTGATAAAAACACTCTCATTACAGCGACGAGTTCGTACAGGACTTACACCTGTTTCCCTTTTCACTTTTCAGACTCATTTTGCATTCATCTCATAACTAGTATAATGTTTCATAAATAACTCGACTATAAACGCAGAATATTTTTTTGAGTGTGCGGTTTCAAAAACGTAGGCGTAGCGGGCTACGCTGAGGATTTTGAAACTGTGCAATCAGAAAAATAGTCAAGTTATAGAGGCGGGTTATTTTGAAACCGTTATACTAGAGTCATAAGTGTTCTGCATCGAATCATAAAAGCACTTTAAACGTATTTAATTCGTTTGAAATTATACTACAGCTTCGTATAAAAATCTAGATTAATTTCTTAACTTATTATTTCTAATTTCTTCCATCTCTATAGATTTACAAATTAGAATATTTGATAAAATCCTGTAATACATTCTCCACTTTTCCAGACGCTATTAATTCTTTAGCTAATTGAATGCCATCTTGTATGGAATCTGCTTTACCGGCAATATATAAACCAGCTCCTGCATTTAGTAAAACAGCGTTTCTCTTATGCCCCTGTTCTGTTCCTTTAATTATATCAAGAGCAATCTTTGCATTTTCCTCTGGCGTTCCACCTTCTAAATCTTTTTTCTGGCAACGTTCAAATCCAAATTCTTCTGGCGTAATCTCATATAACTTATATTCTCCATTATTAAGTTCACAAACTGTTGTAGGTGCACTTAAGGAAATCTCATCTAATTTATCCTGTCCAAATACTACCATTCCACGCTTAACGCCTAATCCATTCAATACTCTTGCCAAAGGCTCAACTAATGCTTCATCATATACACCTAACAACTGCATTGTTGGTTTAGCAGGATTAGTCAATGGTCCCAGAATATTAAATACTGTACGAATTCCAAGTTCTTTTCTAATAGCGCCAACATACTTCATGGAATTGTGATAAATTTGTGCAAAAAAGAAGCACATTCCAACTTTTTCTAACAATTCTACCGCTTTTTCTGGTGGCTGATTAATGTTAACACCTAATGCTTCTAAACAATCTGCTGTTCCACATTTTGAAGAAGCAGCTCTATTGCCATGCTTTGCTACCTTAACTCCAGCTGCAGCCATTATAAAAGCTGAAATTGTTGAAATGTTAATACTATGAGCTCCATCCCCACCTGTTCCTACGATTTCGAACACTTCCATGTTATGTGACACTTCTGTTGCATGATTTCTCATTGCATCTGCACAACCTGAGATTTCTGCAATTGTCTCTGCTTTTGTACTTTTAGTAGACAGTGCAGCTAAAAACGCTGCATTTTGTACTTCTGTAGTCTTTCCGTCCATAATTTCATTCATTACTTCGAATGCCTCATCATATGTAAGGTCACCCTTCATTACAATTTTTTTAATCGCTTCTGCTATCATTTATTTTTCCTCCATCTTTCTTTCAATCGAGGAATTTCCACAAAAAAGGTCCACTGAACCTTTTTGTCGTATGCTTGGCAACAAAAAAAGTCCTCGACAGAAAATTGTTCTGTCAAGGACGAATAATCTAATCTATCCGCGGTGCCACCTTGATTCATAGCTAACGCTATACTCTTTCAGGATACCATCATATCCATAGCAACTAACGTATGCCCTACGTCGTAGATACTAAGCAAAACTGCCTTTGACTACGCCCTCCGCGGTCCATTTGATAGCTTGTTTTCCACCTGACTCTCAGCAACGCAGGCTCTCTGTGCGAGCATGACTACCGTTATCTCCGCATCATCGGTTTTGCATTATTTACATATCTTTATTTTATGACTAAAAAAATATAATGTCAAGAGATTAAGTTAATAAATATTCCTTAAAATATTTAAATATACGGATTATCTATAAGACCATTACTTAATTCTATATTGTTTTCCAAACAATATATGTGCAATAGCGATTCTACCATTCCTGCCGTTCCGGTAAAGTAACCGGCAGGTTTTGTTAAAAGGTTAGGATTTGTTCTATCAAACGCTATTTCCCAGCTAATACCCTTTCGCGTTCCCACCAGTAACTCACCAACCTTATATGCATTTGTCTTCCAAATAGTATCCTTACTCAGCTTATATAAACCTATATAAAAAGGAATATATCCTGCTGGTCCGCAACATAAGCATGTTGTATTCCAAAACCCCTCTGACTGTTTAAAAGGTGCACCAAGAGACTTGGCGCCCTCATGTAATTGCAATATATCATCTAAAAAATCTTTTTCCTTAGTCACTTTATACAATTCATAAAATAATTTTGATGTTCCAACAGGTCCATGACAGTTTCCTAAATAAAACAAATTATTATACTTTTCAAGTTTATATGGGATAAGGTATCCTTTATCTTGCTTCACGGCAATACTTTTTAAATATATTGTTGTTGCCTTCGCAGCCTTCAAAAATCTATCATCGCCAGAAATTTCATATACTTTTACAAATAAATAACCGATTCCAGCTGTACCAAACTCAAAATTTGGTTCTTTGTGTTTGAAGTCAACCTGAATATTATCAATTTCTAATCCGCCATTCTCATACCACTGACCACGGGATAGAATATATTCTGCACCCTTTATTATTATTTTCTCTAAACATATAGACTCTTCCCTATATGTTTGCAACCAATCAATAAGAAAAAGAAGGATTCCTCCATCAAAAAATACAGTCGAATTATTTGACCAGTAAATACCCGCATCAGCTTTTTGAGCAGAATTCAAATAGTAATCTACTATTTTTTTAGCGCCTGTTTTTGCATCCTCATACTTATAGAAACGGTAAACTTCATTTAGTACTATTCCAATGCCTCCAATCCCACTATAAAAAGCCTCTGCCATTCCCGAAACCATCTCACCCTCTTTCTTTGCAATTTCAATTCCGTCAAAGGTATGTATACTTAGATATCTAGTCATTTCTTTAATTATATGTTTATATTCATCACTAGGAATAACCTGATCTAATGCCACATACATGTGTAAAATTCCGGCTGTTCCAACATAAAGATTATTTTTGCTTGCATTGCTAAGCTCTGCCGAATAAATTCCATCTTGTGAAGTTCTCAAAAAAGAACGAACATATTGTTCTGATTCAATTGCAGTTTCTAAAAATTTCTTCGAGTCTAATACTCTTTCACTTCTAAATTCCATCTTAATCTACCTTATACATTCTTGTTGAAAGATATTTATTTCCATCATCAGGCAAAATAACAACTATTCTTTTACCTTCACTTTCTTCCCTAAGTGCAATTTGTTTTGCAGCTAATACTGCTGCAGCCGCAGACGCTCCCAGGAAAAGCCCATCACTCTCTGCCACCTCTCTTGCCGTTTCATAAACCTTTGTTCCATCCACATCAATTACTTCGTCGTAATGAAAATCATTTTTTACTATGAAAGGATGTCCTACCTGACCGTTATTATCAAAATGAACCACGCCATCGATGGTATCTCTTTCTTCGCCAGGTTTATACATTGATTCCAAATTAGGTTGTACTCCAACAATCTTTACACCTGGTATATGCTCCTGAAGATATTTTCCCACTCCGGTTAATGTGCCAGCTGTCCCTGCCAACATAACTGCATAATCAATCTGTCCATCTGTATCTTCAACAAGTTCAGGTCCAGTTGTTTTTATATGTGCCTGCCAATTGGCGTCATTTGTCAACTGACTTGTGTAATAGTATCCGTTATCATCGGCAAATTTTTTCATTGCAGCTATAATACGTTCCTTATCAAAGCCATAGTTGGCAATTATTTCCTGAAACCCTGGAATATCCTGATAATATTGAACTGTAGTTCCGTAAGCTTTTAATATTTGAACTCTCTCAGGTGTGCAACCCGGTTCCATAAAGATATGTAAATGATATCCTTTAGCTGCCGCAAAAGCTGCAAGGGAAATCCCTGTATTACCACTTGTACTCTCAACAATTGTTCCACCAGGCTTTAACTTTCCTTCTGCCTCAGCCTTTTCAATCATATTAAGTGCTGCTCTGTCCTTAACACTTCCTGTTGGATTAAAATACTCCAATTTTCCTATTATTGTTCCTTTTAATCCATTTTTCTTATTGTAATTTCTTAATTCAACCAGTGGTGTGTGTCCTACTAATTCTGTTATTGATCCATATATTTTTGACATATTTTCTTCCTCCGTTTTCTTATATTATCAATTTACATATAATTGTCTATAATTTGCATTTATTACATAAAAAAGTCATATTATATTTTCTCTTCTTAATACTACATATATTAAACACTACATATATTTGTAAATATTTATCCGATATACAGTACTTAAATTAATTACATGAAATTCCTCCATCTACAACAAGTGTTGCTCCATTAATAAATTTGGCCTTCTCACTTGCAAGAAAAAGAACTGCATCTGATATATCACCTGTATCACCAAACACAAAGTTTGAATCCATTCCAGACATAATACGTTCTCTGCCGAATGAGCTTTCCAGCTCAGGATTGCTTGTCATTCCTGTTCTAATTGCTCCGGGACAGACAATATTACTTCGAATTCCTTTATGCATATATGCGTATGCTGTATGCTGACACAAACCAACTAGTCCATGCTTTGCTACAGTATATGCAACACTTGAGCGACACCCCTTAATTCCTGCAACCGACGCAATTGTTACAATACTGCCTCCATTTTTCTGAGTTTCCATTTGTTTTACCGCTTCCCTTATGGCATACATTGGTCCATTCAAATTAACTGCCAATATCTTATCCCAATCTTCATTAGATGTCTCAGTAATAGGCTCGCTGTGCCCTGCAATTCCTGCATTATTTATAAGTACATCAATTGTTCCTGTAGCCTCTATAGCTTTATGAATCATATCCTCATTGGTCTGTTGCTTTGAAATATCTCCTATATGAACAATGCATCTTTTGGCTAATTCATCTTTATACTCTCTATGTAACTCGTCTTTAAGATTGTTTAATGCTTCGCCATTTATATCCACTGCAATCACTGTTGCACCCTTTTTTAAAAAGTCAATTGTAATCTTTTTTCCCATTCCAGCAGCTGCTCCAGTAACTACAATACTCTTATCCAAAAACATTAAATCATCTAATTGTTCTTGTTTTTCAATGCTCATTTCATCGCCTCTATTTCCTACTATTTTAGTATGTTTTGTTGATATAAGAATCATAACACAAAAAAGAACTTACGTCTAATTTCTATTATCTCTTATTAGTTATAGTTTTTGTTTATAGCAAAATTATGACTTGCTACTTTTTCATATACTCCAGCAAAGTAAAAAGACTATCAGTTTTTAAACCAATAGTCCTTTTACATTATTTATACTGAATTTTAAAATCATCTGATTCAAAATAATTAACTTCCTTATCTGGGTACACCTTAACACTTCTTACTGTATGCGCCTGAAGAATTCCATTTTCTAATCCATAGTCTTCATATTCACATTTCCAGCCAATTCTGGTATCTACACCATTAATCTTTTCTACTTGCCTATCATCGCTATAGAATTCTGTTATCGCACCCTCTTCATTAATCTTAATAACCCCTGAACCAGACACTCCATTATAAATCTATCAAAAAAAACCTTGCAAATATCTCTATTCACAAGGCTTATACTGCGGATGGTGGGACTTGAACCCACACGATGTTGCCACCGGCAGATTTTGAGTCTGCTGCGTCTGCCATTCCGCCACATCCGCATATTCTCTTTCAGACAAGTGTTATTGTAACACACTTCATCTACATATGCAAGTATAAATTTAATATATTGAATAAAAAATTTAAACAATTCTTTTATTCTTATCTGATACCATTATTTATACTGATTATTTTTCTTTATTTTTGTTCAGATTATTTTTAGTTTTGTTAATAGTTATTACATTGTTTTAGATATTTTAGTGTGTTACACTTAGTCTAGAAACAAGGAAACTTCTAGTTTCTAAAAGAATTAAGCGTATAACATTTTTTTGATATATACTCCTCCAACTAGCAGATTTATCTGCTATGTTTCCCCACCCAATGAGACCACAACGCTAGTTGTGGTCTCCCCTCATTTATAGAGAAATTCGCAAATTATAAGAAACATGTTTTACGAGTTTCGTTAGTTTCACGGAACTTGTTAAAAACCTATGTAAACATAATTTTCTCCTGGTTGCTCACATAAAATAAAGAGTGCCTCGCATAATTTATTAGCAAGACACTCTTCACACCTTTATTCTACTATTCTAACATTTCCATCTTTTCAAATGCTAAGGATGAAATAACCGCCAAAGCTACTGTTATTCCAAGCAATACTAATATCATTGCAATAAATCCAGCTTCCATATTAATAAGAATAGCTCCACCAACTGCAGCAACAATTCCTATTGTTAAAATCACACCTTCTGTAAGCATCTTAAGTAGCTGACAACCAACTTTGCCCAAAAACTTAACTAACATCGCATCTGAAATAATATCAATATATATCTTCACTGCCTGCAAAGCCCAATATAATACAATCGTTGCAATTCCAAAAAATGCTCCCAGTTTTAATGTTAGCATAGCCGGCACTGTAAAACATATTCCATCAGCAACTGCCTTTATATGTTCCATCTTAGTTGAATACCACAACTTCTTAAAAGGTGTATCAGGTATCAAAAATGTATATGGATTTTTTAAATCTCCAATCCATTTTGGCGTAGTCGTAGAAAAAATAAATGTTATATATGCCATCATTCCTGGTAAAATGAAAATCTGCATTCCTTCAAAATCTGCATCCGAATTAATATAGCCAAAGACTGCTAACGCAATACTTATTCCTAAGCACAATAATGTTCTAAAACCAAATATAAAGAAAGGATGTTTTTTATATTCTAATACCTGACGATAATATATCGCTTTAGCAAACTCACCCTTATATTCTACTGTTGCCTTCTTTAGTTTTTCTTTAAATGGTGATTTAATTTCACCATTTCTAGAACGTTCCTTCTTTATAGCATAGTCTTCCGCAAAAGACATGGCATCTTCATAATACAAACCTGTACATTCCATTTTACAGATATATATTACAAATAGAATTGCACTTAGCAAATACAAAATTGAACACACCACATTTACTGTATTAGCTCCCAAGAAAAACAATCTGATTACAGCAATATTCCAACCCAGTATTGGTATGCACTGCACTATTGGATGACTTAGAAATGTATTAATAATCTTTACACTAGGTTCCTGTGTAAAAAACAAATACAATCCAAAGGCAACAGCTGCTCCTATTACCAAAAACAATGTCCATCCTAAATATTTAAGTTGTTTTGCACTTAATTTTTCATTTCCGTATAAAAAAATCATAATACATGTTTCTAAAATATTTTCAACTATAAATGCCGAAATGAAATACAACAACATTTTAATCGGACTAACATTGCAGTATATTAATCCAATAATTGCTATTACCGAATAGATAATTAGCGAAATCAGTATTTGCTTAATCTGTGTATATACCAGTACCAGTTTGGGACTTATTGGTGATTGAAAAATAAACTGTACATCGCTATTTTGAAATAATACACCTTTTTTTCTTGCATAAGCCACCAAGTTAGCAGGCAATAGAAAAAAAACAAGAACTGACAACACCAACGCAAATCCTTCATCTGTATTAATTCTCAAATCCTCTGCTAAAACTCCAAAAGAAGGAATTATTAATATAAAATATCCAATAACTAACAATGTATATAAATATGTTACCGGTTTCTTTATAGCACGCAAAAATCTATTTTTTGCTGAAGTTAATGTTACATATAATAATCCATTCATTATTCTTTTACCCCACCTGTTATCTCAAAGAAAATATCTTCGATGTCTTTATCATCTGCACTTTCACGGTTGAATTCCCCAATAATTTTACCTTTGTCCAAGATAAATAATTCATCCCATAATTCTTTAACCATTTCTAACATATGAG
Organism: uncultured Lachnospiraceae bacterium; assembly: GCA_964405075.1. Classification (GTDB taxonomy): domain Bacteria; phylum Bacillota; class Clostridia; order Lachnospirales; family Lachnospiraceae; genus CAYOMP01. The sequence goes on from CAYOMP010000047.1 coordinate 11,789, forward strand.
TACTTATCAGAATAGTAACTCCCGATTCTTTTAATTCAAGAATAACTTGTTTTAATTCTTTGATAGCCATAGGATCTAACCCAACCATCGGCTCATCAAATAAAATTACCTTTGGATTAATCATCAATGCACAACAAATACTAACCTTTTGCATCATACCCTTTGACAATTCTTTTCCTAACTTTTCCTGCTTGTCGTCCAGTTCAAATCTCTTAAGCAAGTCATCCATTCTATCTCGTCCGTCTTTAACATTATATGCCTTGCAAATGTATTCTAAATGTTCCCTAACTGTTAATGCTTCAAACATAGACGGCAACTCTGGAACATATCCAAATATCTGTTTTGCTTCCACTGTTCTTGATGGAATGTGCTGAATTAACACTTCACCATCGTATCTTAATAAACCTGATATACTTTTAATAATGGTAGATTTACCAGCACCGTTAGCTCCTAACAGAATACCTACTTTACCATCATTTAGTGAAAAGCTTACATCATCAACTGCATATACTTTTCCGTACTTTTTAGAAAGATTCTTAACTTCTAACATAATCTCACCTTTTCCCCTAAATCTCATTATTGTATTACTCACTTAATACAATATAATATTTGGTATTCCATGTCAACACATTCAAAAAATCGTAAGAAAAATACAGGTGTTTTTATCTTATCTATTAAAGCATAATTCCTCTTTTGTGAATAAGTTATATTATCTCTTTTCCACTACTTCACCTTGTTTTTTATAAATGCTATTAGCAGCTACATATCCTCTCACTGAAGATAATGGATAAATATTACTATTGCTTCCTATTACTGTTCCCGGATTTAACACTGAGCCACATCCAACTTCTACATTATCTCCAATCATTGCCCCAAATTTCTTAAGACCTGTTTCAATATCTCCTTGTGGAGTATGAACCTTTACCAATGCTTTGTCTGATTTCACATTTGAAGTAATTGAACCAGCTCCCATATGAGATTTATAACCTAAGATTGAATCACCAACATAATTATAATGTGGCACCTGAACTTTATTAAATAATACAACATTTTTTAATTCTGTTGAATTACCTACCACTGCGCCTTCACCAACTATTGCATTTCCTCTGATAAATGCACAATGGCGTATCTCTGCCTCTTTTCCAATAATTGCCGGCCCATTAATATATGCTGTTGGTGCTACCGTTGCACTCTTTGCAATCCATACATTTTCACCAATCTTATCATAATCTGCTTCATCTAATGTATTCCCAAGTTCTATAATAAAGGAACTTATTTTACCTAATACCTCCCAAGGATATTTAACATCTGTAAATAACTCCTTAGCAATAGTCTGCTCTAAGTCATACATATTTTTAACCTGTATCTGTTCCATAATAAATATTACCTCTCTACTATTTTTCTAATCTATTATTTCATTTACTTTTTTTATAATTTTGTGCTGCCATATCAAAGCAAGTTCTTAACTGATATTGATTATTTAGTCCTAGTACACCATTAGTTCTACTAGTTATAAAATTCTCCAACTTAACCATATATTCTTCTGGTGTTATTGTTCCTTCGGCAACGTAAGTCAACCCTTTTTCCCAACTGGCAGTTAACTCCGGATTAAGCAAAGACTTAATAGAAGCATTAACCACATCAAATATCATTTCACCCATTAATGTAGGTGTAATAATCTGAGTCTTTTTATTCAAAGCCAAATACTTAATATTAACCAATTTTTTAAGTATTTCGGCTCTCGTAGCACTGGTGCCTATTCCACTACCCTTTATCTGGGCCCTTAATTCATCATCTTCAATTAATTGTCCTGCATTTTCCATAGCAAGAATTATTGAACCTGAGTTATATCTCTTAGGAGGAGATGTTTCTCCTTCCTTAATTTCAAATCCATTTATGGAAAATTTGGCACCCTTCTTCAAATTCATAAGTACCTGTAACATTTGTGCATCACACTTAACATCTTCTGTCTGTGTATCATCCTTTTTCTTATCAAAGGAATTGCCGGTAACCTTTAAGTAACCTTCCTCAGCTAACACCTTAAAACTAGAGAAAAAGCTCTCATTCTCTATCTTAGATGTAAGAGATATTTTTTGGTATACTGCTGCTGGATAGAATATGCTTAAAAATCTTCTTACAATAGTTTCATATACCGAAACAGAAGTTGCTGATACTGAACGAAGTGCATTTAAGCCTTGACCTGTGGGAATAATAGCATAATGGTCTGTAATTTGTTTATCATTAACATATCTTGTTTTTTCGATACCTTTATGCATTCCATTTGCCAATATTTCTTCAGCAAAATCTTTACCATGTTCGTAATACTTCAACCCACCGATATTTTTATGTATTTCCTTGGCTACTGCTGTAGATAATACTCTGGCATCTGTTCTTGGATATGTGACCAATTTCTTTTCATATAATTCCTGAACTATTCTCAAAGTTTCATCCGGACTTATTTTGAATAACTTTGAACATTCGTTTTGAAGCTCTGCCAAATTATATAATAGTGGCGGATTTTTATTTTCTTTCTTCTTCTCTATTGAGGTTAATTCAGCTTCAAAAGGATTGGCTGCATTTAATTTTTCAATTAATTTTTCTGCATCTTCCTTTATTTTGAATCCATTTTCTTTATATAACTTAGGACTTTCAAAATACTCAGAACCCAGAACAGCCTTCCATTCCCCCTCTATATTCTTATCTTGATATTGAAAACTTCCTAATACTCTATAAAAAGGTGTTTTAACAAAGTTTCTAATCTCTCTTTCTCTTCTAACCACCATACCTAATACACAGGTCATTACTCTACCAACTGACACTACGCAATATCTCTCATTAAGATAATTTGCAATTGTATTCCCATATTTAAGTGATAACAACCTAGAGAAATTAATCCCCATCAAATAATCTTCTTTTGCACGCAAATACGCTGCCGCAGACAAATTATCGTATTCTGATAAATCCTTAGCCTCTCTGATTCCTCTAAGAATTTCCTCTTCTGTCTGTGAGTCTATCCATACACGTTTCTTATTTTTGCCTGTCACTCCTGCCATCTGGTCTACTAAACGATAAATATATTCTCCTTCTCGTCCTGAGTCGGTACATACATATATTGTGTCTACATCTTCTCTGTTTAATAAACCACTTACAATTCCAAACTGTTTCTTTACCCCATCAATAACTTCGTATTTGAATTCTTTTGGTAGAAATGGTAATGTATTCAAACTCCATTTCTTTAACCTCTCATCATAACTTTCCGGATAACTCATCGTAACAAGATGACCAACACACCATGTTACTATTGCGTCATTAGACTCAATATACCCATCACGTTTTGGGGCATCAATCTTTAAAGCCTTTGCAAATTCCTGTGCAACGCTTGGTTTTTCTGCTATATATAAAGCTTTCGCCATTTAAAATTCCAACTTTCAATTAATATTGAGGAATAAAAACTCTCTGATTTTTAATCTCATCTCGTTGCTCTTTTGCCTCTGATTTTACTTCCTTTTTAGCTTCACGGCAAAAATATTCCTGACAAGACAGAGTCTGTTTTCCCCTTCTATCTACTTTTTCATAAGTCCCATCTAATTGCATTACATGAGCACCTACATTATCTTCTAACTGAATATCTAATATTCTTTTTATCCTATCTTTTATATCATAATTTTCTACCGGGAACAATATCTCAACTCGTTTATCCAGATTTCTCGGCATCCAATCAGCACTGCCCATATAGATTTCTTCCATTCCACCATTATAGAAATAGAATATTCTCGCATGTTCCAGAAATGTTCCAATAATTGACCTAACCGTAATATTTTCACTTACATTTGGTATTCCAGTCCTTAAGCAACAGATTCCTCTTATTATCAACTCGATTTTTACACCTGCTGCTGATGCTTTGTATAATTCAGATATTATTTTTCTGTCACATAAAGAATTCATCTTAGCAATAATATGTGCCGGTTTTCCAGCTTTTGCATTTGCTACCTCTCGCCTAATTAGAGTTATAAATTTATCTCTCAACCAAATAGGTGCAACAGCTAATCTATTCCATGACAATGGTTCTGAATAACCTGACAGCATATTAAATACTGCTGTTGCATCTTCTCCAATAGCTTCTGAACAAGTAAGAATACCAAGGTCTGTATATAACTTTGCTGTTGCATCATTATAATTACCCGTTCCTAAATGTACATATCTTCTTATTCCATCTTCTTCTTTTCTAACTATTAACGTAATTTTACAATGAGTTTTCAAGCCAACCAAACCATAGATTACATGGCATCCGGCTTTTTCAAGCTTCTTCGCCCAAACAATATTATTCTCTTCGTCGAAACGAGCTTTTAATTCAACTAAAACTGTAACCTGTTTACCATTTTCAGCTGCCTGTGCCAACGCTGCAATAATAGGCGAATTACCACTTACTCTATATAAAGTCTGTTTAATTGCCAAAACCTCTGGATCTTGTGCAGCCTGATGAACAAAGTCTACGACTGGATCAAACGTATTATATGGATGATGTAATAGAATATCTTTTCTTCTTATCTGAGTAAAAATATCCTCTTCACTATTCATTCCTTTAACCGCCTGCGGAACATATTTTGGTGTCTTGTATACGTCAAAACCTTCCATTCCATACATTTTCATAAGAAATGTTAAATCTAGTGGTCCATTTATTTTAAAAATATCCCCTTCGCCAATATTTAATTCCTTTTTTAATATTTTTAATAAACGCTTGTCAACAGATTCTTCTACTTCTAACTTTATAACCTCGCCCCATTGACGTTTTTTAATTTGTTTCTGAATTTCTTTTAACAAATCTGCAGCATCATCCTCATCAATTGTCAAATCCGCATTTCTCATAATTCTATATGGATGCGCACACACAACATCATAATTCAAAAACAATTTATCTATATTTTTTTCAATAATCTGCTCTAACAAAATGACATTTGTAGTTCCATTAACATCATTAGGTAGTTTAACAATTCGAGGTAATACTGACGGTACCTGAACTGTAGCGAATTCCAACTCGTCCTTTTTATCTTTCTTAGATAAAAGTGCTGCAATATTTAGTGACTTATTTCTAATAAGTGGAAATGGGCGCGACGAATCCACCGCCATAGGTGTTAATACCGGATATACGTTTTCATAGAAAAATTTATCAACAAACTGTGCCTGTTTATCTGTTAATTCCTCATGACTGCTTATTACATTTAGTCCAATTTTATCCAGTAATGGCAATAATGAACGATTATATGTTGTATATTGTTGATTTACTAAATTGTGAACTGCCTCACTTATCTGTTCAAGCTGTTCTTTTGGTGTCATTCCTGCTATATCCGTTTTATTATAGCCGGCATGCACCATATCCTTTAATGATGCCACACGCACCATA
>CAYOMP010000048.1:0-1058 GCA_964405075.1 uncultured Lachnospiraceae bacterium
AAGAAGCTAATATGAAGGACTATTTTGCCGGGACAATAACAAATATTGATGAAGAACAATATACGCTTCTATATGGAAAAGCAATTCCAGATGGTAGCTGGAGTGGTGAAATACAATTAAATGATGCGGTTTGCCAATTATATTACGGCAAATCTATTTTAGGAAAAATATTATGTTCTGTATTGAAAATGTTAATTAAGCGAGCTGATAAGAAAGGTTTTCCTAGCTTGAATGCATTGTTTATTTATAATATGCCAATAAGAGGCTTTGCCAGAATGACTGGTGGAATGATAAGTATTCAAATGGCTGAGGCAATGGTTGAAATAGCCAATGGACATAGAATTAAAGGAACAGGTCATTTAATTAAAGGATTCTTTAGAAAATAGAAGATTTTACAAATTTTTAATAAGTTATCATTTTTAAAAAGTTGCAATTTATTATATATTATAAAAAAGAGTTATAGTAAGATTACAAATTTTTAGAATACATTAATTTAAAAGATAATAAAATGCGGAAATAAAGGGAATAATTAATATTTTGAAAATTTGAACAAAATTATTGTCGTGAGAATTGTCATAATTGAACTATACGAAGCACAAAAACCGTCTGCGGGCGGTTAAAAGGAGAAGATGAAATATGATAAAGATTGCAATTGTAGAAGATGAGTTAGCTTATGCAAAGCAGCTACAAGAGTTTTTATTACAGTATGAAAAGGAAATGGGGGAATCCTTTCATATTACAACTTTTTCTGACGGTGATGAAATTGTACATAAATACAAGGCTGATTTTGACATAATACTAATGGATGTTGAAATGAAATTTATGGACGGAATGTCAGCAGCTGAGGAAATTAGAAAAGTTGATACAGAAGTGGTTATAATATTTATTACGAATATGGCCCAATATGCAATTAAAGGGTACGCGGTGGATGCACTGGATTATGTGCTGAAACCTGTATCCTATTTTGCGTTTTCCCAAAGACTGGCAAGAGCCATTAGTAGAATGAAAAAAAGAGAAAGTAATTAAAGATCGGTTAATGATAAAGGAGCAACTATTAG
>CAYOMP010000048.1:1068-16538 GCA_964405075.1 uncultured Lachnospiraceae bacterium
TATATAGAAAGTCAGGGACATAGTCTTATTTTCCATACATCATCTGGTAATTATGAGACTTCAGGAACTATGAAGGATGTTGAGGTTAAGTTAGAAAATGATAACTTTTTTAGAGGAAATAAGGGATATTTAATAAATCTGGCTCATGTTGAAGGAATAAAAGACGGTTGTGCCGTAGTAAAAAATGAAGAGTTGTTATTAAGTAGAGCGAGGAAAAAAGAATTTTTGGAAGCTCTTAATAATTTTTGGGGAGAGGTGGCAAAATAATGGAAACAATGCAAACTATTCCCAGAATATACACAGCTATTGCCGAATGGTCGGCATGTTTGATTTTTATAATATTATTACCTAAGAGATTAGAAAAATTGAAAGTAGTAGCTGCTTGTGGGCTTGCATTATTAATTCAATCTATATTCCTGACATCAACGACAAATGTAAGTATATATTTGTGGATTCCATGTATGCTATTTGCTTTTTTGATGATGCAACAGTTTATTTACAGATGTTGTAAGATTAGTTATATAGAGGGATTTTATTTTACTATACAAGCCTTCGTAATAGCGGAATTCACAGCATCATTTGAATGGCAGATTTCCCTGTTTTTTTACGAAAATGATATACATATGTTACAGATGGCATTGTTCATAGGTACATATAGTTGTGTAAATGTAATTATATTTTTCTTATTTAGAAGGTATTTGCCACAGGACAGGCAGTTGGATTTAGATAAGAAGGACTTAAGAACTGCATTAATTATCGGCATTGCAATATTTGCTGTTAGTAATTTAAGCTTCATTACCAAAAACACACCATTTAGTGGTCAGTATGTGCCAGAAGTGGCTAAAATCCGAACATTAGTAGACCTTGCAGGGATAGCTATGTTATATGCTCATTTAGTTCAATGCTACGAGATGAAGGTTAGAAGAGAGTTAGATGCGGTAGAGAATGTATTACAGAATCAGTATAAGCAGTATAAACAGTCAAGAGAAAGTATAGATTTAATCAATTACAAATATCATGATTTAAAGCATCAAATAGCAGTACTTAGGAGTGAAGAAGACCCGGAAAAAAGAAATTCCTTTTTAAATAAAATGGAAGAAGAAATTAAGATGTATGAATTACAAAATAAGACAGGTAATACGGTATTAGATACTGTCTTAACCAGTAAAAGTATGTATTGTGATAAGCATGGAATTACTTTAACCAGTGTAGCAGATGGTAAACTTCTGGATTTTATGGATACTATGGATATATGCAGTATTTTTGGAAATGCTCTTGATAATGCCATAGAATGTGAATTAAAGATTGAAGATAAAGAGAAAAGATTAATACACGTGGTGGTTACACAACAAAAAAATTTTTTGCTAATCCGTATTGAGAATTATTTTGAAGGTAATTTGAAAATGAAAGAAGGTAAATTACTTACAACTAAAAAGGAGAAAAAATTCCATGGATATGGTATTAAAAGTATTAGATATACAGTAAATAAATATGGTGGTGTGGTAAATATAGATGTAAAAGATAATTGGTTTGAACTGAAGATGTTAATTCCCATTAAATAAAAAAGCAGTATGTTTTTGGAAAAAGTATACAAAAACATACTGCTTTTTTTGTGGTAATTATACGAGATGCAAAACCATTCGTGCAGAAAAAATGCAGTTTATGCAAATGTTAACTAAAAGAAATTATTTATGATAGGATAAACATATAAAAATTATATATGAAAAAGGGAGGCCAAAATATGTTAGCAATTAATATTGATGATGTTATTAATGTATTGAACTCATGCAAGCCATATTTAATAGCACTTGGAGTAGTTTTAGCTCTGGCGCTTATAGTAACGGTAGCTTGTATGAAAATGAAAAAACCACTTAAAAAGCTTGTAAGAAAGGAAGCTTGGGTGGCATTCTTAATGGCGGTTGTTATTATTGCCAATATGGTTTGTTTTGGACCAATGAGTAGTATGATTTCATTAGCTACTGGTAAGGGGTCGATTTCAGACGAAACAGTAGAGGAAGCAAAGGCATTATGTACTGAAATTGCAGAGGAAGGAATTGTTTTATTAAAGAACGAAGAAAATGTACTTCCACTTGCAGCAAATACTAAAATAAATGTATTTGGTTGGTCATCAACAAACCCAGTATATGGTGGAACTGGTTCAGGTAGTTTATCAGATGCATATCCAACAGTATCATTATTAGATGGATTAAGAAATGCTGGATTTGAAGTTAATGAAGATTTAGTTAATTTCTATTCTGAATATCGTTCATCCAGACCAATGGTTGGTATGTGGGGACAGGATTGGACAATTCCAGAACCAACAATTGCTGACTATGAAGAAGCAGGAATTTTTGAAAATGCAAAAGCATTCTCTGAAACAGCAATGATAGTAATTGCTCGTTCAGGAGGAGAAGGAGCCGATTTACCAACTAGTCTTACAGACGAGGATACATTCTCAGAAGAAGGCGGTATGTTTGGAGCTTCAGGTGTTAGATATAGTTCTAATGAAGATGATATTGATGAATCTAAACATTACTTAGAATTAAGTAATAGAGAAATTGCTATGATTGATAGAGTTACCAGTGAATATGAAAATGTAATCGTAGTAATTAATGCGGCAAATGCTATGGAATTAGGTTTTGTAAATGAATATGAAGAGATTAAATCAGTTGTATTATGTCCAGGAACTGGTCAGACTGGATTTGAAGCTTTAGGTGAAATTTTAGCTGGTACAGTTAACCCATCTGGTAAGACCGTAGATACTTTTGTTTATGACTTAACAAAAACGCCAACATATAATAACTTTGGATTTTTCGCATATGACAATGTAGATGATTTAGCAGTAAATGTTAACGGAACAGATGCTACACCAACATTTGTAAATTATACAGATGGTATTTACGTAGGATACCGTTTCTATGAAACAGCAGCTGAAGAAGGTCTTATTACATACGAAGATGAAGTATTATATCCATTCGGATATGGTTTATCTTATACAACATTTACTCAGAAAATGGGTGATATTGTTGAATCTGATGGTAAATTATCAGTTGATGTAACAGTTACAAATAATGGCAATGTAGCTGGAAAAGATGTAGTAGAAGTATATTACAACCCACCATACACTAATGGTGGAATTGAAAAAGCGTCAGCAAACCTTGTTGCTTTTGAAAAAACAGAAATGTTAAATCCAGGAGAATCTCAGACTATAACAGTAAGTTTTGCTATTGAAGATATGGCATCATATGATTCAGAAGAAAATAAAGCATATGTTTTAGAAGGTGGAGACTATTTAATTTCTGTACGTTCAGATTCTCATACAATTATTGAGGAAAAAACTTATACAGTAGCAGATACTGTAGTATATAGCGAAGGTAGAAATAGTGACGAAGTAGCAGTTACTAATCAGTTTGAAGATGCAGAAGGTAATGTTACATACCTTTCAAGAGAAAACGGGTTTGAAAATTATGATGTTGCAACAGCAGCTCCAAGTAGTTATTCATTAGCAGCTGAATATAAGTCAAACTTTATGAATAACTCTAACTATAATGTTGAAGATTACAACAATGATGCAGATGTAGCTCCAACAGTTGGTGCAGCTGGAAATATGACTCTTGCTGATTTAAGAGGCGTAGATTATGACGACGAAAAATGGGAAACATTACTAGATCAGATGACTGTAGCTGATATGGATACATTAATCGCTATTGGTGGATATCAGACATCAGCAGCAAGTAGTGTAGGTAAAGTTCAGACAATCGATTGTGATGGTCCTGCATCTATCAACAATAACTTTACAGGAAAGGGTTCTATTGGTTTCCCGGCAGCAGTTATGATTGCTAGTACATGGAATAAAGATATTGCTGAAAGATTTGGCGAAAGCATTGGTAAGATGGCAGATGAAATGGAAGTATCTGGTTGGTATGCACCAGCTATGAATACACATCGTTCAGCATTTGCAGGACGTAACTTCGAATATTATTCAGAAGATGGTGTTCTTTCAGGATATATGGCAACTAACGCTGTAATTGGTGCCGAAAAATATGGCGTATATGCTTATTTAAAACATTTCGCATTAAATGATCAGGAAACAAATCGTACAAATATGCTTTGTACATGGGCAACAGAACAGTCAATCAGAGAAATTTATTTAAAACCATTTGAAATGGCTGTTAAGAATGGAAATGCTAAGGCAATTATGTCAGCATTCAACTACATTGGTGTTACACCAGCAGAAGCTAGTAGTGCATTATTAAATACTGTCCTTAGAGATGAATGGGGCTTTAGAGGATTCGTATTAACTGACTACTATGGTGTATATGGTTATCAGGATGCAGACCGTATGATTCGTAATGGAAATGACTGTATGTTAGTTGCTTATGATACAGAAACTAATCATTTAACAGATACAACTAGTGCAACTTCATTAAATGCAATGAGACAGGCATGTAAGAATATTATGTATACAGTAGTAAATAGTAGAGCTTATGCACCGGAGAATTTAAATGAAGGATTACAAAACTGGCAGATAATGGCAATCAGTATTGACGTTATTGCAGGGGCTTTAATTGTACTACTTGAAGTATTAATAATTAAGAGATATAAAAAAGACTCAGAATCAGAAGTAAATGTAGAATAATCAACAGTATAGAATACGTTGGGATTAACTTAAAAAGGAGAAAATAATGAGTAAAACTTCATCAAATCCATTGATAAATATATGGACAAAATTTAAAGATAATCATCCAACTATTGCACAGTTTCTAGTATTTTTCGTAGTAAGTAATGGAGTTACTGTTTTACAGATGATTTTAATGCCATTAATTAAATCCATTTTTGGTATGACAAATCTTGTAGACATTGATTTTCAAGTGTTAAGATGTGGAACTGTAGGTGGAAGTCCTTATTACATCTTTGATTATGCAAAAGGAGCAATAACAGAAGGTGGCGGCGGTGGACTAGCATATTTTCTGGCAGTAGAAATAACCATGGCAATTGCTCAGATAATCAATTTCTTCTTACAGAGAAATGTAACCTTTAAATCAAATAGCTCGGTTGCAAAAGCAGCAATGTGGTATGTATTGGCATATATTATTATTTCAATAGGTGCAGCAGCGTTACAAGGATTCTACAAAGATCCAATTTATAACTTCTTCCAAAATATTATGGGAGGGGCAGGAGTAACGGTTGCAGATGTTGTTACAATGTTAATTAACTGTGCTATATCATTCTGGGTATTCTTCCCAATATTTAAGGTTATCTTTAAACAGGAAGAAAAATAAAATATAATTGTTTAACTTAGTAAAAAATATTAGTAAAAATGGGTACAGTCTCTGGGATGCTTTAAAGCGTCTCAGGGACTGCTTTTTGTTGTTAAGCATACAATAAAAAGGTCCGGTAGACTTTTTTGTGGTGAAAAAGTAAAAGATTAGTTAATAATGCGTGATTTGCGAAGTGTATAAGAGTAAACTCTTTTTTATTTTATAGGAAAGTTCTTTCCTATCAAATAAAACGCTCCGCGAAGATGCGCACGCTTTTGCAGTAGATAAATGTCGCAAAATGCGACGCAAAAGCGGCGCAAGAATGTGCCTTGGCACATTCTTTGTTCTATCTACAGTTTTATGTTAATATAGATAGAAGAAAAACAACAATAAGGATAGAATAATGAACTATTTATATGAAGAATTAGAAAAATACTGCAAGGATGATTATTATCCTTTCCATATGCCGGGGCATAAGAGAAATACGAAATATTTGGAAATGATGAATCCATATGGATTTGATATAACAGAGATTAATGGCTTTGATAATCTTCATCACGCAGAAGAAATATTGAAAACAGCACAGGATAGAGCAGCCAGAGTATATGGCGCTGATGAAACACACTTTTTAATTAACGGAAGTACTGCAGGATTATTAAGTGCAGTATCAGCATGCGTAGATGACGATGGAATTTTGCTTATGGCGAGAAATTCACATAAGGCTGTTTATCACAGTGTATATGTGAATAAAATTAAAAATATTTACACTTATCCACAAAATACACAGAAAAAATGTGTAAATTGTGGAATAATTACAGAAAATATCAAAGAAATATTAAAAAAGAATAAAAAAATACAAGCGGTGTTGATAACTTCCCCAACTTATGATGGTGTGGTTTCTGATATCGAAGGAATAGCAAAGGTTGTTCATAGTTATAATATTCCATTAATAGTAGATGAAGCACATGGGGCACATTTTCCTTTTTCGGATGCATTTCCAGTAGATTCTATAAAGGCAGGGGCGGATATTGTTATACATAGCGTTCACAAAACAATGCCTTCTCTTACACAGACAGCATTAATACACGTTAATGGAAATATTGTTAACAGGGAAAAGCTTAGAAAATACCTGGGAATATTTCAGACAAGCAGCCCATCCTACGTGCTAATGTCCTCTATTGATAATTGCATTAGATTAGTTGAAGAGAAGGGACCGCAGTTATTTAGCGAATATGAGGCGCGATTAAATAAATTCAGAAATAGTTTATCTGATTTGAAGAATTTATATTTAGTGAACAAAGAGGATTTAGAATGCTTTGACTATGATAATTCCAAGATAATTATTTCTACTGAAAAGGTAGAAATTACCGGAAAGGAATTACACGACATTTTATTGAATAAATACCATTTAGAAATGGAAATGAGTACAAATAATTACTGCCTTGCAATGACTTCCATAATGGATACAGACGAAGGTTTTGAAAGATTTAAAAAGGCATTATATGAAATAGATGAAACATTGAATGATAAAATAATTGAAGACGAAAATCCACAGGAGCATTTTTTAGTAACACAGGAAAATAAAAAGGTACTGGAAATATGGCAAGCTGAAAGATTAGAAACTAAAAGTGTGGCTTTATGTGATAGCATTGGAAAAGTAGCAGGTGAATATGTTTATTTATATCCTCCTGGCATTCCTTTGATTGTGCCGGGTGAAGAAATATCAGAGCAATTTGTGAATATGATAAAAGTGTATAAAGAAATGAAGCTGAATATAGAGGGCATGGAAGATTATACTTGTAGTACCATAAAGATTGTAAGTGTTACAGGTATGTAGATTTTATTGCGTTAAATGTAAAAAATATTGTTTATATATGTTTTATAGAAAAACCAAAAGATATAGTATATAATGAAATAATAATGTAAAGAGTGTGGAAAAATGGGAAAAATATTTTATTGTATGGGGAAGAGTTCCTCTGGAAAAGACACAATATATAAGAGAATATTAGAAGATAAGGAACTGAATTTGAAGAATTTGGTTACATATACTACAAGACCTATCCGCGAAGGGGAGCAAAATGGAGTAGAATATTTCTTTGTAGGTGAAGAAGAATTATGTAAGCTGGAAGCGGAAGGTAAAGTAATAGAATTAAGAGAATATAACACCGTGCATGGAATCTGGAAATATTTTACCGCTAATGACGAGCAGATTGATTTGGCAAATAACAATTATCTGGTTATTGGGACTCTTGAGTCATATAACAAAATGTTAAATTACTACACAGATTCAGTAATTATGCCGATATATATAGAAGTAGATGATGGAATCAGGCTGGAGCGAGCATTAAAAAGAGAGCAGCTGGAGGCAGTTCCTAAATATGAAGAAATGTGTAGGAGATTTTTAGCGGACCAAAAAGATTTTTCAGAGGAGAATTTGGAAAAGGCAAAGATAACTAAACGTTTTAGAAATATAGATTTGGAAGAATGTATATTAGAAATTAAACAATATATATCAGGAAAAAAATAGATTTGGTTTATATTAGGGGTTTATGGTATAATTTTTAAGGAAAGTTAAGAGGTGATTTCGTGGATTTAAAGGTTAATCAGTCTTCGTCAGCACATGCGATAGATAATACACAAAAAATTCAGCAAACTGATGATGGTGCATTCAAATTTACATTGATTAGTAATATCAAAGAACGTGATCTTCAAACTAAGCTTAATGGCTTAATGGAAGAGATTAATACCCAGGGTGAAAAAATAGCCAAGCATATGGATATTAAGGATATGAAAAAATACAGAGGACTTGTTAAGGACTTTTTAAACGAAGTCGTTTCCAGATCTCATGAATTTTCCAGAGAGAACTTTTTAGACAGAAGAGGTCGTCATAGAGTATACGGTATAGTAAGACTGGTAGATCAGAATTTAGATGATTTAGCTACAGCTCTTATGAAAGATGAGAAAGACCATTTGGAAATCTTGGGAAGGATTGACGAAATTAAGGGATTACTTTTAGATATTACGACTTAAATACGAGGGGGTCTTGAAAATGAGTAACTTTAACGATATTGTTGGACATGAACATGTAGTAGACCATCTTAAGAAAGCTATTAAATTCGATAAGGTGTCACATGCATATATAATTAATGGTGATTTTGGTTCAGGAAAGAGGACATTAGCGAATGCTTTTGCAACCACTTTGCAATGCGAAACAGGCGATGACAATGCCTGTGGTAAATGTAAATCTTGTGTTCAGGCAGCTAGTAGCAACCAGCCGGATATTATATGGGTAACTCACGAAAAGCCTAATAGTATCGGTGTAGATGACATAAGAGAACAGGTAGTAAATGATGTAGCAATAAAGCCTTATAGTAGTCGCTATAAGATTTATATTATAAATGAAGCAGATAAGCTTACAGTGCAGGCTCAAAATGCCCTGTTAAAGACATTAGAAGAGCCACCGGAATATGCTGTAATTATGCTTCTTACAACAAACAGTGAAGGTTTGTTACAAACAATTTTATCCAGATGTGTAGTGTTAAATTTGAAAGCAGTTGATGATAGGGAGATTAGAAGCTATCTTATGGCTCAGAAACAGATTCCAGACTATCAGGCAGATATTGCAGTTGCTTTTGCACAGGGGAATATTGGAAAAGCTATTAAGTTGGCATCTACAGAAGAATTCGATGATTTAAGAAGAGATACATTGAAGCTTCTTGAAAATATGGATAAAATGGAAATGTATGAGGTCATTGATAATATTAAGAAAATAGCTGAAAATAAAATGGCTGTTGACGATTATTTGGATATGATTACGATTTGGTATAGGGATGTTTTGCTCTTTAAAGCCACTAATGATGTGAATGGATTAGTGTTTAAAGAGAATATTTCAGGCATTAGAAAGCAAGCAGATAAAAGTTCATATAATGGAATAGAAACTATTATAGATGCCCTGGAAAAGGCTAGACTTAGATTAAAAGCCAATGTTAATTTTGAATTAACTATGGAGCTTTTATTGCTTACAATGAAAGAAAACTAACAGACTTGTATGCCTATATAAAGAATTTTGAAAGGAGCAACAATGGTTAAGATTATAGGTATAAGATTTAGGGCAGCAGGAAAGATTTATTATTTTGATCCTAAAGATTTTGATATTTCAGTGGGAGAGCACGTTATAGTAGAAACAGCAAGAGGTGTAGAATATGGACATGTAGTTATAGCACCTAAGATGGTAGAAGAGGAGACTTTGGTGCAACCACTTAGTCCAATCATCAGAGTGGCAACGCCGGAAGATGATGAAATAGAGCGTAAGAATAAAGAAAAAGAAAAAGAAGCATTCAAGATTTGTTTTGAAAAAATTCAAAAGCATGGTCTTGAAATGAAATTAATAGATGCAGAATATACTTTTGATAATAATAAGGTATTATTCTATTTTACAGCGGATGGAAGAATTGACTTTAGAGAATTAGTTAAAGATTTGGCAGCAGTATTTAAGACACGTATTGAATTAAGACAGATTGGTGTTAGAGATGAGACTAAGATTTTAGGTGGAATTGGGATTTGTGGCAGACCACTTTGCTGTCATACACATTTATTTGATTTTGCACCGGTATCTATTAAGATGGCTAAGGAGCAGAACCTTTCACTTAATCCAACTAAAATATCAGGTGTATGTGGAAGATTAATGTGTTGTCTAAAAAATGAAGAAGAAACATATGAAGAATTAAACAGCAAATTACCTGCCATTGGAGATACTGTTACAACAGATGACAAATTAACTGGAGAAGTAGTAAGTGTAAATGTGTTAAGACAGTTAGTTAAGGTTATTGTACAGATTGGTGATGAAAAAGAAATACGAGAATATAAGACTGAACAGTTAAAATTCAAACCAAGACGTAGAAAAGAGAAAATGAATATTTCTGATGCTGAATTAAAAGAATTAGAATATTTAGAGAAAAAGGAAGGAAAATCTAAGTTAGATGACAATTAATCTTAAAAATGGTGAACGACTAGATGAACTCCATAGGAAAGGTTATAAGATTATTCAAAATTCGGAGAAATTTTGTTTTGGAATGGATGCAGTATTGCTGTCTGGATTTGCAAAAGTAAAAAGAGGCGAAAGGGTCCTTGACTTGGGAACTGGGACAGGAATTATACCGATTTTGTTAGAGGCTAAGACGGATGGCGAGCATTTCACTGGCTTGGAAATTCAAGAAGAAAGTGCTGATATGGCACGAAGAAGTGTTGAATTTAATAATTTACAGGAACAGGTTAGTATTGTTACTGGAGATATAAAGGGAGCCTCAAGTATTTTTGGGGCTGCCTCTTTTGATGTAGTGACAACTAATCCTCCGTATATGACTAATAGTCATGGAATAGTAAACGAAGATATGCCAAAGGCAATTGCCAGACATGAGGTATTATGTTCATTGGAAGATGTTATAAGTCAAGGTGCTAAGGTTTTAAAACAAAATGGAAGATTTTATATGGTACATAGACCCTTTCGTTTGGCGGAGATTATGAGTTTGCTGGTAAAATACAAGTTAGAACCTAAACGTATGCAGTTAGTGTACCCATATGTAGATAAAGAACCTAATATGGTGTTAATAGAGGCATTAAAAGGTGGAAAACCTAGAATAACTGTGGAAAAACCACTGATAGTTTACGAAAAAAGTGGAAAATACACAGAGGACATTAATCATATTTATTATGCGGAATAAAGCGTTAAAAATTAGGACTATGTTTATATGAAAAGATAATGTGTAATGTTAAATTAATAACCTATATGAAGCTTTTGAAGTTGTAATATTTTAATGCTTGAATAGAAAGAGGATTACTATGGCAGGAAAATTATATTTATGTGCAACGCCAATTGGAAATTTAGAAGATATGACTTTTAGAGTAATAAGAACTCTAAAAGAAGTTGATTTAATAGCAGCAGAGGATACAAGAAACAGTATTAAGCTTTTAAATCATTTTGAAATAAAGACACCTATGACTAGTTATCATGAGTTTAATAAATATGATAAAGCAAAAGTATTAGTGGATAAAATGTTGGCAGGGGAAAATATTGCATTAATAACGGATGCAGGAACACCGGGAATATCTGACCCAGGCGAAGAATTAGTAAAACAGTGTCACGAAGCGGGTATAGAGGTAACATCCCTTCCAGGAGCGGCTGCCTGTATTACAGCATTAACCTTATCAGGGTTATCTACCAGAAGATTTTGTTTTGAGGCATTTTTACCATCAGACAAAAAGGAAAAAGCCCTTATTCTGGATAGTTTGAAGAATGAAACCAGAACAATTATATGTTACGAAGCACCACATAGATTGATAAAAACCTTAGAGGAATTATATCAGACACTAGGAAATCGCCGAATTACAATATGTCGAGAACTTACTAAGAAGCATGAGACAGTATTTGTTACAACTTTTGAAGAGGCTATTGAATTTTATAATGAAAATGAGCCAAAGGGAGAATGTGTAATAGTCATAGAAGGCAAATCTTTCGATGAGATTAAGGAAGAAAGCATTAAAGAATGGAGCCAGATGTCTATTGAAGAGCATATGGAGCATTATTTAATGCAGGGAATTGATAAAAAGGAAGCTATGAAAGTAGTAGCTAAGGATAGAGGAATTTCCAAGAGAGATGTTTATAATGCACTTATATAAGTTTTGGAATAACTTTTGAAAGTGTTGCATTAAATAGATAAGAAAGGGACTACTCAAAGTTTAAATTTGAGTAGTCCCTTTCTTATCTGGTAATAAAAAATTAAGTTAATGATGTATAACGTTTGCAATCTATTTTTAAATAAAAAAATTACGCAAGTTCATTAATCAAATCGGTAATAACACTAATGGCATCACTTTGATTACTCTGCTTCATAGCGTCTACATATTCACTTCTGTTAGTATATACCTTTTCGATAGTGTCAAGAAGAAGCTCTGTTGTTAATTCATCTTCGTCTATAACTTCGCTGAAATGCTGTTCCTTAAATGAGTTAGCATTTAGTATCTGGTCACCACGGCTTGCCTTTGCTGATAAAGGAATAAGTATTGCTGGTTTTTGGAGTGCTAATAATTCGCAAATAGCATTAGCACCTGCACGGGAAATAACTATATCAGCTATGGCAAACAGGTCTTTCAATTCATCCTTTATATATTCAAACTGAACATAACCAGGTGTATTTAATAAGGTTTTATCTAATTTATCTTTACCGCATAAATGAACTACCTGATATTTCTCTAATAACTGAGGTAAAATATCGCGTACTGCATTGTTAACAGCTACCGCACCGGTACTTCCACCTACTACCAGAATTACTGGTTTACTAGATGTGAAATTACAGAATTTTAACCCTGCTAAACGGTTTCCAGATAATAATTCCTGACGAATTGGTGAACCTGTTAATACGCCCTTGTTTTCAGGCAGATATTTAACGGTTTCTGGGAAGTTACAGCAAACCTTAGTTGCCGAAGGCATCGCTAACTTGTTGGCAAGACCAGGTGTCATATCGGATTCATGGATGATTACCGGGATTTTGCATCTTTTAGCAGCGAGAACAACAGGCACCGTAACGAATCCACCTTTTGAAAAGACTATGTCAGGTTTTAATTTCTTCATGAGCTTATAAGCTTCATGGCAACCTTTGACAACCTTAAAAGGATCTGTGAAATTCTTTACGTCAAAATATCTTCGTAATTTTCCGGAAGAAATTCCATAATAAGGAATACCCAAATCTTCTATAAGTTTTTTCTCAATACCGTTATAGGAACCAATGTAGGATATTTCGTAACCATTTTCCTTCAAAGAAGGCATTAATGCAATATTTGGCGTAACATGACCGGCAGTACCACCACCGGTAAGTACTATTTTTTTCATAAAAACGCCCCCTTACTGTGCAGCTTTAATTTGTTTCAAAGCGTTTGCAAGCTGGTCAGGGCATGAAGTTGAACGCATACCGCATTTGATTCCTTCAATTTTTGAAATAGCTGTATCAATATCCATACCTTCCACAAGACGAGCAACACCCTGAGTATTACCAGAGCAACCGCCAATAAACTGTACAGATTTAATAGTATTTCCATCTACTTCAACATTAATAGCCTGAGAGCAAACTCCTTTAGTTTTATATGTCATAATATTATCCTCCTGAAATTAGATATATTGCTATAGTTTTCAGCTTTATATGTAGGTATATTTTCAATAATAGTATTAATAGCTGTGCTAAGAGTATTAATATTGTCTATAATTACTGTATTAAAAAGATTAGCACTATTATTATGCAAAATTGTTTTATCAAAAAAATATATTAAAACAAAGTGACATTAATTACTATGGGAGAAAATATATTAGCCTTCATCATATAAAAAGCACTACGTGCAATATGCGCACTCGCGCGAAGATGTAGAATGTCGTAAACGACCGCGCTCGGCGCGAGAATGTGCTTTGCACATTCTTTATTCCATTTGAAGTATAACAAAAAAAGTACAAATATACTAGGTTAATAAAGAAATATTTGTTATAATCATAAAAAAGAGTTTTTATAAAGGAGATAAAAATGAGCGTAATTGGAATTATTGGAGCAATGGACGAAGAGGTTAATAAATTAAAAGAAAAAATGCAGGTAGAAGAAATCGCTAAGCAGGCTTCTATGGAATTTTTCAAAGGGACATTAAATGGTAAAGATGTTGTAATTGTAAGAAGTGGTATTGGTAAAGTAAATGCTGCTTGTTGTACTCAGATTCTTTGTGATAGATTCAATGTTACACATGTAATAAATACAGGTATTGCCGGCTCTTTAAATGCTAAGATTGATATTGGAGATATTGTAGTGTCTACAGATGTTCTTCATCATGATGTAGATGCAACAGGTTTTGGGTATGCATTAGGACAGATTCCAAGAATGGACGTTTTAGCATTTGAAGCGGACAAGGATCTTGCAAAATTAGCAAAGGAAACTTGCGAAGCAGTTAATCCGGATATTAATGTATTCCAGGGAAGAGTAGTTAGTGGAGACCAGTTCATTTCAGATAAAGTTGTAAAAGATAACATTTTGAAGAATTTTGATGGATATTGTACAGAAATGGAAGGAGCTGCAATTGCACAGGCGGCATATTTGAATAATGTAAAATTCGTAATTATCAGAGCTATTTCTGACAAAGCCGATGATAGTGCCACTGAGGATTATCCAACATTTGAAAAGAAAGCAATCGAGCATTCAGTTAAATTAGTTGAAAATATGGTTGGAAAAATTGCTTAAAAATAATTGTGATTGTTCAGAGTTAAATAGATTTATACAAAAAGTGCTCTTGAATGCAAACATTCATCGCCCTTTTTTTGATAAATCCGCTTGGCTCTGAGAAGTTATAAATATGTAAAAAAGACGATTTTTTGATTCTAAATACAATAGTTATTGGTTTGAAAGCTAATTAACTTCTAATTTTAATACCAAAGAAAAATTGTAATTATTTATAGATATTTTTGTATGGAATAAAATTGTGATACATATTTTGCAATTGTATAATTGTAATAATATATTCAAAAATTCAAGAAAAATAGAATAATTTGACGAACGATTTAATACAACTTTAATCCTTATATTTTCTATAATTATAGAGCAAAATGAAATCTAAAAGGTTTCAAAATATTAGATAAGGAAAGGGGTATTTTTTATGGAAAAAATGCTTAATAGCGAAATCATACAGTATATTGCTGCCTTACTAACGATAAGTGCTGTTTTAATAAAAACAGTAGAAACAATAATGTGCATTTATTTAATGGAGGAATCAGAAAATATAGGTGCCTCTAAGTGCAAATTTATTAAACAGATGAAGTTAAAATTTGAGAACAGTTGTAAGCTGAACTCGGATATGAGAAATGTGGAAGCTTTTGTTAAAAAGAACTTGGAAAAGTATAGATTTTTGAATATTTCTATGCGAGGTATGACAGTTTTGGCTAATACAATCAAAATGTTGCTGCTGATAGGTGGGCTGGTAGAGTTTGCATTTAAGTATTATGCGGGAAAAACCTTTGCGGAAAGCATTATTTATGTTGAGTATGCCATTGGCGGTATTTTAATGATTGTTCTTGCAGAGGTAATATTGGATAGTCAATATAAGAGATTAGTTGCAATAAATAATTTTGTAGAGTATTTTGATAATACATTAATGGATAGAATGAGGTATGAGAGAAGTATTCTCGAG
>CAYOMP010000049.1:0-13031 GCA_964405075.1 uncultured Lachnospiraceae bacterium
TACTACCATACTTAAAAATCTGTAGGTAAATTTCATTAAGCATCGCCCTATTTTTCTATTTAATACTATTAATATTATTTTACTCTATAATATAGAACAGATATTTTTAAGATAAAATATTAATTAGAAAACTATTAATTATGTAAAACACGCTTTGTGGATTTCTCAAATTATCGTGGCTCTCATGCAAAAAAAGTCAGGATAAAAACTTTTCATCCCAACTTTTTGCTTACATATTACTTAGTTATATTTATGATAACCTAATGCATTTGATAACTCACTCTTTACTTTTAGAACATATGTTGACAGTTCTTTTATTCTTTCATCAGACATTCTGCTAACTGGTGCTGAAACACTAAATGCATATTTTGCCTTACCACGATAATCGTATATACAAGCAGCAATACAACGAACTCCCATTTCATTTTCTTCATCATCCATTGCATATCCATTTTCACGAACCTTATCAAGCACATCTAACAAACCATCCAATGTTACTATCGTATTTTCAGTCTTCTTTTCAATAACACTTTCATTCCATATCTTTGTTACTTCTTCCAAAGAAAGTGTTGAAAGGATAGCCTTTCCTACTCCTGAACAATACATAGGATGTATCATTCCTATTTGGGATACCATTCGTATTGAACTAACCTTTGATTCAACCTTATCAATATATATTATATCATTTCCATCTCTTTGTACTAAGTGAACTGTCTCCTGACTAAGTTCTGCCAGTTGTTTCATATACTGATGTGCAATTGGCAATATATCTATCTTATCTAGTAATTGTCCAGACAAACCTACTATTTTATATGAAAGCATATATTTTTGTGTATCTTCATCCTGTCTTGCGTATCCCATACAAATTAACGATGTCAAAAATCTATGCACTGTACTCTTATGTAAATTTAAACAATTACTTAATTCCATCAGTCCCATAGGACCGTTAGCAGCTAGTGTTTCCATTATCAAAAAAATGCGCTCTGCTGACTGTATAGGATTCTTTATTTCTTCTGCCATAGCATACACTCCTTAATCATAGTTCTGAAACTCAGTTTCAAATTATGAAACAAAAGCTATTCTAACATTATTTCATTTTATTATCAACCTTAGTTAATAATTTTTTATTTGTTATTAATTGTATATATCTGATTTTATTTTATAATCTTTTGTATACAGCATTTTTAATACTAAAATAATGTGTTCGATAATTCTTTGTAAGTTACTTACATTTTTTTACAAAAACGCTTACAATTTTTCTTGACATCTAATTAAATAATAGTATAATTTACTTAAGGTATCGTTATATGGAACACAGTTTCATAATCTGAAACCATTTAAAGACAGAAATAATCTTACATAAAAAGGGAGTATTTCTGCGTTCATTTATGTTAATTTCAATAGATTTTATCTATTGCATTTTATAAATGATACTACAGTATTAAGTTATTAAAAGGAGAGATTCGTAATGAACGAAATATTAGAACAGATTTCTAAAATTGGTATTGTTCCAGTAGTTAAACTTGATGATGTTAAAGATGCTGAACCTTTAGCAAAAGCTTTATGTGAAGGTGGTCTTCCATGTGCTGAAGTTACATTCAGAACTGCTTGTGCTGCTGAAGCAATCAAAGTTATGACAACTAAATTCCCTGAAATGTTAGTTGGTGCTGGTACAGTATTAACTACTGAACAGGTAGATGCAGCTGTAGCAGCTGGTGCAAAATTTATCGTAAGCCCAGGACTTAATCCTAAAGTTGTAAAATACTGTGTAGATAAAAACATTCCTGTTACACCTGGTACAACAAATCCAAGTGATATTGAACAGGCTATTGAATTAGGCTTAGACGTTGTTAAGTTCTTCCCTGCTGAAGCAGCTGGCGGACTTAAAATGATTAAAGCTATGTGCGGACCATACGTAAACATGAAATTCATGCCAACTGGTGGTATCAATGCTGACAATTTAACTGATTACTTAGATTTCCCTAAGATTATCGCTTGTGGCGGTAGCTGGATGGTAAGTGATGCATTAGTTAAAGCTGGAAAATTTGATGAAATCACTGAATTAACTAAAGAAGCTGTTAGAAATATGTTAGGTTTCGAACTTAAACATGTTGGAATTAACGCAGCTGATGAAAACGAAGCTGATAACACTGCTTCTGCATTTGAAAAAATGTTCGGTTTTGAAAAGAAAGTTGGAAACAGCTCAATTTTCGCTGGTACTGCTGTAGAAGTTATGAAAACTCCTTACCTTGGAGCACATGGACACATTGCAATCCAGACTAACTACATTGAAAGAGCTAAATATCATATGGAATTACAGGGATTCAAATTTGATGAAAGCACTGCTAAACGTGATGCAAAGGGAGCTCTTAAAGCTATCTATTTTGAAGGTGAATTCAGCGGATTTGCTGTACATTTAGTTCAGAAATAAGTTTAAAACTTATCTATAAAACAAATAATAATATAATTTAATGATTTATATGGAGGATTTTAAAATGGCTAAAGTTGTTACTATGGGTGAAATCATGTTAAGATTATCAACACCTAACAATGAAAAATTTATTCAGGCTGATGAATTCGATATTAACTATGGTGGTGGAGAAGCTAACGTAGCAGTTTCTCTTGCTAACTATGGACATGACGCTTCTT
The DNA here is from genome assembly GCA_964405075.1 of uncultured Lachnospiraceae bacterium. GTDB lineage: Bacteria > Bacillota > Clostridia > Lachnospirales > Lachnospiraceae > CAYOMP01. Next base: position 2,650 of record CAYOMP010000049.1, read on the forward strand.
TCGTTACTGCAGTTCCAGATAACGAAATTGGTGAATGTGCAGTTGCTGCTCTTAGAAAATACGGAGTAGACACAAGCAAAATCGCTAAATGTGGTGAAAGACTTGGTATCTACTACTTAGAATCAGGATGCTCAATGAGACCTTCTAAAGTAGTTTACGATAGAGCTCATTCTTCAATCTCTACAGCTACAGCTGCTGATTTTGATTTTAATGCAATCTTCAAAGATGCTGATTGGTTCCACTTCACAGGAATTACTCCAGCTGTTTCTGACAGCGCTGCTGTATTAACAGAAGAAGCTTTAAAAGCTGCTAAAAAACATGGTGTAAAAGTTTCAGTTGACTTAAACTTCCGTAAAAAATTATGGTCTTCTGAAAAAGCTCAGAAAGTTATGAAAAACTTAATGCAGTACGTTGACGTATGTATCGGAAACGAAGAAGATGCTGAATTAGTATTAGGATACAAACCAGGTAACACAGATGTAACAAGCGGTGAACTTGAACTTGCTGGTTACAAATCAATTTTCGAACAGATGGTAGCTGATTACAACTTTGAATATTGTATTTCTTCATTGCGTGTAAGTAACTCTGCTTCTGACAATGGTTGGTCAGCATGTATCTACTCAAGAGATACAAAAGAATTCTATCATTCAAAAGAATATAGCATTCATCCAATCGTAGACCGCGTAGGTGGTGGAGATTCATTCGCAGGTGGAACTATCTGTGGATTCTTAGATGGAAAGAACTTCAAGGATGCTCTTGAATTTGGTGTAGCAGCTTCTGCTCTTAAACACACAATTCCTGGAGATTTCAACCTTGTATCAAGAAAAGAAGTTGAAACACTTGCTGGTGGAGATGCTTCTGGACGTGTTCAGAGATAATTTAATCTCAATTAAATTTGTTATAAAGTTGTAACAACCCTACGACTTTATAGTTCCTGCTGTGTTTTGTACCCATTTCACAGCAGGACATATATAAACCTAATAGAATTTTTGCCAGATTCTATTGCCTAAATGATAATGTACCTTTTGCCAGAGGTGCATTATTTTTATATTTAAAAGACTAAAAAGTTCCACTAAACTTTTTGTCATATGTTTTGCAACAAAAGATAATAATGCCAGTTATGCTTACTAAAAAAGGGCGTTATTACTTTTTACTCAAACTAATATGAGCATAAAAGCAAGGCTTATGCATCACGATATATAAAACTTATGCAAACTCTTTTCTATGATATAAAAAGTGGTGAAAATCATATCCCTCACATATGACATTCACCACTTCTTCATATTATTATTTTATTTGTTATACTATTCTAATATTACTTTATTATTTTATATTTTTGGCTATTTTACTTTTAATTATTCATCTTTGGCATCATTCAAATTATTTCCGCATTCATCTCATAACTAAATTCACAAGTGTTCTGCGTCAAATCTTTAAGATTCGTTTTCTAATTTTCCAATGCCATTTCTTTTACCTTTGCCATAGCATTTTTTACAGATGGTATTAATAAGATGACTACTGTAATAATTCCTTCTGCTACTATGTATGAATAATTGTAAGCAATAGGATAAATTATCGCAAGTGAAGCTGGGAATGACTCTGGCATATAATCCATCCAATATAAATATCCACCAATTGTATGGAATATTCCCCTCAGAAATATTGCAAACAAATATCCTTTCAGTAAACCGTTCTTTGACTTATAGAAAAATCCTGAACATCCAAGTGCTGCAAATGCTACTACATAGTCAAGACATACCTGTAATGGTGACAAAATATACCCTCCACCATCTTGAACAAACTGTAAAAATCCATAAGCAAATCCTGCTACAATACCAATTTTAGGACCATACCAGTATCCTACTAATACTACAAAAAGCATTGAACATAATGTTATTGATCCCCCCCATGGCATATCAACAATCTTAATATAAGAAGTTACAAAACCAAGGGCAAGTGCTACAGCAGAAAAGACTAACTGCTTTGTTGAAAATTTCTTCTCCTTCTTCTCAGTAAACACTGCTGTTAATAATACAAGAGCTGCAATTATTATAACAAATGCAACCATTCCGTAAGAACTAAGGGCATAATACCCTTCTTCTTGTGTAAAAAATAATGACATAAAAAATCCTCCTTAATTTTCAGACCACATGTCTGAATAAATATGGAGGGAACTACTTTGGGCTTATTGCTTCCTTACGCCAGTATTACCTGGTTCAAGTAGTGAGGGTCCGTAAAAAATTACATCTCAGCCAAAGGCTCCCCTAGCATCATAATATTATGCTATTTTCTCGAGTACAGAATAATGCACTCACAAAGATTAATATACTAATATTTTACATAAAAGTCAATATTTTACTTATTACTTGTTTTTACTTTTGCTAATTCTATTAATAATGCAAGCAAGATACCCATATTTACTATATTTTTTTCTCCATCAAATAGAATCTTCCTTTACGAAATTCTACTTCACCTACAATTTCAAATCCTAGCTTATCATACATACGAAGAGCATATGGATTGCTGGAAAACGCATCCAATCTAATGCTCTCTATTTTCATTTCGTTTACCTGTGCAAATATATGTCTTATAACCTTCGTTGCAATCCCCTGATTTTGCACAGAAGGATTAACACATAATCTATGTAAAACTATATAACTTGCATCAGGATACTTCCATCTACCACTGGCATAATCTTCGTCGCATTCTTGATTCAAAACATATATAGCCACAATTTTTTTATCCAATATACATATATATAATTCTTGTTTTTTTACATCCTCTTCAAAGTCCTCACGCATAGGATATAACTCATCCCACTGTAATATTCCCTGTCCATCCATATTCTTTATAGCTAATTTAACTAATTCACAGATTTCATCCAAATCTGTGAGTTTACCTAATCTGAATTCCATTTCTTTTGTCTCTCCATTCCACATCTTTAGTTATTATACTTTTGCATTTAATATATATTTCTAACTTAATTCTCCCGGTAATTATATCACATTTACAGATTCGTTTTATAATAACCACATACTAACATTAATTACACGATATAGTGATTGCTCAAGATTTCTTCCAATTAATATATCCTATTTTCCCGTTAAATACTTTAAGAAATCTGACTATATTTTGTTAAGAATTATGTATTGGCTAATCGTACAAAAACGATTATAATAAGATAGTTAGTATTTTCCAATAAGGAGGAATTAATTTTGAAATTATTATCAATAGCGGTACCTTGCTATAATTCTGAAGCATATATAAAAAAATGTATAGACTCTTTACTAGTTGGAGGAGAAGATGTTGAAATATTAATTGTTGATGACGGTTCTTCTGATAACACTGCTACAATTGCAGATGAGTATGCTAAACGTTTTCCAACAATAATTAAGGCTATTCATCAGGAAAATGGTGGACACGGCGAAGCTGTTAACACCGGTATTCGAAATGCTACCGGACTTTACTTCAAAGTCGTTGATAGCGATGACTGGGTTAACGAAGAGGCTTACCACAAAATTTTGGACACACTTAAGGGGATCGTTGGTGGAAGCCAGACTCTCGATATGCTTATTTCTAACTTCGTTTATGAAAAACAGGGGGCAAAGCACAAAAAGGTTATGAGCTATCGTACAGCTTTACCTCAGGACAAAATCTTCACATGGAAAGATATTCGTCATTTTAGAAAAGGACAATATATCTTGATGCACTCAGTTATCTATCGTACTGAATTATTAAGGGATTGCGGGTTAGAGTTGCCTAAACACACTTTTTATGTTGATAATCTTTTCGTATATCAACCTCTTCCATATGTAAAAACTATGTATTACTTAAATGTAAACTTTTACAGATACTTCATTGGAAGAGACGATCAATCTGTCCATGAAGAGGTAATGATTAGAAGGATAGACCAACAGTTGCGTGTTAATAAAATAATGATTGATGCATACAATATGTATAAAATCCCAAATAGAAAACTTAGAAACTATATGATAAGTTATCTGGATATTATAACTACAGTATCATCTATTATGCTTATACGTGCCAATACCTCAGAAAGTCTGGAGAAGAAAAAAGAATTATGGCAATATCTTAAGAAAAAGGATGCCCGCCTTTTCTGGAGATTAAGAACCGGATTATTAGGAACCACAATGAATCTTCCTGGTCGTGGAGGTCGCAAAATTTCTGTTGTAGGTTATAAAGTAACACAGAAATTCTTTGGTTTTAATTAAAATACTGTTTTAATTATGCTATGAGGCCAGGCAAAACCGTACGTTTTACCTAGCCTCATCTTAGCGATCATATTAATATTCTTGTTATTGTCTGTCTAACTTTAAACAATACAATTTTGTTTCAGTAACTTTTTATATACTTTTGAGAATTACTGTTCCAAAGCCTTTAATTCTACCATTTCGACAATCTCCATAAATAATGTCAAAATTGCCCTTTGGAAATTCTACTTCAACTTCATCCTGTGAAAAATTCTGCATAAATATATATTTATTATCTTCACTCTGTCGAATATTAACTTCTATTCTCTTATCAACTCTCTTATTAAAGTATTTAGTTACTCCTGCCTCTTTAACAAGATTTTCATAAAAATCATTGTAGAATTCCTGTTCTGCATCTGCTGCAACATAATATGCTTTTCCATATTCATAATTATTAACAGTTAATGCTGGTTTGCCCTTATAAAAGTCATCACCATATTCCATAATAGCCTTTGCTGTAGAAGTTGCAACTATGTCACACAAAATATTGCATTCATAGTTTTTCTTAAGCTTAAACTTCATATTTGACTTATTGTTCAAGACAAAAGAATTCTTCTCATCTTCATATAAACCATCAATTTCTGTGCTTCTAAGTCCTAATACATCAATTAATCCGTGTGGAAAACCGCCAAGATAACACAAATCATTTTCGTCAACAACTCCAGACCAATATGTAAGAACAAACTGTCCACCTGATTTTACAAAAGCTTTTACTTTTTCCACAAAGCTTTCATCATACATATACATCATTGGTGCCACAACTATTTTATAATCATCAAATGCCTTATCGGCACCAATCACATCAACATTAATGCCCTGCTTTTTAAATGCTGTGTATGATTTCAAAATCGCTTCTTTGTAATTAACTCCTATATTTCTAGGCCCCTGTGAACCTTCAACTGCCCAACGATTCACAAAATCATAAATAACCGCTACTTCTGAGCGAACCTCACTATCTATAACTTCCTCAATAGATTCTAATACCTGGCCGAGATCAGTTACTTCCCGAAATACTCTAGTATCCTTGCCACCATAATGGTCAATAACGGCTCCATGGAACTTTTCAGAAGCTCCTCGGCTTTGTCTTATTTGAAAATACAAAACGCTTTGTGAACCATGTGCTACTGCATGTAATGACGCAGCCTCAAGCATTCCAGGTTTTATTAATTTACTAACACTTTGCCAATTGGTACTGGAAGGACATGATTCCATAAGCAAAAATGGTTCGCCCTTAATCCCTCTTATAATATCATGATACATTCCGCAATCAAGTGCAGTTTCATATTCATTTTTACTATGCCATGTTGGATAATTATCCCAAGATGTAATATCAATTACATCCTTAAACTTATTGTAATCTAATCCGTCATAGTAATACATCATATTAACTGTAGAAGGCTTATCTGACCCAGCTTTTCTAATTGCTTCAATTTCCCACTTAACAAAGTCAGCGGTCTGATCAGTTACAAATCTCTTCCAATCAAGGTTTAACCCCATCAAAAAGGTTTCTCCCCTTGGTGAAGGTGCTTCTATTTGCTCAAAGTCATCATATACATGACTCCAGAAGGTAGTATTCCATTTTTTATTAACTACATCGATTGTTTTATATCTGTTTTTTAACCATTTTCTAAAAGCATCCTGACATAAATCACAATGACATTCGCCACCCAATTCATTAGAAATATGCCACATAATAACAGCATCTTTCTCTCCAAAACGTTTAGCAAGTTCTCCATCTATCTTTGCAATTTTCTCACGATAAACTGGTGAAGTATAGCAATGATTATGTCTGAATCCAAAGAAGTTGCGGTTGCGATTTTCATCGCAACGTAACACTTCTTCGTACTTATCCGCTAACCATTTTGGTCTGGCACCTGATGGTGTTGCCAATATTGTATAGATACCATTTGCATATAATTTGTCAATGATTTCTTCTAACCATCCAAAATTATATTCGCCTTCTTTTGGTTCTAATTTAGACCATGAGAACACTCCAAGAGTTACTGTATTTATTCCAGCCTCTTTCATATATTCTATATCTTTTTCCAAAATATCCGGGTAATCTAACCATTGTTCTGGATTATAATCCCCACCATATAAAAATTTATCATATTTCATTATTTAACAGCTCCTGTGATACCTTCAGCAAAACTCTTCTGTAATAAGAAAAAGATAACTACTGTTGGAATTGTACATATTAATACTGCTAACATTAACATACCATAGTCTGTTACGTAACCTTGTGTAAGATTGGCAACTAACATTGGCATTGTAATACTCGCATCATCTTGCATTATTACCTTTGGCCATAAATAGTTATTCCAAGCATTCATAAATGTAATTGTCATAGCTGCTGCATATGTTGAACGCATTGTAGGGAAAAACATTTTGAAGAATATACTAATTTCTCCCAAGCCATCAATACGTGCCGCCTCAATTATATCATGTGGAAATGATCTGGCACTTTGTCTAAACATCATAATCAAGAATGGTGTTGAAATAGTTGGTAAAATAAACCCTACTGTTGTATTTAACAATTTAGCATTTGAAAACATTTGGAACAATGGAATCATTGTTGCTGCAAATGGTACCATCATAGCTAAAAGGATAACTGACATAACTCCATCTTTCATTTTGTCATGGAAAATTTCAAAACCATATCCGGCTAATGAACACACAAGCAATGATAAAACAGTTAAAACTAACGCATATTTAAACGAATTAAACATTGCTGTACCAACATTACACTGTGCAAACAAATTCTTCATATTTTCCATCAAATATGTACCTGGAATTAATCTTCCATTAACTACATCAACACTTTTATTTGTGGCTGAAATAACCATCCAAACCAACGGAAATACTGATAATAAAGATACAATTGTTAAAAACGCATATGTTAGAAATTTCTTAAACTTAATCACGCTTGTCACCTACTTTCATCTGTACAAATGCTAATACTGCAACTAGAATCAAGATCAAATATGACATTGCAGCTGCATATCCAAAGTTTGGAACATACTTAAATGACATATTATAAATGTAATGAGACATTGTAATAGTTGCATTTGCTGGTCCACCATTTGTCAAGTTAACTGACTCATCGAACAACTGTAATGTACCATTTGTTGACATAATAGCAGTTAAAAGAATTGTTGGTTTCAATAATGGAACTGTAATTTTCCAAAACTGTTTCCAAGCTGATGCTCCATCAATTTTAGCTGCTTCGTATACTGAATATTCAATATTCTGAAGACCTGATAAGTAGAATACCATGTTGTATCCTGTCCATCTCCAAATAAGAGCGATAATAATTACAGCTCTTGCACTGTTTGGATGACCTAAAAAGTTATAACCTGTATTTAATATACCTAATTTAATAAGTATTGTATTTACAAATCCATCAACTGCAAATAGTGATCTAAAAATAATTGCATATGATACTAATGAAGTAGCACATGGTAAAAATATTGCAGTTATAAATAATCCTTTAAATCTCAAATGCTTATTATTAAGCATTGAAGCTAATACCATTCCCATAATTAACATTATTGGAACCTGAATAATAAGATAAATAAAGTTATTTTTTAATGCTTGCATAAATACTGGATCTTGGAACATTCTTACGTAATTGTACAATCCAGCCCATGTCATCTGTGCGCCTATACCCGTCTTAAAAGAAAGTATAAGTGCTCTTATCATTGGAACAAAACTCATTACAGCAATTAATAATGTTGCCGGTGCTAACATTCCCCATCCTGTAAGGTTCTGTTTAGTCTTTAAAGCGAGTCCTTTTTTCTTATTTTGTTCACTCACAAATTGTCCCTCCTTATGAGTACCATACTGATTAATAAAAATTACTTATAAAAGCAGGGGAATTATGCCATTTTAAGGTATAAAAAAAGCTCCCCCTCAGGAGCGTACTCTTGCATACTAAGGTAGTAATTATGTGGGAACAGTCATTAGCTGTTCCCACCAATTTATTACTTTAATCTGATACTACTGTCCCATCTGGAATTTAACAGTATCTTCTGCATTCTTTAACTCTGTTTCGATGTCGCTACCTGCTACTACATTAGTAATAGCTGCTGCTACCGCATCACGTGCTTCATAATAGTATACACCAGTGTTGTTGCTTGGAACTTTTGTTGCATATTCAGTGATTTTAGCATATACAGCATCTCCACCAAAGAATTCCTGTGGCTGAGCATATACATCACTATCTCCTGCTGGAGCATATGTAGCTAATGCACCTGAGCTTGGAAGAATTGTTTCATAGAATTCAACACTACCTGCAAATGTGCTAGCTAAGAAATCAAACGCTAAATCTGTATTTTTACAATTTGTAGTTACTGCCCAGCTTGAACCACCGTTGTTAGAGTAGTTTGTTGCTGTATCAACACCTTCAAGTTTTGGCATATTTGTAATAGCCCAGTTACCAGCCTGATCTTCTGCAGTCTGGATAGAAGCCATAATCCAACATCCGTTGATTGTTCCAGCTACAGTACCGTTAGTGAAACTTCCTACATACTGATCCCAATCGTTAACTTCAACTAATACACCACTAGTTACAAGATCTGCATATACCTGCATAACATTCTTTAAAACATCATTGTTTACAATATTTGGATTTCCACTTTCATCAAATAAACTTGAACCAGCTGACTGAAGCATCATAACTAATAAATCACTTTCACCTGCCTGGCAAGATAATAATGGTTTACCAGTTTTTGCTAAAACTTCTTTACCCATTTCGATGTACTGTGACCAAGTAATATCTGTAAAGTCATCAACTGTATATCCTGCTTCTGCTAATACATCAGTTCTATAACATGCAATAACTGCGCCATTATCGAATGGTACACCATAGTTTTTACCATTAACTGTTGAGTATGCTACTTTACCAGCTGCAAACTTAGAAAAATCGATTCCTGAATTAGTTAAATCAGCAAATACATCTGGATAACTAATCTGGTTTTTCTGGAATGCATTATCCTGCATAAGCATAATGTCTGGTAATGTATCTAACTGTCCACCAGTAGCTGCTGTAGTAAGTTTTGTCTGAACATCTTCCCAAGGTGTTTCAACAACATTTACTGTTACATCTGGATGATCTTTCTTGTAAAGTTCTGCTGCCTGTTCCATAGCATAAATGTTAAATGCTGGGTCCCAACACCAAACTGTTAAAGTATTGTCATCTGTTGCTGTTGCTTCTGTAGTAGCTGCTGTTTCTGTACTAGCTGTTGCATCTGAAGCAGCATTCTCTGTTGTGTTTGCTGAGCTTCCACATGCTGTTAACGATACAGTCATAGCTGCTGCCATCAATAACGAAATAATTCTTTTCTTCATAGTAATGTTCCTCCCATATTCAACTATACTTCTTAGTATTGAAAAACAAGTCTTTTTGTATATTTTGTACACTTTTTATGTTTCTTCAATACTTTGTATAACGATAATACCATATATGTCCAATATACTTTTTGCATTTTCGAACCACTTTTTTGCATTTTCGTAAATTTTCGTTATTTTTTACTATTAAAACCTATTTTTTTGCATTACTATTGTGTTTTTTACCATTCAAGCCAATGCTTTGTTGTAATTTTAACAATATTATTTTATTTAAAATCTGTTTTTTCGTATTTTTTACCATCCATCATATGTTGATATCTTATACCTCAACAATTTACTTTCATAATTCTCCGGATGGTTTCTCCATTCATTAGGTGTTACCCCCATATACTTCTTAAAATTACGATTAAAGGTCGATTGTGTACTGTAGCCAACCTTAAACGCAACTTCGGACATACTATCATACCCTTTTTTTATGTATTCACAAGCATTGTGGATTCTAACTACATTTAAATACTCATTTGGCAATAAATTAGTATATTCAAAAAATGCTTTTCTAAAATAAGGTTCACTAATATGGCACATATCAGCCAGTTCTCCCACTTTTATTTCTTTTTCAAAATTATCATCCATATATTCTATGGCTTCTTTAATATTTTCTTTTACCTTAGATTGTTTATTAAATGATATGTCATATTTCTTTTCCACATAATTTCCATTAGTTGTAGTTGTTTTAACATTTTTTAGGTCTTCTATTTTTTC
>CAYOMP010000049.1:13041-16498 GCA_964405075.1 uncultured Lachnospiraceae bacterium
TGACCTTGTTTCTCTCTAGTTCATAGGCATTTTCATTAACCCTAGCCAATTCAATTAACATTGATAATACTATTCCATTCACACTTTCACAATAATACTTATTCTTGTTCTTCATCTCTTCAAATATATCTTTAACCATATTTGATAATTTATCATTATCTTCTTCTTTGATAAATATAGCTTTTCTATTAATGCTCTTTATCAAATTATCCACTACAGATTTTTTCTTTCCATAGTGTTTTTCCAAAAAGCCTTCAACATCTATGAATAGGTACTCCCAAAAAGCCTTAGTTCCCACATCACAGTTAGTGGTATGTAAGATATTCTTGGGTATAAAAGAAATCATTTTTTCGCCAAACCTGGCTGTTGTATCCTCAATTATTAAGTCTCCATTTCCATAATAACAAATTCCAATTTCTAACAGATTATGGAAATGTAAATACCCAATCTCTACCCCATACTCTCTTACCCATGTTTGACCAATTAGTGCCAAAACCGGCTCATTTTGTGGAACTTCATAATATCTAAATTGTATATAATCCTTTTTCTTTTTTGCCATTTGAATCCTTTTCCTCTATCAAATAGTTTACTGTATATAAATTATTAGAAACACGCTCTGCTAGTTTCGCGGTCCTCGTCAAAAACTTATGTATACATAATTTTTCCTCATTACTACTGTAAAGCAAAAATAGCCCTAAATAATCTATTCCACGTTCGCATATATTAGCAAATAAATCATTTAGAACTACTTATTATTTATGCAAAAATAAAGTATCCACCCAAAGGTATTATGATTTGACGCTTGATTAGACTCATCCCAAATCAATTAGTCATTTTTGCATTCATCTTATGTCCAAATTAGCCCGTATTCTTCATCAAGTCATAAAGACTACACTTCATAATCTAGACATACTCTACTTTTTGTATAAGGTCTAACCTTTCCATCTGCTACTGCAACGTGCTCTGGATGTACAGCATACCCCTTTAGTGCTTCTTCACTTTCAAAACTGGAATCTAACATTAAATCAGCATTTGAACTAGCCAATCCATTAATATTTACCTTAATGTCAACCAATCCAGGTATCTTACCCTGAAGTGATTCTAATCCTTCTTTGATTCCTAACTTCACGTTTTCCTTTTCTTCCTGAGACAATTCATCTTTTAACTGCCATAAAATAACGTGCTTAACCATAATTTTTTCCCCTTTCACCTATGCTGTAATATTTTTTAATTCATCTAATAATTCTAAATCAGACTGCTTAACTTTAATATTAGATGTAACAGGCTCTTCGCCTGGTTTTGTTATTGTTATTTCAATAATAGTATCTTCCTGAATTCCATTTGCGAACATTGCTTTTAAGAATGCCACAAATTTTGGATGATTATTATTAAACTTATTTTTTGCACTCATTATCTTCATCATTGTCGCTGGATTGAACATAATTTTATCTCCGTTCTTATATTACTTTTTGTATACTCTCGTTGTATCTTGCATATTTTATCACAATTCTAGATAGATTTTCAACTATATGAAACATCCTTTGCTAATTTCACAAGTTATCGCGGCAGTCGCCGAAAAATCCTACAAACAGAGTATTCTCGCATAAATAAAGGGGCAAAATGCCATGCACTCACCCCAAAGTCTTAATATTGTTAAATCATTTACTTTTTCATTTTATTTCTTTTATAAAAGATACATGCTCCGATAATTCAATAAACTCATTTTTCTTATAGAAATGATAAGCTGGAACATTTCTTTCTGTCTGTAAAAAAATATGTTTTATATTCTGACTAACAATATTCTGCTCTATACTTTTTAAAAACTCTGTTCCAATTCCAAGTCCTTGTTTAGTTCTGCAAATGCAAAACTCCTCAATATAGTATTCCGTTCCTTCATACCAATGCTTAATATGTCCCATAGCTAAGCCTACCATCTCTCCTTTTAAGAAAAAACCTAACGTCAGAGAATTAGTTTGTCCTATTAAATCCATAATGTATTGATGCAATTGTTCCTCATCGCTCCAATCATCATTCCAAGGTTCATTTGTGAATATATCTACGAAGAATGGTTTAATCGTATCAATATTACTTATATCTAATTGTTTTAATTCAAAATCCATTTTTTTAAGTCTCCCCTTATAAATCTAAAGTTGTCAATATTCTTTCTTTTTTATGCCCTTTTCAATTAACGGGCGCATACTCCTTATACTTTGCTAAATCAACACCTCTAAATCGTGAGATTTTTTACCCACAAATACTTTTTGTAGCGTCTTGGAATAAACGGAACTTTAACTATTTCATCAAGTCACATAACTATGTATACAGCCATAACTGACCAGTAGAATACAAAACACCCTAACGCTGACAAAGGAATTGCTAACGTCATAAGTTCCCTGTAAAATGTTTTTTGCTGTTCTTTGTACATCTTTAATCCCATTTTTCCAATTCTTTCATTTAATCAACATTTGTTTAATATGTCTCTTTAACTTTTTTAATCCTCCAGAAATTGAAGAATTCTAGAATTTATGTATTCAGGTTTACTTACCGGAATAAGATGTGATGCATCCTTTACAATTTCCATATCTAAATGTTTAATGCATTTTCTTGCACGCTTTTCTGCCTTTCTAATATCAAAAGCAAATTCATTTTCCCCAAATAAAACCAACACAGGCATATCAATTGACTTAACCTGCTTCTCTTTAAGCCACTTTGGAAAGCTGGCATTTGAGTTCATATTCATTACAGACAATGTAAATTGTGTAATGATACTGTCAGGAAGAGCACCCTCCTTTTCACTCCCCCAGCCAATATAATTTTCAACATTCTCCCTTGTTGGGTTGAATCCCATTTTCATAATTTTAAAGAAATATGAACTATACATCTTTGCAAAGGTCTGAACAGGACTAATTAGTACAAGCTTATTCACTTTTGGGGAATATCTTGCTGCATAGTTCGCTGCATTCCATCCTCCAATAGAAAGACCACACAAATTAACTTTATTTAACCCTAATCCTTCTATTGTTTGATTAAGCCATTTTGCATTATCTGATGGATTTTTCATTTTCTTTTTCATAAGGCTCTTTGAAGTTTCGCCAATCAAATCAATGGCATAAAGCCTGTATGATTTACTCAGTTTTTCAAAGTTCTTATACCAAATCGGCGAACCGCAGCTCGCAGCGTGAAGAAGTACAAGAGGCGGATTGCTCTCATTCCCAGCCTTAATAACATAGCTTTTTCCAAATTCGGTATCCACATATTCTTCCTGCACATCAATAGAAAACAACTGCATTGTTTTCTCATATGCCTCGAAATATTCTGCCTGACTCTCAGAACTTCTAAAATTTATTCCACATTCCATAATTTTTACTCCTCACTATTTACCCCATATTGTACACTACTTAATTGGTAACTCGTTTTATATTTATTTCAGCATAGCCTGGCGTTTTTCTCCTTATGT
>CAYOMP010000050.1:0-16468 GCA_964405075.1 uncultured Lachnospiraceae bacterium
CAGTTGGATAGAGCAACGGCCTTCTAAGCCGTGGGTCGGGGGTTCGAATCCCTCCAAGCACATTTTATATATATTAGTGTAGTGAGAAACAGGTATCAGTTTAGAGACCTGTTTTTTTGTGCTGTAAATTGAAAAACATTTATGTATTAATAGTTTTGAAAGAAATATCAATTAATAAAATCTATAGAGAATATTTTTATCAGTAAATATAGTTTCTATATAATATAGTATCTTAGACAAAAAACTAATGTTAATCAGTAGGTATTCAAATTCTGACAATTAGCATTATGAAAGTCTGAAGTTAAATAATATAGTATCTAACATTTAAACAGTTATACTCGTGATTATATCTAAGTGGGTATGTGTAAAAATGAGTCTTAATCTGATAGTTTCAAATCATATATTATTTTCGTTAGAATTTTTGAAAATAATGAATATACAAACCATTTACGTTTAATTTACAAAGTGAAGATGATTAATTTTACAAAACAGGGGTATAGTGTAAAAGGATTAAGCGAGATGGAGGAGAAGTAAATGGCTGTATTAGCACTTAAAAATGTAAGTAAATGCTATGAAAATGGATTGTATGCAGTCAAGGATTTCAATTTAGAAGTAAATGAAAAGGAATTTATTATTTTTGTTGGTCCTAGTGGTTGCGGAAAATCTACAACATTAAGAATGATTGCCGGATTAGAAGATATAAGTAATGGACAGTTATGGTTAGATGGCAATCTTGTTAATCTTGTAGAACCTCAAGCGAGGGATTTATCAATGGTATTTCAAAATTATGCATTATATCCACACATGAGTGTGTATGTGAATTTAGCATTCTCATTGAGAATTCGAAAAGTATCTAAGAAAGAAATTGATGAGAGAGTTAGAAAAGTAGCAAAAATACTTAAAATACAAGAAGTTCTTGATAGAAAACCTAGAGCGTTATCTGGAGGACAAAAACAACGTGTTGCAATAGGAAGTGCAATCATAAGAAATGCAAAAGTATTTCTTATGGATGAACCCTTGTCGAATCTGGATGCTAAGTTGAGAAGTCAGATGAGAGTGGAATTGGCTAAATTACACAAGGAATTAGGCGCGACTATTATTTATGTGACGCATGATCAAGTTGAAGCAATGACATTGGCAACAAGAATTGTTGTTATGAAAGATGGGATAATTCAACAGATTGATTCGCCAAGAGAAATATATGATAAACCTAGATGCAAATTTGTGGCAGAATTTATTGGAAGTCCGGCAATGAATTTTTTTGTGGCAGATTGTATAGAGGATGGCGAAAAAGTGAAAATGATTGTTTCTAATGGACGAATTATTTTAAATGACATTATTGGTAGTATTTTAAAGAAAAAATCTTATCAAGGGAAAAAAGTTTTTATAGGTGTAAGACCAGAAGATATTTGCATTGAGAAAGCAGAGAATGATTGTAAGAACAAAATAGATACAAATGAAAATATTGGAAAATTAGTTATGCAGGCAGAAGTAACAATGCGCGAATTGCTTGGAAATGATGTTATTATTCATTTTAAAATTCAAGGACATGAATATACATTAAAAACTACTTCTGAAACTAAGGTCAAGTGTGGAGATTATATTGAAATTTCTATCAATGAGAACAGAATGCATTTCTTTGATTTGGATACTGAAGAAAATATTTTTAATGATTAGAGACAGAGTGTTTGCGACTTTAGCCGTGAAATAAAAGAAAAAATGTTAATTTGACACAGAATACTTGTGATTTTTGGTTATGAGAAAAAAATTAATTTAATAGGAGATTAAATTATGAGAAGTAAAATGGAATGTTGTATGAAGAGAGTTAGTCCTTATATTTTCTTAATTCCTGCAATGATAATTTTCGCTATATTTTTATTTTACCCATTTTTTAAAACTATTTATTTGAGCCTGTTTAAGACTAATAAAATGGGACAGGCAAAATTATTTGTAGGATTTGGAAATTATATTGACTTGCTAAAATCGGAATCTTTTTATAATAGTTTGTTGGTTACTACTATATTTGTGGTAATAGTTGTTATTGGAAGTATGTTGTTAGGACTTGTGGCGGCAGTACTTTGTAATAAGGCATTTCCGGGAATTAGAATATTTAGTACCGCATATGCTTTGCCTATGGCAATTGCATCATCGTCGGCAGCATTGGTATTTAAAATTATGTTAAATCCAACAGTTGGTATTGTGAATAAGCTTTTGGGATTAAATATTAATTGGATTAATGATCCGAAATATGCCTTGATTTGTGTAGCTATATTAACTGCCTGGCTTAACAGTGGAATTAATTTTTTGTACTTTAGTGCGGGATTAAGTAATATTGATGAGACTATATATGAGAGAGCATCTGTAGATGGTGCTGGAGAAGTACAGAAATTCTTTAGACTAACGTTGCCGGGTTTGAGTCCGATACTATTTTATACTTTAGTGGTTAATATTATTCAGGCATTTCAGTCATTTGGTCAAGTTAAGATTCTTACAGAAGGTGGACCAGGTGAATCAACAAACTTAATTGTTTATTCAATTTATAGAGATGCTTTCTTTAATTTTAGATTTGGAAGTGCAGCAGCAGAATCAGTAATACTGTTTTTGATTATTATGGTTTTAACATTAATTATGTTTAGAATAGAAAAGAAGGGAGTTAGCTATTGATGGATCACGTAGGAAACATTCAGGATTTAGCAGTAGATGAAGAGTATTTAATAAAACTTCAAGAACAAATGAATGTAAAAGCAAAGGCAAAAAGAACAAGAAATAAAACATTACTTGTTATTTGTAACACAATTTTTATGATAATTGTATTGTCCCCTTTGTTATATGCAATAAGTGTGGCGTTCATGCCATCAAATGAATTATTTACAATGGAATTTAATTTGCTTCCATCCAGACCAACTTTAGATAACTTTAAGATGGCATTACAGAAAGTACCTTTGGCAAGATTTGTTATGAATTCTTTTATGGTAGCAGGATTAATAACAATAGGTCAGATTATTTCTTGTTCTTTAGCGGCGTTTTCATTTTCGTTTTTGGAGTTCAAGGGGAAAAATATATTATTTATGTTGGTTATGGCAACAATGATGGTACCGGGCGAAGCAACAATTATTTCTAATTATCTTACAGTTAGTAAGCTGGGATGGTTAGATTCTTATAAGGTTTTGATAATTCCATATCTGACATCTGCAATGGGAATATTCTTATTTAGACAATTTTATATGTCTTTCCCAATTTCTTTATATGAGTCAGCTAAGCTGGATGGATGTGGTAATTTAAGATTTATTAGAACAATTTTGATTCCGTTAACGAAATCAGCTATTGGAGCCATGTCGGTTTATACATTTATTAATGCATGGAATATGTATATGTGGCCATTACTTGTGACTGGCAGTAATGAAATGAGAACAGTTCAGATTGGTATTAGTATGCTGGATAGTGTTGAATCACAGTCTATTACTATGATGATAGCAGGAGTTGTAATGATTATAATTCCTTCAATATCAATATTTATTGTAGGTCAAAAACAGCTAATTCGTGGAATGTTCAGTGGTGCTGTTAAGGGTTAGAGAATGTAACGTTTATGCGTTTACATAGATTTGTGGGAAAAGTTCAAAATACATTAGTATTTGAAAAGACCACGATAAGGAAGCTGCGCACACTTTTGCAGGAGTAGAATATCGCAAAAGCGGCGCTAGAATGTGCAAAGCACATTCTTAGTTCAAAGTAAAACTTTTTATTAAGAAAGGAAAATGAGGAGAAATGAAAAAAAGACTAATTGCTGGTATTTTAGCAGCGACAATGGTAATGGGTTGTATGGGATGTGGAGCGTCAAGTACAAATGAGAATACAACTCAGACAGAAGTTGAAACAACAGAAATTGAAACAACAGAGGCTAGTGAAAACAAAGTAGAAACTGTAGCAGATGTAGCAGACGGTACAACAATCACTTTTTGGCATTCAATGGGTGGTGTTAACGGTGAAGCAGTTGAGTATCTTGTAAAGAAATTTAATGAAGAAAATGAAAAAGGAATCACAGTTGTATCTGAATATCAGGGTTCATATGATGATGCAATTAATAAATTAAAGAGTGCACAGTTAGGTAATATGGGAGCAGACTTAGTGCAAATCTATGATATTGGAACAAGATTTATGATTGATTCTGGTTGGATTATCCCTATGCAGGAATTAATAGATGCTGACGGATACGATATGTCTGCATTAGAACCAAATATTGCAGCATATTATACAATAGATAATCAGTTATACTCTATGCCATTCAATTCATCAACACCTATTCTTTACTATAACAAAGATATGTTTGATGCAGCAGGAATTACAGAAGTTCCAACTAGCTTACCTGAAATAGAAGCAATTAGCGAAAAGCTAATGAATGAAGGTGGTGCTGGCGAAGCAGTAGCATTTGGTATTTACGGCTGGTTCTTTGAACAGTTCGTTTGTAAACAGCAATTACATTTTGTTGATAACGGAAATGGTAGAGAAGCAGCAGCTACAGCAGTAGAATTCGATTCAAATGGTGCTGGTCTTAACATTTTAAATGCATGGAAATCACTTTATGATAAAGGTTATGCTCCAAATGTTGGTGATGATGATGCAGCAATTGCAGATTTTACAGCTGGTAAAGCAGCAATTACTTTTGGTTCAACAGCTTCTTTGAAACAGATTTTAAATGATGTAAATGGAGCATTTGAAGTTGGAACAGCTTATTTCCCAACAGTTACAACATCTGATAAAGGTGGAGTATCTATTGGTGGTGGTTCATTATGGGCATTGGATAATAAGGATGATGCTAAAGCAGCAGCAACTTGGGAATTTATTAAATTCTTAGTATCAGCTGAATCACAGGCATATTGGAATTCACAGACTGGATATTTCCCAGTAACAACAGAAGCACATAATGAAGCAGTTTTCAAAGAAAATGTTGAGAAATATCCACAGTTTATGACAGCAATTGATCAGTTACATGATTCTTCACCGGAATCAGCAGGTGCTTTATTAAGTGTATTCCCAGAATCAAGACAGATTGTAGAAACAGAAATTGAAAATTTGCTTAATGGAAATGAATCAGCTGAAGAAGCGGTTGCAAAAATGGCAGAACAGATTAATAATGCTATTGAAGAGTATAATTTATTAAATGAATAAGCTATTATCTTATTTTTGATATAAATATTTACTTCTCAAAATCCTTAAACCAGTACAGTGAATATGTACTGGTTTGAGGGCGTTTAAAGGAAAAAGGAGATAGATTATGGTAAAAATATGGGCACACAGGGGTGCAAGTGCATATGCACCGGAAAACACATTAGAAGCTTTTAAAATGGCTATTGAACAAAAGGCAGATGGTATCGAATTAGATGTTCAATTAACAAAAGACGGAGAACTGGTAGTAGTACACGATGAATGGTTAGAAAGAGTAAGTAATGGGGAAGGTTTTGTAAAGGATTATACTTTAAAGGAATTAAAGGAGTTGAATTTTAACAAAACTCATCCGGAATTTCCAGAGGCAAAAATACCTACATTAAGAGAAGTATACGAACTAATGAAAACAACAGATATGGATATAAATGTTGAATTAAAAACAAATGTATTTGAGTATAAAGGAATTGAAAAAAAGGTGTTGGAGCTGGCAAAGACAATGAATATGAAAAATAATATTATTTATTCGTCTTTTAACCATAAAAGTGTAGTTAGACTTAAGAAAATGAATCCAGAGGCAAAAGTCGGATTTTTGTTTGCTGATTCATTTATAAAAATACCGTCATATGCATCTAAATATGGGGCTGATGCACTTCATCCAGAGTTCTTTCATATTTTAAAACCAGATTTTGTGAAGAAATGTAAAAAGCGAGGCTTGGATTTAAATGTGTGGACAGTAGATAAAGAAAATTATATGCAAATTATGATTAATAGTGGAGTGAATGCAATAATAACTAATAAACCAGATGTAGGTTATAAAGTTAGAGAACATATGAAGTAGTTTTTTGCATTGGAAATATTTTGTTTATAATTTGATATAGAACATTCGTGGCTTTTGTTATGAAGTGAAAGTTAATAAGGTTTATAAATTGCTAATGGAAGAATATTAGAAAAGAAGATAGGCAAATTAGTCTATCTTCTTTTCACTTAAGTAACTATTATGATAATGCTTATCATAGGTGACTTCTTTGGAAAACCAGTCTGGAATAGTAAAGGCAGCTGCATCCTCTTCAGATTCAAATTCAACTTCTGCTAATTGGATGTCTTGAAAAGGAGCATTGAAAATATCTAATTCGATAGTATGTTTATCGTCATAGGGAATTAGATAGCGGCGTTTAGATATAATATTGCCATCAACTTTTTTTCGTAGATGCAAATATGCTTCCTCAGTAAGGGGTAAGTTGTATTCTTCTCTGGATAAGAAGCCTTTCGACTTATAAGTTAATGTATATTTATCATTACTTTTTCTGATGCGAACAACCGGTTCTGTACACAGATAACCTTGTTCTATGTCTTTGAAAGTATATTCTTCTAAATTATCAGGTAAAGATTTTAGTAAAAATTTTCGTTCGATTTCCATAATTAAAGCCTCACTTTCTTAGGTAAAAATCAAGATTAATAATAGTATATATTGTTATATTGACTTTAACACTAGGCAATAATCACAAAATAGAACTTGAATAAATGATAGAATAACTATTATTTTGTTGCATAATGCACAAAAATAAAAACTGTCAAAAATGCCAAATTGAATAAAAAACATAAAAGTGATAGTATAACTATCATAAAGGAGTGAAGGTATGGACAGTAATAAAACATTAAGTACCATAGAGAGACAAAAACAACGAAAGACAGAAGCTATTATAAATAGTGGAATAGACTTATTTTGCAAAAAAGGAATTGAGAGAGTAAAGATGGAAGAAATAGCCACAAATGCAGGGGTGGGAGTGGCAACTGTATATAGATACTTTAATACAAAGGCTCAATTATCTGTGAAATGTGCAATCTATATTTGGAAAAATGAATCAGAAAAATATATGTGGGAAATAAAGAAGGATACATATAGAAATCAAAATGGGTATGAGCAAGTGACGAAAATTTTAGATATACTATTTAGATTATTTAAAAATTCTCCACAATTTTTTGTATTTTTAAAAGAATTTGATGCTTATGTTCAGGCGTCAAATATGCCAAAAGAACTTCTGGTGGAATATGAAGAAGGATTGTTGGCATTAAAACCATATTTTACAAGTGCGTTGGAAAAAGGAATTAAGGATGGGACAATTCGTCTAAATAGTACTGTGGAAGAGACTTACTTTGCAATTATGCATACATTGTTAAGTCTTATGCAGAAATTATCATCTGCCGGACAATTGCTGGAATCAGATGGTTTAGTAAATGATAACACAGAAGTAAGTATTATTATAAATTTATTATTAGCAGGGCTAAAAGCATAAGGAGGAAACAATATGAAGAGATTATCAAAAAGTAAAATGTGGTTATTTGCCATTGGTCAACTTGGTTGGTCAATATTATCGGGAATAATTACTAATTGGTTAGTATATTATTATCAACCAGATGAAGCAATGGTTCAGGCTGGTCAGACAGTGTTTATTCCTCAGGGGCTGGCCATATTGGGTATTGCCACTATTTTGGGAGCCATCACAGCATTTGGAAGAATATTTGATGCATTTACTGATCCATTTATTGCATCAAAATCAGACAGGTGTAAATCGCCTAATGGTAGAAGAATCCCTTTCCTAAAAGGGGCAGCATTACCATTTGCACTGTCAACAGTATTAATATTTGTTTCACCGGTTAATGGGAATAGTTGGGTTAATGCAGGATTTCTCTTTGTAATGATTTTGATTTACTACGTTTCGATTACTGCATACTGTACACCATACAATGCATTAATTCCGGAACTTGGTCATAATCAACAAGATAGATTAGATATTTCTACATATATATCATTTACATACATAGTAGGAACAGCTATTGCTTATATGGCACCTACAATTTGGGGCGCATTTGAAGGCAGTATGGGAAGAATAAGTGCTATGAGATTAACATTTGCTATTTTGGCCACTATAGGATTTATATGTATGCTGGTTCCTGTTTTCACAATTAAAGAAAAGGACTATGTTGATGCGAAACCAAGTGAGGATACAGCAATTAAATCTCTGGTAAGTACATTTAAAAATAATGATTTTAAAGTTTTCACCGGGTCTGATATTTTATATTGGATTGGACTTACAATGTTTCAGACAGGTTTACCTTATTTTGTAACCAGTTTATTAAAACTATCAGAATCAATGACAACAATCTTTTTTGTAACTATGACTGCATGTTCACTGCTTTTCTATGTTCCAATTAATAAATTAGCACCTAAATTAGGAAAGAAAAAGCTTATGTTAGGCGCGTTTGGATTGTTTAGTATTGCGTATTTGTATACAGCATTTTTGGGAGAGGGATTACCAATACCAGCAGTAGCACAAGGCTTTATTCTTTGTGTGATAGCATCATTACCGATGGCGACATTTGGTATATTACCACAAGCTGTTTTAGCTGATATTTCATTAAGTGATTCCAAAGTTACAGGCGAGAATAGAGAAGGAATGTTTTATGCAGCAAGAACATTTGCATTCAAATTGGGACAGAGTGTATCGATGTTATTGTTTACAGCTATTGCAGCTGTTAATACTGTTAATGGAGCAGGGTATAGAATTGTTGCAGTATGTGCAGCAGGATTTTGTTTATTGGGTGGAGTAGTATTTGCTTTTTATAGAGAAAAAAAGGTTGAGAATATTATTAAAAATCAATAGAAGGTCAATGGTATTACCAAAAGAGGATTTTAGTTATGAGTAGAGAAGAATTAATATTGAAAAATTATGACAATATCTGGTGTATAGATGAAGAAAATTATGCAGAGGATATGGAATCAATAGTTGAGGAATGCCTTGGCAAAGTTAGAAAAACTGGGTATGTGAACAGTGAAAAGGATAAAGATATATACTATGAAATGTTTGAAAACGAAAATCCAAAGGGAAACATAGTCATAAGCCACGGTTTTACTGAAAGTGGCGAAAAGTTTAAGGAAATGGCATACTATTTCTTTGTAGCAGGATATAGTGTATTTGTGATTGACCATAGAGGACATGGACGCTCATATAGAAAAGTTGCAAATTATTCTGTTACCCACATAGAAGATTTTGAAGATTATACGAAAGATTTGAAGGCATTGGTAGAAAAGATAGTAAAACCACATTCAAATGGAAAACCATTATATCTTTATGCACACTCTATGGGTGGAGCAATAGCAACCTTGTATGCTGAGAATTATCCGGAGGATTTTTCTAAAGTAGTGCTGTCATCGCCTATGCTTAGCATAAATTTTGGAGGGTATCCTGCATGGATTGGAACTCTAATTGCAAAAGTAGCTGTCCTTTTTGGAAAAAAAGAAAAGAAGATGTTTGTACATCAGGAGTTTAATCCGAATGAAAAATTTGAGGACAGTTCAGCAGGTTCAAGAGCCAGATTTCAATGGTATTTGAGTAAAAGGATAAAAACAAAAGAATTTCAAAATTATGCAGGAACATATTCATGGTTGTTACAGTCGATATATGGACTTAAAAAAATATTTTTAAGGGAAAACTTAAAAAAAATAAAAGTACCTATTCTTTTGTTTCAAGCACAGAATGATACAGTAGTTACCAGTGAAGGACAGGATAAACTTGAAAAAGAAGTTAACATGGTTAGGCTTGTAAAGGTTAATGGTTCAAAGCATGAAATATATATGCAGAGTAATAATATATTGAATCCATATTTACATGAGATTTTTAAGTTTTTGGAAAACTAAGTTTGTTGTAGATAAGAGATATATAAAATGAAAAAGGAGTTAAAATAACTCCTTTTTTTTGCGGTATTGAAGGGGAGAAATGTTTTTTGCTTTCTTGAATACATCCCCAAAATAATTGCCATCCCCAAAACCACAGGAAATAGCAATATCGGTGATAGAATCTGTGGTTTCTATAAGCTTCTTCGAGGCTTCTGCAAGCCTGATTTTTATTAAATATTCTTTGAAGCCAAAACTAGTAGTCTGCTTGAATTTTTTTGAAAAATATGTAGGACTCATATTTGCACATTTTGCAGCTTCTTCTAAAGTTATATTTTGGGCAAAATTTTTCCTTATGTATTTTAAGGTGTTTTGAATTGAAGGGTCGATATCATTTGAGGGAATAGTAGTACTGTTATCATAGTCTAATAAAGAAGTCTGGTAACGGATAATAAATATAATAAGTTCCTGAAAATGAGTATTTCTCATATAGTTTGAAAACAAATCCTGAGATTGGGATTCATTTAGAATCTTATTCATAAGCTCCTCGAATATTGGTCTTATTTGTAAAGGAATAATGATATAAGGTTGTGAAAAACAGTTCATTATAGTCTCGTATGAAAATTCATTAAATAAGGGAATTAGATAATCTTCTGAAAAAAATATGGCAAAGCGTTCATGAGTTTCAGATGAAATATATGTAGTTCGATGAAAATCCCCTTTATTAATCAGTAATAAACTTCCCTTTTCCATTTCATATATAGTATCATTAACGAAAATACGTCGTTTTCCGGAAACGAGATAATATAATTCATAAAAAGGATGAAGATGAGGCTGACTCATTTCAAAATATTGTTCACGCTTGATTTTATCTATATAAAATTTACTATTTTTATTATCCATTTGTATTACTCCTATTAATATTTGTAAAAAGAATACCAAACTATTTGTCTGTTAGCAAGAGAAAGAAGATAAAAAAACAGTATTTTTATATATAAAAGGTGTAAATATCAGTAGAAAATACTTAAAATTTGAGTTAGTATATCTGTGAAATTAGTTAAGTACTAAAGGAGACGATTATTGTGGAAAGTCAAGCTAAATTATCAAAAAAAGATGAAAAATATAGAGAATTTGCACTAAGTGGAAATATGTGGCTTGTGTTGCTTCATGTTGGTTTGCCATTAGCATTTTATCAGGAATTGAATGGTATATTCAAAATTCTTGATTCAATGATGGCATCGCATATAAGTGCTAATGCAGTTTCTACAGTTGCATATTTATCACAAATAAATATGATGATAAGTGCAATTGGTGGAGGATTAGCAGTAGGTGGAAGCCTTAAGATAAGTCAGGCATATGGAAGTGGGGATTATGAATTAGTTAAAAAAAGAGTAAACTCTTTATTCGCGTTAAGTGCGGGAATGGGAATATTGCTACTTACTTTGATTGTTCCTTTTACTCCTGAATTATTAAGAATGGCAAAAACACCAGAAGAAATGATTACAATTGGTAGTTCATACTTTAGATTAGAAGTAGTTGGCTTAGTTATTATGTTTTTAAATAATGTATATATAGCCATAGAAAGAGCCAGAGGAAATTCTAAAAGAATTCTCTATTTAAATATGATAGTAATAGTAATTAAATTAGTACTTACTGCTTTATTTGTATATGTGTTTAACATGGGAATCACTATGATTTCTGTAGCTACAATTATATCTCAAATGGTTTTATTTGTTGCAGGAATGTATAACATGAATCTAAAGGGAAATGCTTTTGGGCTTTCATTCAAATATATGAATTTCAAAAAGGAAGTTATTGGTCCTATGGTGTCCATTTCTTTTCCGGTAATTGTAGAAAAAGTTGCATTTTCCTTTGGAAAAGTAGTGATTAATTCAATGAGTAGTATGTATGGTGCATTAACAGTAGGTGCATTGGGAATATCTAACAATATTGGTGGTTTAACAACAAATCCACAAAATGGTTTTCAGGAAGGGGCTGCAGCTGTTATTAGCCAAAATTTAGGTGCAGGTAAGGTTGAAAGAGCGATAGATGCATTTAAGAAAACATTAGTACTTAATTTAATAGTAGGTGCTATTGGCTTTATTCTAACCAGAGTATTTTTAGACCAGATTAGTTTAGTATTTGCTACAAGTTCATCTACTATAGACAGAGGTTTTCAGGAATTGATTATAAAAGTATATAAGTATGAATCTTTAGGGGGATGTATTCCATTAGCAGTAAATGCGTCTGTTGTGGCACTTATGTTAGGATTTGGATATACAAAGCACACATTAGTAATAAATTTCTGCAGAGTATTTGTGTTTAGAATTCCTGTATTATGGGCATTGCAAAATTATACAAACTTTGGTAGCGAGAGTGTTGGTATAGTAATGATGGTTAGTAACATACTTGTTTCAGTTTTTTCTGCAATTTTGGCAATATTTGTGGTGAGAAATATTTGTAAAAAGTATAATGTTAAATTCTTTAATTTACGGGGGTAGCGAAAAGAATGCTATGATTGCATAAGCATTCGAAGAGCGTCTCAAACAAAGAGAAACTTGTTTTGCGAGTTTCTTTTTGTTTATGTAAAAGATAAATATAATCTTTAAATCAGGTGAATTTTTTGGTAAAATATAGGGAGTATGTTAAATGGAAGGAGAAAAATAAATGGGTAAGGTATGTATTTTTTTAGCGAACGGTACGGAAGAAGTGGAAGCACTTACAGTTGTGGATATTGTTCGTAGAGCAGGGATTGACATTGATATGGTGTCTATAAACGAAACTGTAGAAATTACAAGTTCACACAACATAAGAATATGTGCAGATAAAATTTTTACAGAAGTAGATTTTAACGATTATGATATGATTGTTTTACCAGGGGGAATTCCAGGAACACCTAATTTACAGGCACATGAAGGTGTTGTTGAACAGGTGAAAAAATTCCATGAAGAAGGTAAGTATTTGGCAGCAATTTGTGCAGCTCCTAGCATATTAGGTGCTATGGGAATATTAGAAAATTGTGAGGCTACATGTTATCCAGGATATGAAAATAAGTTAAAGGGAGCTACTATAAAAGATGCTTCTGTTGCTCAGACTGGTAAGATAATAACAGGTAGAGCATTGGGCGGAGCAATGGATTTTGCATTAAAAATTGTGGAAACTTTGGATTGTCAGGAAAAGGCCAATAAAGTAAAGAACGCAATAGTATATTAGTGAAAAAAGGACAGTAATATATGAAAAGGATTTATAAATTTGTATTACCTATTGTATTGGCAATAGGAATAATATGTAGTGGTTGTGGTGTGAAGTTTGATGCTACTGGCTATGTGCAATCTTTACTTGATGCCAATTATAAAGGTGAATATACTAAATATCTCGAATTGACGGAGGATACTCAGGAGAATGCAGTAGCGAATTATGAAACTGTTATGAAAATGAAATCAGATATGTTTCAAAAAGCAATGGGAGCGACGGTGGATGAATCTCTCAATGAGGAGTTTTTAGCAGTTGTAAAAGAAATGTTTGCGAAAGCTGAATATAGGGTAGAAGAAGCAGAAGAGAATAATGATGAGTACATTGTTACAATAGTGGTTAAGCCTATTAATATATTAACCAATATAATGGAAAAAGGTGAAAACTATATCGAAGAGTTCAATGCAAGAAATCAAGCAGGTGAATTTACCGGACATACAGAAGCTCAATATTATCAAGAATATACTCAGGGAATTTTGGATATATTTAGAAATGAAGTAGAAAATATAACTTATGCAGATGAAGTCAGCATAGATGTGAAGGTACACAAGGCAACAGATGGAAGTAATCTGTATGTAATGGATGAAAGTGCGTACAGAGAAATTGATAGTGCGATTTTTCTATATGAATAGAATTGATTACATTTTCCAAAGTAAGTTTTGAAGACATATTTTTATGTTGTTAAATGTTAAATAATTAAAACAGAGGAATATCAATAAAAAAGTAGTGGAAATTTGCTTGAGGTTATGATATACTTTTAAAATGACTGTGAGTATGTAGAAGTAGAGACAGACTTTTCACATATATTTTAAGGAGGAAATTATTTAAAATGAGTTTACAAGTGGAAAAATTAGAAAAAAATATGGCAAAGCTTACAATCGAGACTTCAGCTGAAGAATTCGAAAAAGCTATGGAAAGTGCATATCAGAAAAACAAAGGTAGATTCAATGTACCTGGTTTCAGAAAAGGTAAAGTACCTAAACAGATGATCGAAAAAATGTATGGTGCAGCTATCTTTTATGAAGATGCAGCTAACGAAATCATTCCAGAGGCATATGCTAATGCAGCAGCTGAAAGTGGATTAGAAATCGTTTCTCAGCCAGAAATTGATGTAGTTCAGATAGAAAAAGGTAAATCATTTATCTTCACAGCAGAAGTAGCTGTTAAACCAGAAGTAAAATTAGGTGATTACAAAGGTGTAGAAGTAGCTAAGGTTGAAACTGAAGTTACAGATGCAGAAGTAGATGCAGAAGTAGATAAGGAAAGAGAAAACAACGCTAGATTAGTTACTCCTCCAAGAAGAAAGAAAGTTAAAAATGGAGATATCACAACAATTGATTTTGAAGGATTTATTGACGGTGTAGCTTTTGAAGGTGGAAAAGGTGAAGATTATCCATTAACAATTGGTTCACATTCATTTATCGATAACTTTGAAGACCAGTTAGTAGGATGTGAATTAAACGTTGAAACAGAAGTAAACGTTACATTCCCAGAAAACTATCAGGCAAAAGAATTAGCTGGAAAACCTGCTACTTTCAAAGTAACAGTTAAAGAAATTAAGACAAAAGAACTTCCGGTAGCAGATGACGATTTTGCTAAGGATGTATCTGAATTCGATACTTTAGAAGAATACAAGGCAGATATCAAAGCAAAATTAGCTGAAAAGAAAGAGGCAGAAGCTAAAAATGCTAAAGAAGATGCAGTAATTGAAAAAATTATCGAAAATGCAGAAATGGAAATTCCAGAAGCTATGGTTTTAACTCAGGTTAGACGTATGCAGGAAGATTTTGCACAGAGAATTACATCACAGGGCTTATCAATGGAACAGTACTTCCAGTTCACTGGTTTAACTCCAGAAGTATTAACTGAACAGATGAAGCCACAGGCTGTTAAACGTATTCAGAGCAGATTAGTTTTAGAAGCTATCGTAGCAGCTGAAAACATTACAGCAACTGATGAAGCAGTGGACAAAGAAATCGAAGAAATGGCTACTATGTACAAGATGGAAGTAGAAAAATTAAAAGAAGTTATTGGTGAAAACGAAAGAGAACAGATGAAGTTGGATTTAGCAGTACAGGATGCTGTTAAGTTAGTAGTTGACTCAGCTATTGAAAAATAATTAACAAAATTTTCACATTATATTTAATAATAGTCTATGCATTTTATGGTATATTAAAGTTGCATAGTTTAGAGAAAACCAGACGAATCTATGCAAATAGATTTGTCTGGTTATAATCTTATTTATAGGAGGAGTTAATTATGAGTTTAGTACCTTATGTAATAGAGCAGACTAGTAGAGGAGAAAGATCCTATGATATTTATTCTAGACTTTTAAAAGAAAGAATTATCTTCTTAGGGGAAGAAGTAAATGAAACAACAGCTAGTCTTATTGTTGCACAATTATTATTCTTAGAATCAGAAGATCCTTCAAAGGATATTAATCTTTACATTAACAGCCCAGGAGGTTCTGTAACAGCTGGTATGGCTATTTATGATACAATGAATTATGTTAAATGTGATGTTTCTACAATTTGCGTAGGAATGGCAGCTAGTATGGGAGCTTTCCTTTTGGCAGGCGGAGCTAAGGGCAAGAGATTTGCGTTACCTAATGCTGAAGTAATGATTCATCAGCCATTAGGTGGAGCTCAGGGGCAGGCTACAGATATTAAGATAGCTGCAGAGCATATTTTGAAAACAAAGAAGAAATTGAATGAAGCATTAGCAGCTAATACAGGTCAGCCACTAGACATTATTGAAGCTGATACAGAAAGAGATAACTGGATGACAGCTGAAGAGGCTAAGAATTACGGTTTGATTGATAGTGTAATAACAAGTAGATAGTTATAAGCTAAACTTAGTGAGAGAGGTGAGCCAATGGCAGGTAGAAATAGTGACGATAAATTAAGATGTTCATTCTGCAAAAAGACTCAGGATCAGGTAAGAAAACTTATCGCAGGCCCAGAAGGAGCATATATATGTGATGAATGTGTTGATATATGTGCAGAAATTATTGAAGAAGAATATGATGAAGAACCAAGAATGGCAGAGGAGATTAACCTTCTTAAGCCAGAGCAGATAAAGGCATTTTTAGATGACTACGTTATTGGACAGGATGAGGCTAAGAAAGTGTTATCTGTAGCTGTTTATAATCATTATAAGAGAATTACAGCAGAAAAGGATTTAGATGTAGAACTTCAAAAGAGTAATATATTAATGCTTGGACCAACCGGATCAGGTAAAACATTACTAGCACAGACTTTAGCAAAGCTTATTAATGTACCATTTGCAATAGCAGATGCTACTGCTTTAACAGAAGCAGGATACGTAGGTGAAGACGTAGAGAATATTTTATTAAAACTTATTCAAAGTGCCGATTACGAC
>CAYOMP010000051.1:0-15739 GCA_964405075.1 uncultured Lachnospiraceae bacterium
GAATGTGCCTTGGCACATTCTCGCGCCGAGCGCGGTCGTTTACGACATTCTACATCTTCGCGCGAATTCGCATCCATTGCGGAGCATTTTTAATTCATATGAGAACCTTCCTATGAATTAAAAAAGCTGTCCATTGCATCGCAAATTATGGACAGCTTTTTTTTACTCTCTTTAGTATTTTAATCTATTCTGTTTTTAGTTTGTAAGTGAAAACTCCTTTGCATCCTTGGCAACCACATTAATTGTTATATTACAATTTGCTAAATGCTCGTAATTGACTTCTAAGGCATAATCCACTTTTACATTTATACTTTCGTCTTTTTCATTTACATCAATTTCTTTCGCCTCTAAGCCTATCATCATACTGCCAAATGGCGTATTATAGCAAGTTATGTTTTTCTTATTTTCTTCAAAAATCATATGTACGTTTGTAAGACCCTTTTTAGTCAAATCAATACCATTTTCTGATATTTTCAAGGTATTCTTAATAGAGCCTTCCATACCTTCTACCATTTCGTCAAACATTATATAATGTTTACCATTACGATTGTAATATTCACCTACATTGATTACTTCTACGGCATCCCCTAATTCGCTTCCACTTTTTTCAAACTGAAGCCCTTTTATACTAACGATAACGTCCTTAGTCATGTTCTTTCTCCTTGTACTTTCTTCATTATATCTTTAATCCACTCTATGGATTTGAATTTCACCTTAGTTTTGCTACCATCCATTAACATCTTATATTCTTCTTCTGTAAGAATTTTCTTAATCTCTTCTTTGGTTGTTTCATCAATTATAGCATATGTTCCTTCTACAAAACATAGGTTAGGATACATTACGCACCACCAGTTTTTACCCTCAGCTTTTCCTATATTAATATTTAATGTTTCGTAATATCCGGCTGGAAATACTACTGAACCATACTCCTTAATAGGAAAATAAGCTCTACCAAGATATGCATTAATTGTATAGTCGCAATCTTCTTCCAATGCAACCTTCCTTGCATTTTCTTCTATTGACTTCAAATTATCATATATTATTTTACGGGTTGTTTCAATATCTTCTTCACCATTTATTAAAGTTTTTAAGTATGTAAGGGTCTCATCTCTTACCTTTAACTTGAATTCTTGAGCCTCACTAGTATCATTATCTGCCACTACATGAAATCGTATGACCTTTTTTGCTAATTCCTGTTGTAAGCTGGTTGTTTGCATTTCTTGATTAAATCCGATAAACAATACACATATTCCTATAACACTTGCCATCACTAAAAATATACGTTTATTTTTCAAAATAAATTCCCCCATACAAAATTTTCTAGAATAAATCTTATATGGGAGAGTATTAACGTCTTTTTGTATTTTATTCAGTTATTTACTGTGCACTATCTTTAATTAGATTAATTACTGTCAATTCCTGATTATCAATATGGGTACGAATTGCTTTTCTTGCACCATCTACATCTGCTGTCTTTAACATTTTGATAATTTCTTCGTGTTCTTCAATTAATCGCTTGTGTGTTTTTGAATCTTTGATATATTCCATTCTGTATCTATACATCTGTTCGCGAAGATTATTTAATATCTGAATTAATTTTTCATTCTGTGTTGCATCATAAATAACATCATGAAAAATAACGTCACATTCTGCGATCTTAGTTAAATCCTTTGAATTAATAGCCTGTTTAAATCTTGTATGTGCTTCGTTCAAATCAGCTAATATTTTGTCGTTCATCTTAGTGCATGCCAACTGTATAGTAAGCTCTTCTAATGCTCCACGTACTTCTAACACGTCACGAAGACTCTTTTCTGTAATCTGAGCTACTTCTGCTCCTTTTCTAGGTACCATTGTTACTAAGCCTTCAAGCTCTAACTTACGAATAGCCTCTCTAATTGGTGTTCTACTTACTCCCAGTCTTTGTGCAAGCTGAATTTCCATTAATCTTTCACCAGGCTTTAACTCTCCTTTAAGAATTGCCTGTCTTAAAGTATTAAATACTACATCTCTTAATGGAAGGTATTCATTTATATTAACCTTCAAAGTATCGTTCATCATTATCTTTTCCTCCTGCTATCAAAAAAATCTGTCAAGTAAGTCTGTTTTGCTATTCCTTTTTTATTTATTTCTTCTAATGCTGCCTTTGCACTGTCCTCGTTATCAAATAAACCAAATACAGTTGGACCACTGCCACTCATCATTGCATTGAGTGCACCATTAGCCTTCATTACATCCTTAATCTCTTCTATAATTGGATACTCTGGAATAGTAACATCTTCTAACACATTGCCTAACTTCGAGGCTACTACCTTAATATCTTTTTTATTAATCCCCTCTATAATTCCATCTATATCCGGGTGATTAGTAATCTGGTCAGCCTTAAGATTACCATATACAAACTTAGTAGAAACACTAATTCCCGGTTTTGCAATCAATACATAACAATTAGGTGTTGAATTAAGTGGTGTAAGCTTCTCTCCAATGCCTTCTGCTAATGCAGTGCCCCTCATGATACAATAAGGTACGTCCGCACCAATCTTAACTCCACGTTCCATTAATTGCTTAGTAGATAGACCTAACCCAAACAGCTTATTAACACCGTATAAAACAGCCGCCGCATCTGAACTACCGCCAGCCATACCTGCTGCTACCGGGATGAATTTGTAAAGGTCAATCATTACGCCTTCTTTAATATGAAATTCATCTATTAACAACTGTGCCGCTTTGTACACTAGGTTATCGCTATTTATAGGTAAAAAACTCAAATTCGTCTTAACCTGAATCTGTGGCTCTTTGATTCTGGTTAGATTGACCCTGTCATACATATTTATCGTCTGCATTATCATACGAACTTCGTGATAACCATCTTCACGTTTTCTTATAACATCAAGTCCAAGATTAATTTTGGCATATGCTTTTAATCTAATCTCATTCATATTCTACTCTCCACATTATATTACGGTTTTTGTATGCTGTATACATTATAAACACAATCTATTCCAAAATCAATCTTTTACTTAAATTTATACAATCCACCTGACTATTTTTTGATTTAATTATGAGAAACACGCTTTGCGAGTTTCGATAGTTTCTCGGCACTCGTCGAAAAACTATGTAAACATAATTTTCTCGTTACTCATGTAAACTAAAAAAAGGTTCACTGGATCTTTTCGTCGTATGCTTGGCAACGCAAAACACCCGTGACTTTAGCAATAATAGTCACGAGTGTTCTGTACAAATTATAAAATTTTTTTAATTTATTTTCTTATTACTTCTTTTACTACTCTTCCAAGCTGAATTAATACAGTCGGAATAGCTCCTAATACCATAATCCATACCACCTGCATAATTGATAGTTCAGATACCATAAACAAATTATGCATAAATGGTACAAATAATACAAATGCAAGTAAAACTACCCCAATAGCAAAGGCTGCTATAGTCCACATATTACTTGTAAATTTTATTTTAAAAATAGAAGAGTTACTTCTACATGTAAAACCATGGAATAATCTTGCTAAGGTCAAAGTTGCAAATGCCATAGTACTTGCAGTCATAGGTGATACTGATAATCCCTGATAATATGCCACCAACGTTACTATCGCAATTAACAAACCATAATTCAGTAATCTCTTCATAAAATCTTTTGTAAGTATACCTGTCTTAGGATTTCTTGGCTTATTCTTTAATAACTGCTTGTCTGATGGTTCCATTCCTATAGCCAGTGCCGGCAATGAATCAGTAAGTAAATTAATAAATAACAAATGCACTGGCTCAAATGGTGTATCTAACGCCATCAAAGAGCAGAACAATACTACTAAAATAGCCGCCATATTTCCTGAAAGTAAAAATTGTATTGCATTCATAATATTTTGATATACATTACGCCCATTTAATACAGCTTTAATTATTGTAGCAAAGTTATCATCTGCCAAAATCATTGCAGATGCATCTTTTGAAACTTCTGTTCCTGTAATTCCCATTGCAACTCCAATATCTGCTTTTTTAAGCGCTGGAGCATCATTTACACCATCTCCTGTCATTGCAACAATATTACCTTTTCTTTGCCATGCATCCACAATACGAATTTTGTTCTCTGGTGATACTCTTGCATATACTGAAATATTTTCCAGTACCCCATTTAACTCTTCGTCAGACATATTATCAAGTTCCTGTCCTGTAACAACCATATTTCCCTCTTGATAAATACCAATCTGTTTTGCTATTGCCGTTGCAGTAACCTTATGATCCCCTGTAATCATAATTGGTTTTATTCCTGCATTAATTGCATCTGACACCGCCTCAACAGATTCTTCTCTTGGTGGGTCAATCATGGATACCAGCCCAACAAAGGTATATCCATACTCATTTTCAATAGATAAAACATCTTCCTCAGAGCATTCTTTATACGCAAACGCTAACACTCTTAATCCATTTTCCGAAAAATACTGGTTCTGATTTAAAATTTTATCTTTATCTTCATTTGTTATAGGGCGAACACCAGCACTTGTTTCAATACTTGTAATTCTGTCCAGCAATACATCAACTGCTCCCTTGGTAAAAACCGTTGGCACTCCGTGAACACGATATTTTGTACTCATAAGCTTTCTGTCTGAATCAAATGGTAATTCTTCTATTCGTGGCATCATACTACGAATATCTTCCTCTGTTGCCCCTGCCTCAATTAATCCTGCTTTTCTTGCCATATTTAATAAGCAAGTCTCTGTCGGGTCACCAATATCCTTTCCACTATGAATAGTAGAGTCATTATTTAAAATAGCAATATATAAGAAATATCTATGAAGTTTTGATGTTAAATCCAATTCCTCCGGTAGCATACGTTTATCATCTACATATAATTCTTTTACTGTCATTTTGTTCTGTGTTAATGTTCCGGTTTTGTCAGAACAAATCACTGAAACACAGCCTAAACTCTCTACCGCTTTTAAATCCTTAATTATTGCATTATCAGCAGCCATTTTTCTGGTTCCTATTGCCTGAACAATTGTAACAATAGAGCTTAACGCTTCCGGAATAGCTGCAACTGCTAATGCAACTGCAAACATAAGAGAGTCTAGTATTGGATTTCCCTGCCATATTCTAAGTCCAAAAACAATAACACTGATTATCATAATAATAATGGCAAGCTTTTTACTAAAATCATCCAGACTCATCTGCAGTGGAGTTTTCTTATTCTTGGTATCATTCATAAGCGTAGCTATCTTACCCATTTCTGTATTCATACCAGTTGCCACAACTAATACCTTTGCTCTTCCATAGGTAACCAGACTTCCTGAAAATACCATATTACATCTATCACCCAAGGCTACATCTTTCGTAATCTCCTCATCCTTTTTATCCACATTAGTTGATTCACCTGTAAGGGCACTTTCATTAACTTGTAAAGAAAAGTTTTCACAAATACGTCCATCTGCAACAATCATATCTCCTGCTTCAAGAAGCAATATATCTCCTGGAACGATTTCCTTTGATGCTATCTCTTTTTTAATACCATCTCGTAACACCTTTGCCTTTGGTGCAGATAATTCCTTCAAAGAATCCAAGGATTTTTCTGCCTTAACATATTGAACGGTTCCTAGAATTGCATTCAAAATGATTACTGTAAGAATAACAATTGTGCTTTCTACATTTCCTGAGAATATGGATATTACAGCAGCCACAATAAGAATAATGACTAATAAATCTGCAAACTGTTCCAAAAATACTTGAAATACACTTTTTTTCCCTTTTTCCTCAAGAATATTCTCGCCATACTGCTGTAACAGCTTCGATGCCTTGTCCTCACTGAGACCATTTTCATCGCCAAATTTTTCAAATAACTCTTGTTTTTTCAACTGGTAAACTTCTTTCATCAAATCATCCTCTCCTAGAAATAAAGTAAAAAAATAAGACCTTTTGTGCACATAAAAAATGTACACAAAAAGTCTTGTTCAACATAAGTTACCCAGTACCCGGTCTCAAAAGACGTACTGACGAAAACTGGGACATGCATAGCATGCAACTACTCCCTTTTTGTTGATATTAGTTTTATCACATCATTTTTTAAATGTCAACGTAATTTTTTATATTTATCAATTTACTTAAAATACAACTTTTTTGCTCTTAATTTCTACTGATATTTTTATGGTATTCTATTTATTACTTTATATACACTTATAAAACAACTTACCATATTAAAATACATCTTTAAGAAGAATAAGTTTATCTCCTTTGGATAAATTATCGCTCTGTAAATTATTAACTTCTTTTATTTTTTCCACAGTTGTGTAATATTTTTTTGCCAGTTTCCACAAATTATCATTTTCCTGCACAAAATACACTGCTATTCCCGGCATTTCATCTAATTTGGAATAATCCAGATTTTCTTCCTCTACTGTATCTATCATTTGTATTTGTTCTGTGTTTGTTACAAAAGTATCTATACCTATTACAGCCTTTATTTCTAATTCGTCTGTTCCCGACATAACTGCCGTAATCTGTTCAATTCGAGGTTTTAACTTAATTTTTGATGTTTCTTTTATATTTTCTGCCTGAATAAAATTAGTAAATGGTATGGTTGCTTTTATACTTTCAAATGGTGTTTCATCATCTATTGTTATATAGATAATAGTTAATTCAATAAATCCCTCAACATTTATGCCATCATCTATTATCATGCTCTCATCAATCCTGGCATCTGCGGTACAATGGCATATTTGTAGCACTCTGCTTTTTTCATTTTCAAAAGGAATTCTCTCAGACACCTTGCATCTTGAAATATTTCTTACCACTAATTTGCCAATATTACACTCCTTTTCATTGATAACAACTTCCTTCCCTGGCAAATATACATCAGATAAGTAATTCAGGTTTGTATTTTCATATAATTTAATGTCTAATTCTAATGCACCATCCACTCCTATTACCCTGAGTTCTCCATCATAATCCGCTCTGGATTCTATATTCATATTTACCATAGCATACTCAACATCGGCTATCATGTCTGATGTGGATTCCGCACATTCAACATTTCCCGAAAAATTCACTGTATTTTCAAGCCATACAATACTTCCCTTATCATCTTGGGATTTATAAATTACAAATACTAATATTTCCCCCTTAATCATAAGCATATTATCCATAGGTCTAATATCTACATTTCTTATCTGGCAGCTTTCCCAAATGAGCTCATCAATATTCGGCTTATTTGAAGGAATGGATATTTCATCCTTTATTCTAAATATATCCTTTTTATTTACTGCCAGTTCTAATAAATCCATCCTATTCATTAATGCTTTGGCATTGGAATCTTCTCTGATTTCTACACAAATCCCCTGATCTGTCAACTCTTCTATAAATACTGTAAATGTAATCAGTGCCTTTGTACTGATTTTTCTTGAATTAATCATGCTGATGGAAAAATCCTCTATATTCCAGTCAATCCTAATAACATCATTACTTTGTGCTTCATCTATATTTATGATTTCATTAAATGGTATTGCCCCATTAATGCATTCCAATCTGGCACTGGCATCATCTGTTACATACAGATTCTTAAACTGTAAGTTTCCGTTCACATTAACATGACCATTTGAAGCCTTAGCCTCATCTATTACCATCCATCCCTCTTCCTCAATAATTTTTCGAATATCGCCTTTACTATCCGGCACAATATAATCTTCTTCTAAAGTTATTTGACTCACTATTGATTTTTTGCAATTGATGTTATGTACTAATTTTTTATATATTTCCATAGTTTCCCCCTTAAAACAATCTACTACTTAATATATTCAATTGAGAGAAATCTTATTCTTTAATTATTATTCAAACTTAAATTCTACAACTCATAAGTTTTCTATATATTTTTTTCCTTAGATAACTTATACTATAACTACTTTATCACACTCAAAAAAAAGAAAGGATCTAGTCAGTATTTATTCTCTGGCTCTGACGCTAATTTATGGAAAATCAAAATAAACCGATATGCAAAAGATGTTTGCTCCTGCAATATCCTGATGCTGATTATTTTAAAAATCTGTATGATTATATAGAAAGTATTGACTCAGACTTGAAGGTTGACGAATCAGAATATAACAGACGTCTGGATATCTGCATAAATTGTCCTGATTATATAAAAGGTATGTGCCGTGTCTGTGGTTGTTTTGTAGAACTAAGGGCCGTTCTAAAAGAAAATGAATGTGCATCCCAAAATCATCGTTGGTAATTCCCACAGATATGTGTTATACTAAAATGATGCTTAGTGCACATTTTTAAAGTTTTATAAATAGGAGTTTTATCATGATTAGATTAATATTAATTGGAATTTTTCTTTTATTATTCTTTATAGTTAGTTTGCCATTATTTGTAATCGAATGGATAATCGGTAAATTCAACCCTGATTTGAAAAACCGCTCATCTCAGGCAATCGTCCAGACAGCATTCAAAATCATCATCTTTTTAGCTGGTACTAAGCTTACAGTTAAGGGCTTTGACCGTATTCCAAAGGATGAGGCTGTTCTATATGTAGTTAACCACAACAGTTTCTTTGATACAGTAATAACATATGCTTTAGCCCCTGGCTTAACAGGTTATGTTGCAAAAAAAGAAATACTAAGAGTACCCATCCTTAGAACATGGATGAAATTTCTTCACTGTTTATTCTTAGACCGTGAAAACATAAAAGAAGGTCTTAAAACTATCCTTCTTGGTATAGAATATGTTAGACAGGGAATTTCTATTTGTATTTTCCCGGAAGGCACCAGAAACAAAGATAATCCAGCTGAACCTTTGCCTTTTAAAGAAGGTAGTCTAAAAATAGCTGAAAAATCCGGCTGTAAAGTAATTCCTGTATGTTTAACTCATACTGCTGACATTTGGGAAAATCATTTTCCTTTTATCAAAAAAGCACATGTTACATTAGAGTATGGTGAACCTATTGATTTAAAATCACTACCAAAAGAAGAAAAGAAATTCTCTGGTGCTTATACAAGAAAGATTATTGCTGATATGTATGCAAAAAATATAGATATGTAATACTCAAGTAGAGAGTAAGCACGGAGGTCGTGAATATTCACTTTTTCTGATGGACTACTAACAAATTCTGGAAATGCAATATACGACAGACACAAACTATATGGCTTTTGAAATCAGAAAAAATACTGTGAAATGTGAAATACGCTCATTTTTTGTTATACATACACATATAGCACTTTTTGCAATATCACTAGCAAAATATTGCATTTTTTAATAAGTTTATTGTATATATACTTAATAATGTTTGTATTTATACTTATATTTATATAGTTACAGATTTCTTAGTTTTGATTTTACATAAAAAAATATAAGTTTTTTATTTCTTTAAGCAATAATATAATAAGCTATTAACCTATTATGGATTAGTAATATGAAAGGAAACACTTATTATGAATATGACAATTGATAATATTGATATAAATTATATAGTTGAAGGTGAAGGTCCTGCCATAGTTATGCTTCACGGCTGGGGTTCTAATCTTACTCTATTCAATGGTATGATTAAGCACTTAGCTCCTCATTATAAAGTATATGCTTTGGATATGCCAGGTTTTGGGAAAAGTGCTGAACCACACGAGCCTTGGAGCGTTGATGACTATGCCAACTTCGTCATCAAATTCATTAAGGAAATGGGTATTACAGATACTATATTATTAGGTCACTCTTTTGGCGGTAAAACTATTATCAAATTAGTAAACAGACCGGACCTTGGATTCAATGTTAACAAACTAATTTTAATGGGGTCAGCCGGAGTTCGTCCAAAGAAAACATTAAAGCAAAAGATTAAAATTCGTGTATACAAGATAGGAAAAGCATTCCTTAAATTCAAGCCTATTCATTTTCTGTATCCACAGGCACTGGAAAATCTTCAAGCCAGAAGTGGTTCTGCTGATTATAGAGCCGCTTCTCCAATGATGAAACAGACCTTTGTGAAGGTTGTTAACGAGCATCTCGAAGAATATTTACCTAATATCAAACAACCAACACTACTTGTATGGGGTAAAGAAGATACTGCCACACCACTAAGCGATGGCAAATATATGGAAGAACACATTCCTGACGCAGGACTCGTGGCATTAGATAATGCAGGTCACTATGTTTTCCTGGATCAGGCATATACCGTATGTAAGGTTCTTGATTCATTTTTAAATATTAAGGAGTAATATTATGATTATAACATCTACGATAATTAGTATAATTTTAAAAATATTGTTTATCATTGCCCTTTCCTGGTGCTTTACAACATTAGTTGTACATCAGATGCATATGTTTCAGTTAAACTCATATAAACCAAAGGTTCATAGGGCATGGATTTATGATAAAGCTAACAATCCTCAGATTGTTAAAAATGTTATTCAGTTTGCAGTTGTTTACATTCTTGTTTCTGCTTTAGGTAACATTGGTATTGTTATGGGAATAATCTGGCTAATACTAATGTCTTTTTTAAACAAGCCTGGAAAAGCAAAAAAACCTTTAGTATACACAAACAGAGTAAAAAGAATGTTTATTACAGTATATGTAATTTATGCCATACTAATTTTGCTTAGCTTAATTTTTATCAATCATAACTTTAGATTTGCAACTTGCACATTTATAGCAATTTGCCTTTATCCTTATATCGTACTTATTGCAAACTTCATTAATCAGCCTATTGAAAAAAATATCAATAACGGCTTTATTAACGAGGCACGTGATATGATAAATGCAATGCCTAACTTAACTGTAATCGGTGTTACAGGAAGCTATGGCAAAACAAGCGTTAAATTCTATTTACAGAAATTACTTTCTGCAAAATATAATGTATTAGTTACTCCTGAAAACTTTAATACTACTTTGGGTGTAGTCAGAACAATTCGTGAGCATTTGCGCGCTACACACGAAATATTTATTTGTGAAATGGGTGCAAAAAATATCGGTGATATTAAAGAAATCTGTGATTTGGTTCACCCAACTCACGGTGTTATTACTTCTATCGGGCCACAACATTTAGAAAGCTTTCTTTCTATTGAAAATGTAATTAAAACCAAATTTGAACTGGCTGACAGTGTAGGTCAAAAAGGCTATATGTTCCTTAACTATGATAATGAATATATTGCTAATCATAAATGTGATAATAACGTAATACCTTATGGTATTAATAATAAAGACAGCCAGTATAGACCTTATGATATCACTGTATCAAGCAAAGGCTCTTCTTTCAAATTAATGGATAAAGATGGCATTGAAAGATGCTTCACAACTAAGCTCATTGGAGAACACAATGTTGTAAATATTGCCGGTGCCATTGCCGTTGCCCATACATTAGGAGTTCCTATGGAACAGCTTATCGTTCAGGTTCGCCGTTTAGAGTGTGTTCCTCACAGATTGCAGCTTCACAAGGGAAATAATGCTTTAATCATTGATGATGCTTACAATTCTAATCCAAGTGGTGCGAAAGCAGCTCTTGATACCCTGGCTACTTTTGAAGGATTCAAGGTAGTGGTTACTCCAGGTATGGTAGAATTAGGAAGTGCTCAGTATGACTGTAACAAAACCTTTGGTACGCAGATTGCAGATGTAGCAGATTATGCTGTATTAGTAGGCGTTAAACAGGCAGAACCTATTGCTGCCGGTTTAAAGGAAGCTAACTATCCGGATGATAAAGTATTCATTGCTAAGGACTTAACAGAAGCCCTTAACACTGTTGATAAATTAAATACAAATGGACAGTTAAAGGTTGTTTTATTAGAAAATGACCTTCCAGATAATTATTAGGAAAGGATGGAATGTGATTAAAATTCACATAGGTAATTAATAATGAAAATTAAAGTTGGTGTATTCTTTGGTGGACAAAGCGTAGAACATGAAGTATCAATTATTTCGGGTATTCAGGCTGTATATGCATTTAATCGTGATAAATATGATATTATCCCTATTTACATTTCGAAAACAAATGAAATGTATGTAGGCGAATCAATCGACAAGATTGAAGAATATCGAGATTTACCAGCTCTTTTAAAGAAGAGTCAGAAGGTCATT
This sequence comes from uncultured Lachnospiraceae bacterium, assembly GCA_964405075.1. GTDB lineage: Bacteria > Bacillota > Clostridia > Lachnospirales > Lachnospiraceae > CAYOMP01. Next base: position 12,052 of record CAYOMP010000051.1, read on the forward strand.
CTTGTAAATGAAGGTAAAAAGTTAAATATTGTTAGATACCCTATGAAAAAATTCGGAAACAATGTATTAGATTACATAGACGTTGCTTTCCCAATCGTTCATGGTACAAACGTTGAAGATGGAACTTTACAGGGATATTTAAGAACATTATGTATTCCATATGTTGGTCCGGATGTTACTTCTTCCGCAATTGGTATGGATAAATATGTTATGAAAACAGTACTCAAAGACAATAACATTCCTGTACTTGATTGTATCTGTTGTGATGTTAAAAAATATAATGCTGATTCTAATGGAATTATTGAAAAAATCGAAGGAAGAATCCCTTATCCTGTAATTGTAAAACCAATCAACTTAGGTTCCAGTGTTGGTATCAAAGTTGCTAAGGATAGAGAAGGACTTGAAGAAGCATTTGATTATGCATTCCAGTTTGCAAATAAATTATTAGTAGAAAAAGCAATAACAAACCTAAGAGAAATTAACTGTTCAGTATTAGGAGATTACGAAGAGGCAGAGGCCTCTGAATGTGAAGAACCTATCGGTTCAGATGAAATATTAAGCTACGAAGACAAATATATGTCAAATGGTGGTTCTAAGGGTTCTAAATCTGATGCTCCTTCATCTGGTTCAAAAGGTAGCGGTATGGCTAATCTTTCAAGAAAATTACCAGCTCCTCTTACTCCAGAATTAAGAGAACGTATTCGTTCAATGGCTGTAGAGACATTCAAGGTTCTTAATTGCAACGGTGTTTCTCGTATCGACTTTATGATTGATAATGATACTAACGAATTATATGTTAATGAAATTAACACAATCCCAGGTTCATTAGCATTCTATCTATGGGAACCAGTTGGCGTTCCATATGCCGAGCTTTTAGACAGAATGGTTATGTTAGCATTAAAACGTGATAGAGAAAATAATGATTTATCATTCTCATTTGATACAAATATTCTAGCTGGAGTTTCTCTTGGTGGCGGTTCTAAGGGTGCCAAATTATAAATAAAGTTGACGAATAGCAGTTATATACAAAAATTTGTTTAGCAAACAATTTGCAACGCTTTTACAAACTAATTGCTAACTGCGGCTAAAGAAATCTTAGCAAAGTCTTCGATTTCAAGCCTTTGTAAGCAATGGATTTTGTAAAATCTAAAAACGCAAAGATGGAGTTTGCTAAATAAATTTTGTAAATACTGCTAATGTCACATAATTCTTCTAATTCAATTTTTCAGAAACAAATTCACAACTTCCAATCCAGTATACATAAATTACATTCAATATAATCTGCATACAACAACCAAGAACTATATAAACATTTCCAAAATTCAAACCAATTCCAATAATATAAGGAATTATCAACAAATAAAAAGCAATTTTTACAAATTTAGTAGTCCTATTTTCATCCCTTTTAATGAGAAATGCATTAGAAAAGTTCTTATCCTTAATTCTAATTTTTGCTATTTTTCTCATTACTAAGTGTATTATAATCTTAATCCAAGCAAAAATAATTATGCCACTAACTATAAAAATCCCAGCCTGTATTTCTTCTGAATTCTGACTTGAATTAACAACCTGCCAAAAACCAGTATCAAATAACTTAGCAATAATAATTATCCATAATAAACCAATAAACCATATTACATTGAATTTCACTTTTATATACATAAAACTTTTCCCCCAAATATAAGCAAAAAAAAAACCATTACTACCTTTTACTGCTTGTTCTTTATAATACCCTATATTAATTACACACAAAAAAAGAAAAATTTAATCTTTCCTTACAATCTATATCATTTAGGGGAAGGCATCTTTTCTTCGCCCTAAATGATATCTTATAAAATCTTCTTACACGAATTCATTTTTTAATATACTATTATTTTAATTCTGACACTATTTTTAAATAGCCTTAAAGGTGCCTTCTTTATTTTAAGATATTTCTTTACCTTGCTAAATTAAGATGTCTTATTAAAAATTACCTTATACAAAACAATGTTAATGCAGACTCTATCTCCAATAACTTCATACACAATATCATTTTTGTATTTTTCAATAATTGTATTTACGCTGTATAAACCTAAGCCATGCATCAATTTATCCGATTTAGTTGTTATAAATCCAGTCAATCTATTGCTATCATAATTCTTCTCAACACTATTACAAATATTAATAAATAAATTATCATTATGTTGCTTAATCAGCACATTTATCTCTCTATTTTTTTCCTCAACATTTTTACAGGCTTCAATAGCATTCTGAAGCAGGTTATAAATAATTGTACTAAAGTCTACTTCACTAATCATTAACTGTCCATATACTTTATATTGAAATTCAAATATAATATTCTCTTCTTTAGCCTTAAAATACATTTGATTTATAATAGAATCTACAATTACATTTCCTGTATTATATCTTTTCTTTCCTATGTTACTCACTTTTTCATCCAATTCAACCAGATATTTTTTTGCATCACTATATCTATTTTCATCCAGCATTTCATATAAACATAAAAAATGACAATTAATGTCATGTTTAAAAGTTCTTATGTCTTTCGTGTTTTTCAAAATTTCCTCATAATAATCCCTTTTTAAATCCTCATATTTCTTTTCAATTTCATTTTTATTTCTTATCTGTATAAGTGCAGAATTTGTTAACATCAATACAATTACAATTACCAAATAAAAAAGAGCTGCCAAAATGTTAAAAAAAGTTATTGCATTTTCTTTTATGCCATATGGGTTTTGCCGATACATATAATTACACATCAAAAAACCAGATACAACAAAAGCAGAACCTATGACCATTGCCCATATATATATTGATGTTTCTCTTAGTTTAAATGATACCTTAAATATTTTTATTAGCAAATATACTACTATTTCCAATGCCAATAGAACTAACCATGTATAATCAAATGGTTTATAGTTTATATCCCAAAGTAACTCAAATAACAATGCAATAATAACATCAACTACTCCCACAATAAAAAAAGATGTTATACTACCAAGTATTCTATTTCTTTTGCTATCATTTATAAACCAATATATCGTTACTAACTGAAAAAGCGTCCATATCACAACTTCATATTCCATCAGTATACTACTCTTTAACGATATTTCTATTATTACTATTAAGCACAAAGAAACAATACTTTTTTTCTTAACATTATTTAATTCTAACCTTGAAAACATTTTTATAGCTGCTAAGTAACAGCTAAGTTCAAATATTTGTTCTATAATATTCTTTATCCACAACATATTTTTATCCTTCGCTACTTAAATAATCCATATATGCTTTTCTTAATATTTCTGCTCTTCCTCTTGCTATTGGTATATTAATTCCATTTATCATTTTAACCATATTTCTATCTATTTCACTAATATATTTAAGATTAATCAAATATGAGCGATGTGTCTTTATAAAATACTTTTTTGCTAATTTCTCCTCATAATCCTTCATTTTCTCCCTAGTGTAATACCTATTATTTTTAGTATATATGTCTAAATAATTTCCGTTAGACGTAATATAATATATATCATCTAAGGATAACTCATATTTAACGTTCCCCATACTAACACTTATTTTATCTTTTTTATGAAACATTAATTGCTGTTGCAAAATCGGGAGTAATTCCTCTTCATATTTCTTTTTTTCCACAAAAAAAACACAAAAAAATCAAAACGAATAACAAAAA
>CAYOMP010000052.1:0-15496 GCA_964405075.1 uncultured Lachnospiraceae bacterium
ATTTTGTATATATTTTATCATATTTATAATTTCATTTTTTTCATAATCACTATCCTGATCCATCGTTAATATGTAGTCTATCTCCTCTTCCTTTGCCCATTTGAATGCATAATTTAAAGCATTTGAGATACCCTTATTTCCATTCATATAATGATAATTAATCTGTTCAAAATTTGTTTTTAATATCTTTGAATTATCACTTGGAGAATTATCAACAACCAACATTTCAGAAAAAATTTCGCTATACAATTTCAATCGTTCTAATACTTCATTAAAATCAGGATTATATAACAATACAAATATTCCAAACTTCATTTTCCATTCCTCGACTTAAATATAGACATAATGATATTATTATACATTTCTTCACTTTTTATTGCAATATAACACTATAATTTCCAATAAAATTCTTGTGAAAATGCTAAATACATATGTCATAATAGAAAAATTCTAAACAAACAGAATAATACATCGAACGTTCGCTATTGGATATAGCTCATAAGTTACCGTGTTTAAATACGAAGAATGCGAAAGGCGTAAATAAGCTTCACTCAAAAATCCAAAATTAACAAGTTAATTTTCATTTTGGGTAACGCGAATAACTCCTCACTAGAAACATAACCTTGTCCTAACCCAAAATGAGACCAGCCGCTACAGACTGGTCTTTATAGAATCTGTTTGTAAGGAATAACCATACCTTTCCATTTGTAAGTAAATGTAGTCGTAAACAGTATAATTCAATTAGAATTATCCCTTATAAATTCTGGCTATATAATATGCAACAGAACCACTTTTAGAATTACATTTTATATCTAGTCTATATCCATCCTTTTCGTCGTTACTTTCCAAAGTCTGGTTCTTATTTGCTTTCTCGCATGCCTCCTTTGCTGACCCCTCAAAGCTGCAGTAGCAGGTATTTCCGCCATAAAGTGAAGACAATGGACATTCTACGCCTATGTAAAAATCCTTTTTGCTGTTTTCTGTCTGAAAATGGTATCCTGTCGAACTGCCTATCAACGCATCATCTTTCTTTGAAGAAACATATCCCCCTGCAATTCCCCCTGGTGCACCAGATACCTTTGCATTAATACGTGGTGTCTTTCCTATCAACTTTCCATGCTCGCAATCATTATCTACAAGTACTATTCTCTCTTCAAGATCATTAATAAGAAGCAATATGTTTGCTGCTGGTTTTTCTATAAAATACACAATAGGTATTACCACTAGAGCAACTATAAATATAACTGTTTCCACAATACCTGCTGTGCAAGATGTCATAACTTCAAGTGCTGCTGCAAATGTAGTTGCTCCTTTGAGTAAACTAGTAAAATACATCGTTACTCCACCTATAGTAATTGCACCAATACCTGACGCCACTAGCTGTGTTGCGGCAGCCTGTTTATCATTATGGTCAAGATACGGTTTTACTAATTGTATGGCATTTAACAACTGTGTAATATATACTTTTACATCTTCATATTTTGCCTCTAAGAAATCACTGTATAAATCTGGCAAAATAGCAAACGGTCCTATTCCCTCCGGAGAATCTCCTTTCAAAAGTCCGCCAGACTCCTCTTGATATGCTTTCATCAAATTTTTATGGCATTCACCGACAATTTGATTATACACAACTTCAATTTCTTTTTGTGTAGTTACCTTATTAAGCCTCAAGGCATATTCTGGAAATGTTTTTTCAAACATTTCCTTTAGTGTTACATCTGTTACTACATCTTTTCTCATAAAACCTCCATTCTGCCACTACAGTCTGTGGCACGACGCACTGCTAAAATATGACATTAATAACTTATTACATATATTGTAATATACTTGTTATTATTTTTTCAATATTTTTCAACTTTTTATTTATTTCCCCGCTTTTTTCTGACATTTGCTATAGCACCTGACAATATTTTATAACGCATCAAGCATTTTTATCGAAAGGCTGTTGTCTGCTTTAGTTCTAAATGCTATAATGAACAAAAAGCATATTTTCTAAAGGTTTTTAACCTTTTCAAAGGCATAAGCCATCTTAAATTCTATTTATTCTGAAAATTCATGCTTTTAAACCACATATTTAAGGCAGGAGTTTTTAGATAAATGACTCCTGCAAAGGAGGACAACTAAAGATGGAAAAACAAACCAGGAGAAACTACAAAGACACTTTATTTCGTATGATTTTCAATTTTGAAATTATCTGATGCCTATATCATAAATAACAAAGAACTTGCTGTCTCCCTCCTTCGTAAAGACTTTTCTCCCGAAAACATTTCCGATATATTGGAAGTTGATATTTCTTATGTGCAGGAAGTTGCTAAACTTATAGCAAAATATCCAGATGCATCAAATACCGAAATTGCCAAACGTATGATTAATAATGTCTCTTCGTTGACATATTCTAATTGAACGAAAAAGAACAGAGTTGCTCTATATTGAAAGACAACTCTGTTTTTTTATCCATTATATGTAATTACTTTTCTCCAGCTACTATTTCTCTCATATATTCTTCAACAACAATTTCTCTGCTAAACTCTTTTTCCATTTTAGCTCTGGCATTTAACCCCATCTGTTTTTTCTCTTCATAAGACAATGAGATAAATTTTTCTACTTTATCAATCAAATCTTGTGTATCTTTTTGTTTGACAATATATCCTGTCTTCCCATCATCTACCGTTTCTCTACACCCACTTCTGTCTGTAGTGATTACCGGTCTTCCACAGGCTGCACTCTCCAAGCAGACATTTGACATTCCTTCAGGATAAAAAGATGGATGAATTGTACAATGTGTCTTTTCTATGTATTCATTTACATTTCTAACCATTCCATGATAAATTATTACACCCTTATTCTGTAGTTCTCTCAATTCTTCTTCATAATCCTCTTCACAAAAACCGCATATATGAAATCTAGTATTCTGATATTTTCCTCGAATATACTTAGCCATCTCCAAGTACTGCTCAATACCCTTCTCTTTCATTATTCGAGAAATAAAAATAAACTCTACTGTTTCTTCTGATGGATAATCTAAAAGTTGAAAACGTTCAAGATTAACTCCTGAACCTGGTAATAATTTTGTGTTATATCTATTTGACACTTTCTTTTCAAAGAATTCTTTGTTCTCGTCATTTTGAAAAAATAAACATTGAATTTTTCTAAATGCAACTCTATACAGATTTGTTGTTATAATCTGCAAGAATCCTTTATGCTCCACTGCCGTTCCCAAACCTGTAATATTTGCCACATATCTTACGTTGCAAACTCCAGCAGCTATTCCACCATATATATTGGGCTTTATAGTATATGTTAACACCATATCCGGTTTTTCTTTTTTTATCAAATTGTAATAATCAACAATTAATTTCAAATCAGCGAAAGGGTTCATTCCATGTCTTTCTATTTTAGTTTCTACAAATTTTGCTCCCATTTTACATAAATCATCTATTCTTTCGCCATATGGAGAAGATATAATCACTTCATATCCTTCATTTAATAATTTTTCTACAAGTTCCAGTCTAAAATTATATATTACGACGTCATGATTTACTAAAAACAATACTTTTCTTTTCATCTTATATTTCAGTCTTATAAACAGATTCTTCAAAATTGTTTACAAGATATGTTCCCTTCTCATATTTGCTCATTTCCTTATCATATACTAAATTTCCAAATGCTTTATTTGAAAGTTGACCTATCTTTCCTGGAAATTTACTTATAATTCTCACACAAAAACCAAGTATCTTTGAAAAGAATATTTTCTTACCACAAACTTGTGCAATCTTTTCCACCATATCACTTGTTGACACATATTCTGCATTTTGCGGAAAAAATATTCCCTCATCTTCATTTACTATTAACAGCTTTACAAATTCACACAAATTATCAATATGCAACATACTTCTTTCGTTTTTCACCATAGGGAAAATAAACATTTTATGTGCTAATTTTGACAACATACGGTAATTGCCTTTACTACCCTTTCCATAAATCATAGGCGGTCTGATAATAGCTACTTTAAAATTTTCATCTGCTAATTTTTGCAATCCTTTTTCTGCCTGTAGCTTGCTATCTCCATAAAAATTTGCTGGTTCAGGCACAGTCGTTCTATCAATCACTTTACTCTTTCCATAAGGCGCACTTTCTCCATATACAATAATACTACTCATAAAAATGAACTGACTGACGCCCTCCTCTTTTGCTTTTTGTGCAACATTTATAGCCAAATCACAATTCACTTCATAGTATTTCTTCTTGATGTCTTCACTCACATTTCCAACATCTGCATGTGCTATCCCTGCCACATGAAATATTGCATCATAACCTTCATAAGATTTTTCTTTCCACAAACCATCATGCGTTCCAATTGTTTCCACACTTATTTCGCCATTTTGTGAAATCCACTCTTCCACCGCCGTTCCAATATAACTGTTGGCACCTGTAATTAATATCTTCTTCATCTCAATCTTTATCCTTATTCATTTCACCTGTTCCGCCTTCAACAACTCCATCTGATTTAAGTACAGAAAAAATAGTGCCTATAAAACACTTTGCGTCAAATAGAAATCCCATTTTTTCCACATATTCTCCATCTAACGCCGCTTTCACAGGTATTTCCAATTCATCTCTTCCATTAATCTGCGCCCAGCCTGTTAATCCTGGTCTTATATCATTGGCACCATATTTATCTCTTTCCTCTATCAAATCATATTGATTCCATAACGCAGGTCTTGGTCCTATTATACTCATATCACCCTTTAAAATATTAAATATCTGTGGCAATTCATCCAAGCTTGTTTTCCTTAAAAATTTTCCAATTTTAGTTATGTACTGTTCAGGATCCGACAGCAAATGCGTCGGCATATCTTTAGGTGTATCAATATACATAGTTCTAAATTTTAGAATTTCAAAATGTGTCTTATTTATTCCGACTCTTTTTTGTTTAAATAATATCGGTCCCGGACTATCGATTTTAATCAGCATTGACATAATAAGTAAAACAGGAAATAAAATGATGCAACCCAAAGCACTTAAAATGAAATCTCCTATTCGCTTTATTACACAATAAATCTTCTTACTTTTCTTCATTATATACCTTCTTTTTACTTATTCTGTATCGAATATGTAGGTACTATTCTTTGCACCCACGTTCTAATATCACTTGGCTCTTCAACCACATATTCCTTAAGTTCTTCCAACTGTTTCAAAAATGCCTCTTCATCCATATCTATCGGTTTTCCTATATGAATCATTTTGTTGTCTGTATCCTGCAGTCCTTCCTCTTTCATCAGCATTTCTTCATACATCTTTTCACCCGGACGTAAACCTGTAAATTCTATCTTGATATCTTCATCAGGCTTATGCCCCGATAGAAGGATAAGGTTTTTTGCTAAATCCAGAATTTTAACTGGCTCTCCCATATCAAGTACAAATATTTCTCCGCCTTTAGCATATGCCCCTGCTTGTAATACCAAGGATACTGCTTCTGGAATTGTCATAAAATATCGCACTATGTTAGGATCTGTAACTGTTACCGGTCCTCCATTTGCTATCTGCTTCTTAAATAATGGGATTACACTTCCATTACTTCCTAATACATTACCAAATCTAACTGCCACAAATTCTGTATCTGAACGATTATTATATGTCTGAATAATCATTTCGCAAATTCTCTTTGTGGCTCCCATAATATTAGTTGGATTTACAGCTTTATCTGTACTTATCATAACAAATCTCTTAACGTGATATTTATCAGCTGCCTGTACTACCTTCCATGTTCCAAGCACATTATTCTTTACAGCCTCATTCGGACTATCCTCCATAAGCGGTACATGCTTATGGGCTGCCGCATGATACACGATTTCCGGTTGAAACTCTTCAAATATCTTATTCATTCTTTTGGTGTTTCTAATTGATGCTATCAAAGTATGTAATTCCAAATTTGGAAATTTCTGTTTTAATTCATTTTGTATATCATATGCACTATTTTCATATATATCTACAATAATTAATTTTTTAGGATTATGGCTTGCTATCTGTCTGCATAATTCACTGCCAATAGAGCCTCCTCCTCCGGTAACCATTACCGTTCTTCCCGATACATACTCCAAAATCTCCGTCAAATCAACATTTACAGGTTCTCTTCCCAACAAATCGTTTACATCTACTTCTTTCAGTTTAGAAACAGATACCTCGCCATTTGCTAATTGATATATTCCTGGTAACCTCTCTAATTCACATCCAGTTTCTTTACATATTTCCAGTATATCTTTCATATTCCTTTCAGACAAACTAGGAATAGCAATTAGAATCTTTTCTACTCTCAATAATTCTACTAACCTAGGAATATCATATCTATTACCTAACACTTTTTTTCCATGCAAAAAGAGTCCTTTTTTTTGTTGATTATCATCAACTAACCCTACTACATCCATATTTAGATATGCACTATTATTTATTTCCTTTATTAATGCATTTGCCGCTTCACCAGCACCAACTATCAATACTTTTTTCTTATTTTTTTCATTTACACGAATCCTGATTATTGCTCTAATGAATCTATACACATATCTTATGCCGCATACAAGCACAAAAAGAAACAAAGGATATAGTATATATGTCGAACGTGGCATTGGCACACTTTCTCTTATGGATACCATTACAACTATAAAATATAGAACATCTGCAATGCAACATGCACACGCTATGTAAAACATTTCCCTAGCTCCCGCATATTTCCATATGCTGCTATACATCCTAAATGTCCAAAATATTAATAATGTCATTACCACAATCATTGGTAAAACACTTGCCATATTTTCAAAATACTTCTTATTTGTAGCATCTACTACAAATTCAAATCTAACTAATAAGGATATAGCTAGCGCAAAAGTAATGGCAATTATATCATATATAACAAAAAACAACTTTTTCACATACAACTCTACATAATATTTTTCCATTTCCTTACTCCACTATTTTCAAATTTTTTTCTCAACTTACATATAGTATTCTTTATACCATTCAGCAAATTTTTTTAAACCTTCTCGCAATGAAGTTGAGGGTTTGAAATCAAAGTCCCTTATTAATTCATCCACGTCTGCATATGTAGTCTCAACATCTCCTGGTTGCATTGGCACTAATTCCTTATGTGCTTCAAAGTCATAATCTTTTGGCAACACACCCGCATTAATCAACTCTTGTTGCAAAATTTCCACAAAATCAAGTAAATTTTCCGGCTTATTATTTCCAATATTGTATATTTTGTAAGGAACACCGTTATCGTTTACTTCTGGTACTTTGTTCATTACATTTATAATACCAACTATAATATCATCTATATATGTAAAATCTCGTTTGCAATTACCATAATTGAATATTTTAATTGTTTCACCGTTCAAAAGTTTATTTGTAAATCCAAAATATGCCATATCAGGCCTGCCTGCTGGTCCGTATACAGTAAAAAACCTTAACCCCGTAGCTGGAATATTATATAACTTACTATAGGCATGTGCCATTAATTCATCTGACTTTTTCGTAGCAGCATATAAAGACACCGGATTGTCTACTTTATCATCTGTGGAATATGGTATCTTCTTATTCATTCCATAAACACTACTTGAACTGGCATATACAAAATGCTCAACTGGATACTTTCTACATGCTTCTAAAATATTATAGAAACCAATTATATTTGATTCTATATATGCATCAGGATTGGTAATAGAATATCTTACTCCAGCCTGTGCTGCCAAATTCACTACAATATTAGGAATATATTCCGCAAATATTTCCATCATAGCATTTTTATCAGATATTGTTTCTTTAATAAAAATGAACTTTGCCTTTCTATTCTCGTCAGCTAATGCAATTATCTCATCTAATCTTGCTTTTTTTAAATTCACATCATAATAGTCATTTAGATTATCTATACCAACTATGGTTATATTTCCGTATTCCAATAGTTTTTTTGCCAAATTTGCCCCAATAAAACCTGCAACACCTGTAATAAGAACTACTTTACCTTCTAGTAAATTTTCACCCATTATAACTCTTTTCCTCTCTATATAACTTTCATTATTGCTCTAGTCACACTCATACAAATCCCTTGTATAGACTTTACTCTCTACGTCTTTTAGTTCTTTATTACGCCTATTTGCAATAATAACATCACTCATTTTCTTAAATTGCTCTAAATCATTAACTATCTCATCACCAAAGAACTTAGAACCATTCTCCAAGGTTGGTTCATATATAACTACTTTTGCACCCTCGCTCTTGATTCGTTTAATAACACCTTGTATTGAGCTTTGTCTAAAATTATCCGAATTAGACTTCATTGTTAATCTGTACACACCAACTGTTGCCATTTTTTCCTGACAATGTCCTGACAGCTCTAATACTCGTTCTGCTATATAATCTTTCCTTGTCTTATTAGCGTCTACTATTGCCTGTATAATATTCTCTGGTACATCTTTATAATTAGCTAGTAATTGTTTAGTGTCTTTTGGTAAACAATATCCACCATAACCAAATGATGGATTATTATAGTGATTACCAATTCTAGGATCTAATCCAACTCCATCTATTATCTGTTTTGTATTCAACCCATGTACCTCTGCATAAGTATCTAACTCATTAAAGAAACTGACTCTTAATGCCAGATAGGTATTAGAAAATAGTTTAACTGCTTCTGCTTCTGTTGGTTCCACAAACAGAGTAGGAATATCTTTTTTGTAAGCACTTTCCTTTAATAATTCTGCGAATTTATGCGCTTTTTCATTAATTTCACTATCATTTAATATACCACCAACAATTATTCTTGAAGGATATAAGTTATCATATAATGCTCGTCCTTCCCTTAAGAACTCTGGTGAAAACAGAATATTATTAACTCCATATTTCTTATGCATATTCAAAGTAAAACCTACTGGAACTGTAGATTTTACTACAATTGTTGCCTTAGGATTATATTCAATTACTTGTTCAATAACCATTTCAACTGATGAAGTATTGAAATAATTCTTTGTCTCATCATAGTCTGTTGGCGTTGATATAATAACAAAATCAGCATTTTCATAGGCTGATTTTGAATCCATAGTTGCTTTAAGATTCAAATCTTTGTTTTTCAAGAATTCTTCTATCTCTTTATCTTCAATAGGTGATACCCTATTATTAATCATATTCACTTTTTCTTCTACGATATCTACAGCTATTACCTCATTATGCTGTGATAATAATACCGCATTTGATAAACCTACATACCCTGTTCCCACTACTGCAATTTTTATATTCTTTTGCATACTCAACCTCTTTACACTATTTATTGACATAATACCTTATCATTTTACAACTTTTATAGTATTAAAGCAACTTATAATATTATACATATGCTATCTTAAATCATTTTTCTGAATCCTCATTGATATATTCTAACTATGCGAAACACGTTCTGTGATTTTTAATTACTTTGATGTTCTTCAAATACTTACGCAAGGATAGATTTTCTTCTCTACTTACGTAATCCACCCAAAAACAGAGTTGTTCATCGATAGTTAAAGAACAACTCTGTCTTTTAATGCCAACCACATATTTTATAAAATGCAGTACAAATAATAATATCTATATTTTTAGCCATTACTAATATTTTATTTATATAATTTTTTTCTCCCTTTAAATACACTTTTAATTGATATCTTCTTTTTAATATTTCTATTTTTTTTGAGGATATCAAATGATTCTTTTGCAAAATGTCACACATTGCCATATATGATTTTGTCATATTATCAGCTGATGCGGAATAATTACTTTTTGTCTCTGTATGATAATATAGTTTATCTGTATTAATTGTAAATTTGCAATTATTCTCAAACATCAACAACCACAAATAAAAATCATCACATCCATTAGTATTTAAAATATTCTCATGCCATTCAATTGGTATAGCATTTTTTCGTATAATACATTGTCCTGGTGACAAAATCATATCTGTCCCATATATATATATTCTTTGATTTCTTACTAACTTTAAAGCTGATTTCCTTGCATACAATTCTTTAAGTCTAATTTCTTTTGTGTCATTTCCATCAATAAACTTTCTATACCCATTCGCCACTACAACATCAGAGTTAATATTTTTCTTTAAACATTCTATTTGACTTAATATTGTATTTTCTTCAATTTCATCATCTTGATCTAAAAACAAAACATACTCTCCTGTTGCTATTCTTAGACCATTCACGCGTGATTGATGTATTCCAAAATTACTACTATTTTCAAATTTAATTATACTTATATACTCACTAGAACTTTTAACTTTCTCTATTACTTCATTAGGAATAGGTTGTATGGGATAATCATTAATCAAAATATATTCCACTTCAATATCTGTAAGTTTCTTTTGTGCTGCTTTGGCATTTTTATCAACCATATCACATAGTTTTTCAATATATTTTTCACCTTTATAAATTGGAGTTATTACTGATATTTTCATTATATTTCCTCAAACATTTTCCAATATTGTCTACTTATATTTAAATAATTGTATTCTTTTATCATTATATCACTCATATATTTCAATGTGCTTTCATCATATGTTTTATTTAGGCATTCAATTATCCTTTTTGCCAACTCTTTCTCATCCTCAGCAGGGCCATAATATTCGCACAATCCCTTGGTCACTTCAACATTTGCAGGTATATCTGAAATAAGAGTAGGTACTTCATTAATCAATGCTTCCACAGCTGTCATGCCAAACCCTTCAAACAATGTAGGGTTAACATATAACGAACAATTGGTAAATAAATATTTCAACCTATCATCATCTACAAACCCGGTAAATTCTATATAGTCTTCTAATTCATTACTTTTTACATAATCTTTCAAATATTTAACCCTATTTGGAACATTTCCAATAAGTATTAACTTATAATCTATTTTGTCTTTTATCAATTCAAAAGCCTTTATCAGGGTAATAATGTTCTTATGATGAAACTGTAAATTAAGCGCACATATATATTTTTCTTTATTCAACTTATCTTTTATATTTTTTTCAACAACAATAGGATTATATATCCTTGCTATCTTTTTTTCATATTTTTTGTAAAACTGCAACATTTCTGATTTGTCAAAATCACTTATTGCTATAATCTTATCAGCATGAAAAAAATCTATCCCATACATAATCTTATACAATATATACTTATAGTAAGGTATCTTAACATTAGCTAATACTCTATGGGAAACTGCCTTAATATCATGGGGTATTACTATTGATTTTGCCTTTAACTTTCGCAAACCATTGTTACAGTTCAAGTGGTAAATAACATCTATCCTATTTTCCTTTATGATTTTGGGAATAGCAAATGTTCCAGTTAAACACACATTCAGCATCCTCTGTAGTTCATTTTTATCACTATGGGACTTAATTGTAATTATTTGCACATCTGGAGCTATACTCTTTATAATGTCATGAGAATAATCATAGCATATAACAACCATCCCAGATGTCTTTCCCAGTTCATACAATCCTTTTAATAAATTTAATCCTACCTGATCTTTTCCACCAGCATGATTTTTACTTAAATGAATATAATTCAATGCTATTTTTCTCATAATATCTTCTCATGCTCCACTTTCTTTTTCTTTCTTTAGGAAATAATCGATGCCTTTCATAATCCATTTTCCAGTAAAAACATTACTAAAAATATAATTACTAAATAGGCAAAAACACAACAAATATCAGTATACATCTCGTATCATCAAATTTGTGCTCTCTCTTGCATAAGCACTCTCTTTGCTATTCCAATACTTTATCAAATATATCCCTATACTTTTCTCCAATGACCTCATAATCATACTTACTAGCTGTTGAATATACATTCTCTTTCAGCTTATTATAGAATGCTTCATCATTAACTAATAGATTCAATTTATCCGCTATATCCTGTGCATCTTTTTCCTCTGTAAACACTCCATCATAATTATCTGTTATCAAATCCACGATTCCACCTGACTTACTAGCCACTACCGGCAAGCCTGATGCCATAGCTTCTAATATAACCAATCCGAAGCCTTCCTTATCGCCATCCTTCGCTGTAACTGAGGGTGCACAGAAAATATCTGCCGATGCATATATTTCTCTTAGTTCCTGATGGGTCTTAGCACCTAAAAACTCTATTTTTTTATCTTCCGTACTATTCTCTTTTACGTAATTAGCATTTATTTCTTCTGCCTGTGCTTTTAATTCCTGTTCTAATGGGCCGCTACCGACTATAACTAACTTGGCATCTACCATCTTCATGGCATCAATAAGATAGGTTACACCTTTTTTCTCTGCTAATCTTCCTACAAAAAGAATAACTTTCTTATCTCCCTGATTAAAGTAATTGGCTATTCTATATTCTTTACCAAAATTCTTTGTATTACATCCCATTGATATAATGTCACTTTTTTCTATTGGATAAATTTCATTCATAGTATTTAACAACGCACTAGACACTGCTGTCACATATGACGCATTCTTTATACATTTCGCCTTTAATTTCTTTATTGGTCCTTTATTAAGAGATGTTACATCGCCTCCATGACCAGTTACAATATATGGCTTTTTAAAGAATCCCTGTACAATCCCCTGTGGAATTAACCAATGAGCATGAACTTCATC
The DNA here is from genome assembly GCA_964405075.1 of uncultured Lachnospiraceae bacterium. Lineage (GTDB taxonomy): Bacteria > Bacillota > Clostridia > Lachnospirales > Lachnospiraceae > CAYOMP01. The sequence goes on from CAYOMP010000052.1 coordinate 12,656, forward strand.
ATATTTTGGTAGTTCTTTAAATAATCTCATATAAAGAGACAAAAACAAGAAAGGTACCAGTAATACTCGCACCTTTTTTTCTCTTATTCTTGGAACAATTGCTCCCGGATAACATAATGTTTCCCATTTATGTATAGGGAAATAATGATATCTTATTACATTAACCCCTTCTAATGTTTCTTTGTCCTTTGCTCCAATTGCCGCTGGTACTAACACCGTAACATCATAGTATTTATTTAATTCTTTACATAAATCTAAGACAAACCTTGGTTCTGTATCGTTTTCATATCTTGGAAACGTTGATGCAGTTACTAGAATTTTTTTCTTCATTTTTCTAATTACTCCATTTTTTATTAATTAAAGACTATTTTTGTTTTATCAGAAATCCTTAATATTTCACACACTAATTATTCATTCTCACACTCATCTTATAACCAAAATTACAAGTGTCCTGCGCCAAATCATAAATAGCTCACATCTACATATTATTTTCTTTAGCATCTTTATTTTTTTTATTCACAATATCAGTATGTCCATCCGAGCATTCTGTCATTTCGTAATCTAATCTCTTTACTCTATATTGAATATCTTCTAACAACTTTCTGTTAGCTGCTATAATATCTCCCTGTAAACCTACAATAAATGTCTGTACACCAACCACAATCATCATACTAGCTAATATTAATGATTGAATGTGTCCATTTCCACTACCTATACATAGGAAATATATAAACCTTGCTCCGATAATCACACCTATAAGTACTGATATTGTTCCCAATATAGTAAAAAATTTAAGTGGCTTGTACATAACAAATGCTCTTGCAATTGTTAACATAGATTTTTTGATATAGCCAAACATACTATTAAACAATCTTGATTTTCTTAATTCCGGATTAGTAGATATCGGTACTGATGTAATTGCCATTTTGTTTCTTCCGGCTTGAACGATAGTTTCTAATGTGTATGTATATTCATTAACTACGTTCATTCGCATAGCTGCTTCTCTACTATATGCTCTAAATCCACTAGGTGCATCTGGTATACTTGTCTTTGATGCCTTTCTAACCACCCAACTACCCAAATGCTGTAATTTCTTCTTAAGGGGCGAGAAATGTTCAGTCTGATCTATAGGTCTTTCACCTATAACAATGTCTGATTTTCCCTCTAAAATAGGTCTTACTATTGTTTCAATATCTGCTCCTGAATACTGATTATCCGCATCAGTATTAACAATAATGTCTGCTCCATTTCGAAGTGCTGCGTCAAGACCTGCTAAAAATCCCTTAGCCAAACCTTTATTGTTTTTGAAGTTAACAACATAATTAACTCCCCAGCGCTTAGCTACTTCTACCGTATTGTCCGCACTACCATCATTTATTATCAAATATTCTATTTCGTCTATTCCATCTATGTGCTTTGGCAAATCATTAAGAGCTATTTCTAATGTTTCCGCTTCGTTGTAACATGGAATCTGTATTATTAATTTCACGACTCTTCTCCTTTAATTTGTTTTTAAACCTTTTATAGTCTAACATATGTGACAAAATTTATAAAGATGTTTTCTGTTCTTATACGACAGAAATACTTTTTAAATAATAACTTTATACTTCTCTTTCCTCTATATTTCCCTTATCTTTACTTGCTAGTTGGTATTTGACTTATTAATGCAATGCTTACCTTTGGATATACTTCTACTTCTTTCAGCCAAGTACATTATGATTTTCTTAATATTATTTAAATTTCCAATTACAATTTTACTAAGTTCACAAATAATCATTCATATAATACCATATGCCGTATAAATGTAACTCTTTGCCATATTTTTATCAAAGTCAGTTGTATGCTTTATTTCTAAATGCTATAATAAACAAAAAGCATATTTTCTAAAGGTTTTTAACCTTTTCAAAGGCATAAGCCGTCTTAAATTCTATTTATTCTGAAAATTCATGCTTTTAAACCACATATTTAAGGCAGGAGTTTTTAGATAAAATTCCTTCGCAAAGGCTTTTCGAAAGAAAATATTTCCGATATCTTGAAGGTTGATGTTTCTTATGTACAGAAAGTTGCCAAACTTATAGAAGATCATCCGGATGAATCAAATACTGAAATTGCTAAACGTATGCTAAGTCTTCGCGGGCGTCGACTTTAATTAACACATTCTAATTAGCCACACCCAAAAACAGAGTTGCCTCTATAATGAGGTTCAACTCTGTTTTTGTTTTCAATCAAGCTATTCAACGCATGTATCAATGACACAAACAAAACTCTAATTTTCAATTTTTTACGAATATAACTACAATATCACAATCTCTATATTTCCATTACTTTATATAAAAGAAATCTTCAACTATATTTTCCGCATCCATCAAATTATTATACTGTAATATTTTATACTCTTCTAACCTATCATAATATGGTGATTCCTCATCATTCACTTCATATAACACTCCATCGCTACCTATGTAACCATTGTATGTAAGAACAGGAACCTCTTCATAAATATCTAATAAAAATTTCTGATATCCTGTCAATGGGGCATCCACCAGCTCCATAACCTTTGCTCCCAAATAGTTCGGACTAATCATGTCAATGTATTCTTCTTCAATATCATAATTTGTCCATATCTTAAATGGCACTATATATTTTTGCAATGCAACTTCTGAATCATAATGCATAGTAACACTCGGCTGATGATCTCCAAAAAATACTATCACTGTTGGTTCTGATTGTTCAGAGAAATATTCTATCAAGTACTTATATGCATTATCTGTTTCTTTAATAAGATTCAAATATGTTTTCAATGTCGTCTTTTGAGCATATTCTGGATTATTTACATTAATG
>CAYOMP010000053.1:0-15231 GCA_964405075.1 uncultured Lachnospiraceae bacterium
GGACCACAGCTTATATTTGTAATATTAACTCTCACACCGAAGTTTTGTAATGTCTGTTGAAGCTTAGTAGCAGTTTCTTTTAAATGTTGATTTGATTCACCTGTAGCAGATTTATCACCTGCTGATAATAAGCTAATCGGAGGAAATTCGTATACCTTTTGCTGTATTTCGTCAGAATCAAGCGCAGTTTTTGCTATTTCCTCTTTTACGTCATCTAGATTTTGTTGCTGTTCTTCCTTTGATGAACGTGGATTAATATGATGTTTTGGCGACTCTATTATATTGTCAGATTCCTTGAATTCATTTTTGCTAGTTTCATTATTGTAAAGAGTTTCTGAATCATTCTTAACCATTTGTGGATCATTAATAACAGCTTCAACCTCTCTTGCAAATAACTCTTCAATATTACCTGCAACTAGTTGATCTGCCTGAGCTAACAATTCATCTTCCTCATTTGTATTTTCCTCAATAATAAATGGAGCATCGCCGCGATCAATTTTTACCATAGACAAATCTATGTCATCTTTAACTGCACTAATTTCTTTTTCAATATCATCGAGCTTAATTTCGTGAAGATCATCCTTCTTAGTTTTATTTTTAGGAATAGCTGTATCAATTGAGACGCCTTCTGCCTTTTTGTTAAGACGTTTTTCCTGGCGTTTCAGATTAACTTCTTCTCTATGTTCACGATATTTTTCATTTCCAACCTTGGCTGTTTCGTAGACTTTATCACTACTTTTCTTAACACTGCTGTAAAATGATTTTTCAGTAAGTAAAACAATTCCTATAATACCTAATGCAATTACAGCAATAAATGCACCTACTTTACCAAACGCATATGTGAGTCCTTTACAAATCATACCACCTACAATACCTCCAGAGGTATGATTTACAACTGCATAATCGTAGAATTCTTTAGCAGTAGTATTTTGTCCATAGGAATCTGAAATTAATTGTGAAAATGAACATATACATATAAGTAAAATTGTGGCAGAAACAATTTTGAGTACAACTCTTCTGTCTCCTAAATTTGCAATACAAAACATAGCACCAATAAATATAACAACTGGTAATATATATTCAATAATTCCAAAGGTACCAAAAGCTACGTTACTCACTACAACGCCGAATTTACCTGCTATTCCAAAATTACTGATAAGCATAAAAATTGAAAAAGCCATAAACAGAACAAATATAGTTTCTTTTACAAAAAAGCTGGTGTCTTGTTGGTTTTTATTTGAACTATTTCTTTTTCGTGTATTTTTTTTCTTTGAAGTATTAGATTTATTTGTACTCCTTTTTCTAGAAGAAGTACTCTTTTTTTTATTAGCGCTCATAAAACGCCCTCCCTACTACTATAATTACCTAGTCTTAAATACTAGCTTAAAAATCTCTTATGCTGAATCGAAGCAAGCACATAGTTTACAGATTTAATTTCAAATTGTTAAAAAGAATCCGATTATTGCTACAATACCTACAATTAAGCAATAGACTGAAAAAATTTTGAATTTCTTCTCTTTAACTATAATAAGCATTACTTTTATTGAAATAAAACCTACTATTGTTGCTACAACTGTTCCTATCAAATAATAAGTCATTTCCATTGGTGCTATTGCCACCTTGCCTATATCCTTTAAATCAAGAACTGCTGCACCTAAGATTGCTGGTATTGACATAAGGAACGAATATTTTACGGCAAATTTCTTATTAAATCCACTTAATAAACATGCTGTAATTGTTGTTCCTGAACGTGATAAACCAGGTAATGTTGCAATTCCCTGACAAATACCAATTACAAATGCGTTGTTATATGATACGTTCTTAGGCGTTTTATCACCAGAAGGTGTTCTATCAGCAATAAACAATAAAATAGCTGTAATTATTAAACACACACCAGGAACAATCAAAAAGCCCGAAATCATTTCTATTAAATCTTTTGCAACATATCCAATAATCCCCGTTGGAATTGTGGAACATATTATCAGCATCACAAATTTTCTGTATGCATTATTAACAATACGTTTATATGTATTATCTTCTTTTTTAATTATATTTTTGAAAAATATAATTACATTATTTATACTATCAAAAAGAATAGAAAAACCTTCTGCTATTAATCGAACTACATCTTTGAAATATACTATAAAAATAGCTACCAGTGTTCCAACATGAAGCATTATATCAAACATTAATCCTGTATCCAGATCAACATTAAACAATTGCTTAAAAATTGCAAGATGCCCCGAACTGCTTACAGGTAAAAATTCTGTTAAACCTTGTATTATCCCCATAATAATTGCTTCAAATAATGTCATATGTATCCTCCATTCTGCCCAAAACTATAACTACCCATATTGATTTATTATATCATTTTTTACGCTAGTTGTCATTATGAGAATTTTCTCATTTACAAACTGACCTGAGAGTATTTCACGTCGAATTCTTATAAGCATACATAATTCTCATACGCATTTTTGTATATATTCACGAAGTGGTTATTGTAAGCAGAACAGACAATGGAGTATTAACTATTTAGTATTAATTAACTGATGCATTTTCGCAACAGCTTCCTTAATACCGCCTACTTCATTAATTAACCCTTCTTCTACAGCCTGAGCTCCAACAAGTATTGTACCAAGGTCTTTCGTTAAGATACCATTTTGTATCATCATTTCCTCAAGGCGTTCTTTTTTTATTTGACTATGATCAGCTATAAATTTAACAATTCTATCCTGAATAAGTTTGAAATAATCAAATGTCTGAGGGGCACCAATAACTGTTCCACTCATTCTGACAGGATGTACAATCATTGTTCCACTAGGTACAATAAATGAATAGTTAGTTGAAACTGCCAATGGAACACCTATTGAATGACTGCCTCCCAAAACCAAAGAAACCGTTGGTTTACTTAAAGAAGCTATCATCTCTGCTATTGCCAAACCACTTTCAACATCACCACCCACGGTATTTATTATAATCAAAACTCCTTCAATACTACTATTGTCTTCTATAGCTGCCAGTTGAGGTAAAACATGTTCATATTTTGTCGCCTTGGAATTCTGACTTAAACATTCATGACCTTCTATTTCTCCTATAATTGACAGCAGATATATTTTACTATTATTTGAGTTTTTATCTAGCGTTAATTGACCGTTTTCCTTTATTAATTCATTTCTTTCTTTTTGGTTTTCAAGTTTAACTGATTCATCATTTTTTTCTTTACTCATATTTAACCCCTTCTCAATTTTATCAAATTATAAAAAACACGCTTTGCGAGTTTCTTAAATTATCGCGACGCTCGTCAAAAATCTATATAAATACAATTTTCTCCTCGTTGTTCGCGTAAAAAAATAAGCCCTAAAAGTTTCCTTTTAAGACTTATTTTTATCATTTGAAATATTTCTATACGTTAAATATTATATTTTATCAATAGCCTGAGCTAAATCCTCGATAATGTCATCTACATTTTCAATACCAACACTTAATCTAATTAAATCAGCTGCAACACCAGCTTCTTTTAATTGTTCTTCATTCATCTGTCTATGTGTATGGCTGGCTGGGTGAAGTACAGAAGTTCTAGCATCTGCTACATGTGTAACAATTGCAGCTAATTTTAGATTATCCATCATATCACTTGCTGCTTGTCTTCCGCCTTTTAAACCAAAAGAAATAACACCACAACCACCATTTGGCATATATTTCTGAGCAAGGTCATAATATTTGTTAGATTTTAATCCAGAATAATTTACCCAAGCTACTTTTTCATGTGCTTCTAAAAATTCAGCTACTTTTTGTGCGTTTTCACAATGTCTTTGAACTCTCAAATGCAATGATTCTAATCCAAGGTTAAGAAGAAAAGCATTTTGTGGTGACTGAATAGAACCTAAGTCCCTCATTAACTGAGATGTTGCTTTTGTAATATAAGCGCCTTTACCAAACTTCTTAGTATATACAATACCATGGTATGTTTCGTCTGGTGTAGTTAATCCTGGGAATTTGTCTGCATGTGCATCCCAATCAAAATTACCGCTATCTACGATACAACCACCTACACAAGCAGCATGTCCATCCATATATTTAGATGTTGAATGTGTTACAATATCAGCTCCCCATTCAAATGGTCTACAATTAATAGGTGTAGCAAATGTATTATCAACAATTAATGGAACACCATGTGAGTGTGCTGCTGTAGCAAATTTTTCAATATCTAAAACTACCAATGCAGGATTTGCAATTGATTCACCAAATACACATTTAGTATTTGGTTTGAAAGCTTTATTTAATTCTTCTAATGAAACATCTGGATCAACAAATGTACATTCAACACCCATTTTCTTTAATGTGTTTCCTAAAAGATTAAATGTTCCACCATATACTGAACTTGAACAAATTACATGATCTCCTACTTCGCAAATATTATGTACAGCATAAAATGTAGCTGCCTGACCTGAAGATGTAAGCATAGCTGCATAACCACCTTCCAGCTCGCATATTTTCTTAGCTACATAATCATTAGTAGGATTTTGTAGTCTTGAGTAGAAATACCCATCTTCTTCTAAATCAAACAAACGTCCCATTTGTTCACTTGATTCGTATTTATAAGTTGTACTTTGATAAATTGGTAAAATTCTAGGCTCTCCATTTTTTGGTTCCCAACCTGACTGAACACATACCGTTTCAGGTTTATACTGTTTTTTGCTCATTGTTTCTCCTCCGCTATTTATTATTTATTTCCCATTATAGATATGGAAATATTATTTGTATTTATATATTTATCTATTATAGACATTATATCTTTTTGAGATACCATATCAATCTGTCTTATTGTTTCATCAATAGTAATTACTTTGTCAAATTGTAAAATTGACTTTGCATTGTTTTCCATTCTGTTTTGAGTGCTTTCTGAACCAATAATTAATTCTGTCTTTATTTCCTCTTTTGCATTTATCAATTCGTATTCACTTATAGGATTATTAATTATTTCCTTAAAAACACCATCTATTTCCTCTTGAATATCATCTAATTGACTTGGATTAAAGGCTGCATACACTTGAAATAATCCAGCATTTTTAAAGGTGCTTCCATATGAATATATTGAATATACCAATCCTAATTCTTCTCTGATACGCTGAAATAATCTTGAATTAACACTTCCACCAATTATTGAATTAAGAACAGTAAATGCATATCGTTCTTCTGAAACAGAGGTTATCGCATCATATGCTATATCTAAATGCATTTGTTCAATATCCTTTTTCTTGTGTAAAGAACATTTGTTAAATACAGGAACTGTATAATTATTTACACTATCTCCTTTTTCTATTACACCAAAATATTTTTCTAATTGCAAGCTAATATTTTCCTGATTGAAGTTACCAGCAATAGAAATAACAGTATTTGCTCCAGTATAGTGAGCATGTTTATATTCAAGAATCTGTTCTCTGGTAAAACTATTAACATTTTTCTTGTCACCAGAAATTATATAACCTAATGGATGATTCTTCCATACTTCCTTTTGAAGTAATTCATGAACCATATCCTCAGGTGAATCTTCGTACATATCTATCTCATCGGCAATGATATATTTTTCTCTACTTAAATCACTTTCATCTATTACTGAATTAATATACATATCACTCAATAAATCTAATGCTTTGTCCAAATGTACGTCTAAGGTTCTTACATAAAACGATGTGCATTCCTTTCCAGTAAACGCATTCAGGTTACCTCCTAATCTGGCTGTTAAATCAGCAATGTCTTTTGCTGATTTACTAGTTGTCCCTTTAAATAGCATATGTTCAATAACATGTGAAATACCATTATTTTCAACAGTTTCATATGCTGAACCGGTGTTTACCCAAACCCCTATGGAAACTGAACGTAGATATGGAATATGTTCTGTAATGACTTTAATATTATTACTTAGCGAAAAGTATTTTATCATTAAATAATTAATCCTCTCATTATTTTATATAGTAAAAAGAACGTAAAACAATAAGTCCTACGTTCTTGTATGTCTAATGTAAATATTAACCCTAGTGGCAATATTTTTCTTCCAAATCTCGAACCATCTGATAATACAAATCCTTACAATCGTGGTTCTTGTCTTCTTCTATTAAGTGAATACAAGGATTAAGATATTCTTCCCAAACATGCTTGTACACTTCATCAGAATTATTCAATTTATTTATTCTCTTAACTATTGTAGGTGCAATGTCATAATATTCAGCTATTTTGTCCTCACCATCAGGCTCATTCATCAAAAAGCCATCTCTATAGTTTCTTAACAAATTCAACTCATAACAATCGTCGCCTTTGCCCAAAGTCTTGCAAACAGCAGTTGTTATATAGCACAATTTGCTTCTAAAACCTTCGTTAATTTTATCAAAATTAGCTTTGCCAACATTAGCCTTAGGAAACTGTGTATTCCATGCAAGTAATATTTCATCTGCTAATTTATCAGAGAAAGAACCTTTATACTCAAGAACAAAAGGTATAACATATACAGCTAAAGTAAGATTATAATCTAATAATAACTTTTATTTAGCTCCCTTTTTTTCAATAGCATCATATTTGGCACAAACAGCATCAATAATTGCTGTTGATATAGCATTAAGCAATTCATCTTTTTCTTCTGAAAAAGTATATGCATTATTAATTTCATCTAGTAAAAATTCATTGTTATTATACATTGTTTTGAATTCGTACTCATAACTATCTCTCTTAAATGTTTTCGAAGGATCTTCTCTATCTGTTATAAGCTTTGGAAATCCTTGCAATGAATTCTTTAGAATATCACTAAAATCCATTTTTTCCTCCTTGATAAACCCCATTATCATCTATTTTCTATTCATCCCAGTTGTGATGTACTGTCTGAACGTCATCATCTTCATCAAGTAAATCAAGAATTCTATTAATTTTCTTAATATCTTCTTCATTAGTAAGTTCAACCCATGTCTGTGGAATCATAGTTACTTCTGCTTCAACCATTGGGATATTAGCATCTTCTAAAGCTTGTCTAACTGCTGAAAAATCGTCTGGAGCAGTAGTTATTTCATAACTATCTTCTTCTTCATTGAAGTCGTCTGCACCTGCATCTAATGCAATCATCATTAATTCATCTGCATCCATAGTGCACTCTTCTTTATCAATAATAATCTGCCCTTTCTCATCAAACATAAATGAAACGCAACCCTGAGTTCCAATACTTCCGCCACCTTTTGTAAAGGCATTTCTTACGTTAGAAGCTGTTCTGTTTTTGTTATCAGTTAAAGCGTTTACAATAATAGCTGTACCGCTTGGACCATAACCTTCATATGTAACATTTTCATAATTTACTGAACCTAAATCTCCGGCAGCCTTCTTAATACCTCTTTCAATTGTATCATTTGGCATATTGTTAGCTTTAGCCTTTGCAATAACATCACGTAATCTACTGTTATTTGCAGGATCAGCTCCACCATCTTTAACAGCTACTGCAATTTCTCTTCCAATAATTGTAAAAATTTTACCTTTTGCAGCATCATTTTTTTCTTTTTTGTGTTTAATATTCGCAAATTTTGAATGTCCTGACATTTTAATAAACTCCTTTTCTATATAAAAACTATTTAAAATTCAAACGACCACCCACAATTTTATCATTAAAGGGTATGAATTTCAAGTATTAAACAGAATTGCTTACATTTTCATCGTCTACACTAAGCTTTTTTGCGCGAACCATTCTGATTATTTTGTTATCCATTGATAATACTTTAAACTCGTAATTGCCATAAGTAATGCAAATATCTTCATCTTCACTAGGTATCTTATCCAACTGAGACATTATAAAACCATTGAAGGTATCACAGTCATCTAAATCAAAGGAAATATCAAGAGCTTCTTCTACATCTTCAAGCTCAGCCATACCATTAATTAAAAAGCAACCATTATTCTGATCAATTATCAGTGCATCCTCATGATCATATTCATCTACAATATTTCCTACAATTTCCTCTAAAATATCTTCCATTGTAACAATACCGGCTGTTTGTCCATATTCGTCCACTACCACTACCATATGTAAATGTTCTGACTGCATTGTCTTAAATAGGACATTAGCATCTCTGGTTTCAGGAATGTATGAAGTCTCCCTAATTAGTCCTTTAATATGTTTGATAGCTGTGTTTCTGCTTTCTTTACCTTCATTATATTTAATCATAAGGTCTTTAAGATTAACAACACCAATAACATTATCTATACTTTCTTCATAAACTGGAAATCTAGAGTAATCCTGCTCTAATCCATATTTCAAAGCATCGCCTAATGACATTTCGCAATCAATAAAAATAATCCCTGTTCTGTGAGTCATAATATCTTTTGCGTCTTTGTCACCCAACTCAAAGATATTACTAATCATTTCAGCTTCACTATCTAGTATGCCACCTTGCTCTTGGACTTCATTAACCATAGAGATTATTTCTTCTTCTGTCACATCGTCCACTAAATCATGTGGATTTACACCAAATAATCGTATAATTAAATTAGATGTTTGATTAATTATAAATGTAATTGGTGAAAATACTGTGACACAAATATAAATAGGATATATTAATTTATATGTGAAACTTGTGCTATACTTTATTGCTAATCGTTTAGGTACCAATATTCCAAATGTTAAAATAAGAAATAATGCGACAACTAAATCTAGTATATCATTTAATAAAAATCTTCCTATTACAATCGTTAGCAATGTAACTATCAAATGAATTGTATTAACCAGAGAAGTTGGAGCATCCCAAAATTTTTTAATCAGTACTGCTTTTTTATTTTTCTTTTCTAATTCTTCCTCTAATTCAGAGCTGTTTAATGCTTGAATTGCTGCACCAAAACCGTAAAAGCAGGCAATAATTAAAATCATCACAAAAAATATAATCCCCTTGCCTATCGGCCAATCATCAATCATTTATATTTTCCTTTCTATGTATCTAATTCCAGACTAACTAATAATGCTTTATCCACTTTTTTTAAAATCTCACTATCCAGATGACACACTTTATCCTTTAGTCTTTTTTTATCTATTGTTCTCAATTGTTCCAGTAAAATGACAGAATCCTTTACCATATCATATTTATGTGCATCCAACTCAATATGAGTCGGTAGTTTTGCCTTATTCATCTTTGATGTTATTGCTGCACATATAACTGTTGGACTATGTCTGTTTCCTATATCATTCTGTATTATTAAAACAGGTCTTATACCACCTTGTTCTGAACCAATAACCGGACTTAAATCCGCATAATATATATCGCCTCTTTTTATAACCACTTTACCACTCTCCGATTACTAAAATTTATACTAGTAGTATTTACTTTTTCATCGGTGGTATTCAGTTTTTTAAAAATAATCTTTTGTTTCGATTATTTTGCCATCTTTATAATAAACCCTTGGAATTCGTTTTGTAAGATCACAAACAAATTCATAGTTAAATCTGCCTGAAATGTCACCAAGCTCTTCAACTGCAATATGTTCTTCTCCATCTTTTCCGATAAGGGTAACTTCATCGTATAGATTTACATCTTTTAAATCTGTAATATCAACCATAAACTGGTCCATACATATTCTTCCTACGATAGGAGCTCTCTGACCTTTAATCAATACATCTGCTTTGTTAGAAAGTGTTCTTGCATAACCATCTGCATATCCTACCGGTATAGTGGCAATTCTACTAACTCTGTCAGTTGTAAAAGTCCAGCCATAGCTAATACCAGTTCCTTTTGGTACTTCTTTTATATGAATTAAATGACTTTTTAATTCTAAAGCAGGAAATAACTCAACTCTTTCCTTCTCAACCTCTTCTGAGGGATATAGACCATACATTGCTATTCCGGCACGTACAGCCTGTAAGTTAGCTTCTGGCATATCAATAATTCCTGCACTATTTGAACAATGGTGTAGCTTTATATCTATTCCAGCTTCGTTTAATTTCGCCGAAAAGTCATTATATCTAATCAATTGAAGTTTAGCTGATGTTTTATCTAATTCATCAGATTTAGCAAAGTGGGCAAACAGCCCTTCTATTTCAATATTGTCTAATTTAGAAATATCAACTGCTTCATTGAGTGCTTCTTCATTACATAAATATCCGATACGTCCCATTCCTGTGTCGATTTTTAAATGTATTTTATAAGTTTTATTCTGTAAAACAGCTTCTTTCGATAATTTAATTGCCATTTCTTTATTAAAAACAGCAACCCTAATATCATCTTCCACAACTTTTTTGTAATGGCCTGAGAAAACATATCCTAATACAAGAATTGGCTTAGTTATTCCATTTTCTCTAAGCTCAAATGCCTCCTCAGCTGTTGCTGTTGCGAATCCCCATACATAATCATATTCTTGACATAACTTTGCAATAGGAATTGCTCCATGACCATATCCATCTGCCTTAATTACACATATAATTTTAACTCCGTCTTGGAGATTTTTTTTCATATTTTCCATATTTTGAGCAATTGCATCTAAATCTATTTTTGCATATACTCTCATATACTTATCCATTTATTTATTACATCTGCCTTTCAAAAATAACGTTCTATATGCGATAAACATTCACATATATCATTCGCCATTACAGCGTATTTACTTTTATTTTCTGATGCTATATCACCAGCAAATCCATGTATATATGTTCCTAATGTAGCAGCATCAAAAATATTCATTTTTTGTGAAAGTAAGCCTGCCAGTACTCCAGACAGAACATCACCGGAACCAGCCGTAGCCATTCCATTATTTCCACTTTGATTAATATATACCTTTTTTGAAGAATCTGCAACTATTGTAGATGCATCTTTTAAAATGCAAACCAAATCATTTTCTATTGCAAATTTACTGGCACAAGAAATCAAATTATCCTGAATATAAGAAACATCCTTGTTTATCAGACGGGACATTTCCTTTAAATGAGGTGTAATTATTACTTCTTTAGCCTGCCTATTCTTCAAAAATGTATTATTTTCAGATAAAATGTTTAATGCATCAGCATCCATTATCACAGGAACCTTAGCACATTTAAGAATTAGTTCCACAAGCTTAACCGAATATTCATCATTGCCCAAACCAGGTCCTATATCAATGCAACTTGCTCTTGAAACAATTTTTTTAAATACCTCATCATTAAACTTGGTATTTTTATCATATGTAGTAAGAATTGCTTCCGGAAGTGCAGTTTGTACGATTATTCTATTAGACTCATCTGTAACTATTTCTACCAGACCACAACCCATTCTGTAGGCAGCCTTTCCAGCTAAAATTGCCGCACCTGCCATATTGTGGCTACCGGCTATTATTACTACTCTGCCATAACTTCCTTTGTTGGAATAATTATATCTTTTAGGCAATAAACCTAAATCTTCTTTATCATAAGAAAAAAATAAATCATTACTGATTTTTTCTTCTTCGGTTGGTAATATACCAATATTTTTTACTACTGTTTCACCACAATAATCTTTGCCCGGATACAGTAGATGTCCGATTTTTTTATTTGCAATAGCTACTGTTAAATCACATTTTAATGCAGTATGCATAATTTTTCCGTTATCAGCGTTTATTCCTGATGGTATATCTACTGCTACCTTATACCCATTCATAGTATTTAATTTGTTTATGGCATCGGCATATACATCTGATAATTCCCCGGACAGACCTATTCCAAATAAAGCATCTATAATTATAGTATATTCTTCATAATAAAAATTGTTATGAATATGCACCGGATAATGTTTCAAAATGTCAAACTGTCGCCTTGCCTCAGTGCTCATTTTCTCATATTCACCAATAACAACAACATCAATATTATATCCTTCTAAAAAAAGAAGCCTGGCAATCGCAAGACCATCTCCACCATTATTACCAGTTCCACATACTATAAGAACTTTTTGCATATTAATATTTCTTTTTTTTATTTCTTCAACAACAGCCATCGCTGCTTTTTCCATTAATACTGCTGATGGAATTCCTATATGCTCGATAGTATAATTATCCATTTGTTTCATTTGATTAGCATTTAAAATATATTCCATAATTCCCCCATTAATTATAAATAATATTAAAAGTTACATTTTTCACCAATTGCAAAGGCCTGCGCATAATCCTTTGTATTCGTTATACTCAAGTGTATTACATCAATACCCATACTCTCTGCAATGTTCTTTGCATTATTCATTAAATTAACAACCGGTTTGCCAAGTTCATCACGTAGTATTTCAATATCAGTTAATTCAAAACCACGTATTCCTGTTCCAAATACTTTTGATATTGCCTCTTTTGAAGCAAAATTCCCAGCTGCCTTTGTGTAATTTCCATTAAACAATTCTCTTTCTTTTTCAGTAAAACAGCGTATTAAAAAAGCCTCTTTTGTACAGGCTTTTTCAACACGCTGTATTTCTATTAAATCTGTTCCAATCCCTATTATCATTCTTCTTCCTTATGCTCGTAATTTAAATCAATCTCATCAATAATGTCATGACCTAATATATTGTTAACATATGTATACATACGCTTATTAGATTCCTCTGCTTCTTGTTTATGTTCAAGTTTCTTTTTCAATTCTGCATGAGTTTCATCTATCCATTGATTAATTACGTCGATATCTGTTTGATTTTTTTCAATAGTATCATAACATAATCTTATACCTTCTGCAATTAATTGATTATTTAAATCACGTATTTCATATGGAATGTCTTCAAGACGCTTCTCCGCTTTTTCTATTTTTGAATTAATATCCAAAATAAACTTTTGACTAGTATCCATCTTTTTTTCTTTCCTGAATAATCCCTTCGTATTTTCAGCCGGAATCTCTTCCATATTGTTGATGATACCTTCCATAAGTTTTTTCTTGGCAAATTCATATTCTTTTAAATCATTGTTTAATTTTCCCTGTTCTTGTAAGGTTTTATTTAACTTTTTTTCAATGTTTACCATTGCTTTCGATTTGAAATCATCTACAAATAATTGATGCCACTTATTGTCCAGTATGACCAATGGTATGTTTTTACCTTTTAAAGAATCATAAACTATTTTATAATATTTATCCCGCATATAATCCCCCGCAATTCTATGAAATACTATACGGGATTATTGTATATCATATTTTGCTTTATCACCCGCATGTTCTTGTTCATACCTTGTTATATTATAAGATAATCTCATTAAGCTTTCTGATAAATGTACATTTTCAACTAATACACCTTCTGGCAAATTTAAATCTGTATGGGCAAAATTCCAAAATGCCTTTACTCCATATTTTACCAACATTTCTGCCATTTCCGGTGCTTTTGTCTTTGGAATTGTAAGAGCAGCAATCTGAACATTGTGTTCTTTAATAAATTCCTCCAACTCATCAATCATCCTTATCTCAATGCCTCGTACTGTAACACCCTGTAGTCTTGGATTAACATCAAATATACCTTTAATAATAAAACCACGTTTTTCAAAGGCTCCATAATTGGCAATTGCCTGACCGAGATTACCTGCTCCTATTATTATAACATTATGATTAGTATCAAGTCCAAGAATTTTTCCAATTTCTGAATGTAAATGTTTTACATTGTATCCATATCCTTGCTGACCAAATCCACCAAAATTATTTAAATCCTGACGAATCTGAGAAGCTGTAACTTTCATACGTTCACTTAATTCGTTTGAAGATATACGTTCTACGCCACTTTCAATTAATTCTCCTAAATAACGATAGTATCTAGGTAGTCTTTTTATAACTGCTTTTGAAATTTCTTTTTCCACCGTGAGTTTCCTCCTAAATAAACTATTGATTATTATATATACTTGTCAAAAATATGTCAATTGTTTGTTATTATTTTAACACAATTATACAAATAAATCACTACTTATTTTTTAATATCTTATTAAAATTTTATAGTATTTTTAATAGGATTCGTGTAACATTATAATAATATTAGGAGGTATTTTATGAAATATATTGATTTACATGTACATTCAAACGCAAGTGATGGAACCTTCACTCCTACTGAACTAGTTGAGTATGCCTGCGAAAAGGGACTAAGCGCAATCGCACTTACTGACCACGATACTGTTTCGGGAATCGATGAAGCTATAAAGGCTTGTGAAGGAAAAGACATTAAACTCATTCCTGGCGTAGAATTATCTACAGAATATAAAGGAAAAGATATTCATATGTTAGGATTGTTTATTGACTATAAAAACAAAGAGTTCATCGAAAAATTGGATTATTTTAATAAACTAAGAAATGATAGAAATAGAAAAATGTGTGCTTTAATGCAAAAAGAAGGCATTGATATTTCTTTTGAAAAAATGAATGAACTCTTCAAGGATGCTGTATTAACAAGAGCACATTTTGCTAGATTTCTTCTAGATAATGGATATGTAAGTTCTATGAAAGAAGCCTTTGATAAGTATTTGAACGAGGGCTGCAGTTGTTATGTTCCTAAAGTTAAAATTTCACCTTTTGAAGCAATTAAAATCATAAAAGCTGCAAAGGGTATTCCAATAATAGCTCATCCTATGCTCTACCATTTTTCAGATATGGAATTAGACCAGTTAATTAAAGATTTTAAAGCAAATGGTCTTGAAGGTATTGAAGCAATATATACCCTAAATTCAGATGAGGATGAAAAAAAATTATTAGACTTAGCACATAAGTATGACTTATTTATTTCAGGTGGTTCTGATTTTCACGGTAAAAATAAGCCACGTACCGATTTAGGCAGTGGCTTTGGTAATCTTGCTATTTCAGAAGTGCTTTTAGAACAATTCTGTAATTATTAATTCTTTTTGTTATTAAAAATATGTCTCCTATATGGGTTTATGTTTCTGGTTGCCAGTATGAATAAAATTATAGCAATAATCATTTGGATTGTTATACTTATAGCAATCCAGTGGTTAACCAGATAACTGTTTCCGTATTCTCCAAATTTACTACAAATATTTAAGATTTCTCTCTTATTGCCTGCCTGATTGCTAATTAATCCTGAAAAAGTAACTGCTGGATTAACTAATAAAATGGCTATCATATTTTTAATATCCACTGGCGTTGACTGACCAATGTTTTGTTGTTCCATTATGTAATACAATAATTTAGTTACCCCATAGCTACCAATAGTCATAAATAATAATGATATATATGTCATTGCAGTAGCTAATGTAGTTTTCTTAAAAACAGTTGAAAAAAATATTCCAAAACTGGCAAATAGAATACTT
>CAYOMP010000054.1:0-15205 GCA_964405075.1 uncultured Lachnospiraceae bacterium
ATCTGTTGTTGAAAAAGATTTTTATACTATTCCAAAAGAATTCTCTATTATGGGTGGTGATAATAGCAATGTCAGCTTTTTGTTAGAAACGTATGACGAAAATGGTAAGGCTGAGCAGACTTTAATAACACCTACAATATACTATTCTACAGATGAAGATTACTATATTGATAAGAATGAATTTGCAGTGGGAAGTTATATAATAAAACAGGATTCACAAGACAGATATACAGTTAGTAAAACGGCGTCCTTGACAGGTGTATATAATATTAATAAAGGATATGCCGTATTCAAACAAATAGATATTATTATGGAAAACGAAGAGTATTATATTATTGAAGAAGGAACAGCATATGGATTAACAGTATATGACCATATCTGTACCGATGGAAAAGCAGTAGATGAAGATGATATAATTACTAACTAGAAAAGGAGTATGGTTAAATGATACAGGAGAATTTAAAACAAGTAGAGGCAAATATTGTTGAAGCTTGTAAACGTGCCGGAAGAGATAGAAGAGAAGTAACATTAATTGCTGTTAGTAAGACAAAACCAATTGAAATGATTAAAGAGGTTATGGATGCCGGAATTATAGAGTTTGGAGAGAATAAAGTTCAGGAAATGACCCAAAAATATGAGGAATTACCTAAAGATTTGCATTGGCACCTTATTGGTCATTTACAGAGAAATAAGGTTAAATATATTGTGGACAAGGCGTGTTTAATACATTCTGTAGATTCTCTTAGATTAGCAGAAACAATTAACGAAGAAGCAATAAAAAAAGGCGTTATTGCTGATGTTTTGATAGAAGTAAATGCAGCACAGGAAGAAACTAAGTTTGGTGTTTCATTAGAAGAAACAGTTGAATTAATATCTGAAATTGCAAAATTACCAAATGTCAGGATAAAAGGACTAATGACTATTGCGCCTTATGTAGCAGATCCAGAAGAAAACAGAGTGCATTTCAAAAATTTAAAGCAATTATCTGTTGACATAAAAGCAAAAAACCTTGATAATGTTAGTATGGATGTGCTTTCAATGGGAATGACAAATGATTATCAGGTGGCTATAGAAGAAGGAGCCACTATGGTACGTGTTGGGACAGGCATTTTCGGTGAGAGAAATTATAATATTTAAAAGAGTCCAATAAAGAGCCTATAAGGCAAGTGGAGGATATTACTTATGAGTATAATGGAAAAATTTCTAGATATAATGAAACTAAATGATGATGAAAATTATGATGATGATTTCTATGATGATGACGATTATGAAGAACCACAGGTAAAGAAGAGAATAGCTTCAAGAGATGACGAAGAAGAGGATTCTAAGCCAGCATTTAAACCAAAGGCTGTAAAGTCTCAAACAACTAGCAAAGTTACACCAATGCGACCTTCAAGAAGGCAGGTGAATGGAATGGAAGTTTGTGTTATTAAACCAACTACAGTAGAAGATTCGAGAGAAATAACAGAAACATTATTAAGTGGTAGAGCAGTAATTCTTAATCTGGAAGGATTAGACGTTGAAATTGCACAAAGAATAATTGACTTTACATCAGGTTCTTGTTTTGCAATCAGTGGTAATTTACAGAAGGTTTCTAATTACATTTTTATAATTACTCCTAATAATGTAGAGATTTCTGGGGATTTTCAGGATTTGTTAACTGGGGCATTTAATGTACCAGGTGTGTCTACGGATATTTAGTAGTTATGACAAGAGAAGAAGAATTATTAAAAAAGAGACTAATAGAGTTATCAAATAATGCATACTATAGAGAAAGTCCAGTGTTTACGGACTTTCTCAATTTGAATGAACAAAATATTTTTCATACAATCCAAAATGAGTTAGCTCCTGTAAAAACGATATGTTTTGGTGGATATGAATCAGCAGAGCGTCAGATGGTGGCATTTCTACCTGATGCTTTTTTGATGAAATTTGATAATTCTAATTATCCAATGGAAATAGTTTGTATAGAACCAGCTAATGCAAAATTTGCTGATACTCTTTCGCATAGAGATTTTCTAGGAGCGATTTTGAACCTTGGAATTGAGAGATGTAAGATTGGCGATATTATTATTGAAGAGAATAAAGCTTATATTTTTTGCTCAAATAAATTAAGTCAATTTCTTATAGATGAATTAAGAAAAGTGAAACATACAATTATTAGGACTAGAATAAGTGATTTGAAGGATTTTAAATATGAGCCTCAGTTAAAGGTGTTAAAGGGATCTGTTGCGTCTGTGAGAATAGATGGTGTATTGACTGTTTGTGCTAATTGCTCTCGCGGTGATGCGGTAGATTTAATCAATGCAAAAAAAGTATTTGTAAATGGTAGATTAGTTGAAGCAAATAGTTATAATCTAAAAAATGAGGATGTTATATCTGTTAGGGGATTAGGAAAATTTATTTTTTCAGGAATTATATCAGAGACCAAAAAGGGCAGATATTATATAGAAATTAAAAAATATATTTAAGGTGGGAAAAGTAATGTCAAAACGTTTACAAGTTAAGGCAAAAGGCGGAAAAACAGTATTATATGATATAGTAATTGAGAATTCATTCGATACTTTATTAAATGAATTAGAGAGTTTTGAAATCGAAAATAAAAAATTATGTATTGTTACAGATACTAATGTTGAAAAATTATATGCAACTGAATTAAAAGAGCTTTTAGAGAAAAAGGCAAAAAAAGTTGTTGTGTTTGCTTTTGACGCTGGAGAGGAAAATAAGAATTTAAACACTGTAAAAGCATTATATGAAAAATTAATTCAAGAAAAATTTGATAGAAAAGATATGCTTGTAGCTTTGGGTGGAGGCGTTGTTGGAGATTTGACGGGCTTTACAGCAGCTACATATTTAAGAGGAATAGATTTTATTCAAGTTCCTACTACATTATTGGCACAGGTTGATAGTAGTGTTGGAGGCAAAACAGGCGTAGATTTTGATTCTTATAAGAATATGGTTGGAGCATTTTATATGCCTAAGTTAGTATTTATGAATATGGCAACACTTTCAACATTGCCGGAAAATCAATTCTATTCTGGAATGGGTGAAGTATTAAAATATGGCTTAATTAAAAGTGAATCGTTCTTTGGATGGTTAGTTTCCAATTTGTATGAAATATATGAAAAAGAACCTGAAATGTTGGAAGAAATGGTATATGAAAGTTGTAATTTTAAAAAGATTATTGTTGAGAAAGATCCAACAGAACAAGGTGACAGAGCGTTGTTAAACTTTGGCCACACTATTGGACATGCAATTGAAAGACAAATGAATTTCAAGTATTTACATGGAGAATGTGTAGCATTAGGAATGATAGCCGCAGCACACATTTCATGGAAGAGAGATTTAATTAGCACAGATGAATTTTTTGAAATTAGAGATATGTTTGTAGCATTTAATTTGCCAATTTCTATTACTGATATAACACCGGAAGAAATTCTTGAAACTACTAAATCTGATAAAAAAATGGAAAATGGCAAGATTAAATTTGTTTTATTGAAGAAAATGGGTAAAGCTTTTATAGATAAAACTGTAACTGATGAAGAAATGTTAGAAGCAATTAAATTTTTAATTTTTGATGAGGAAGACAATGAATAATTATAACGACAATAAGGAGTTAACTTCAACAAATTTAATAAGTATTTTTGTTGGCTTTGTACTAACAGTTGCATTGATTGTCCTAGATCAGCTAACAAAGGCAATGGCTGTTACAAACTTAATGAATAAGCCTTCTTATGTATTAATAGATGGAGTATTCGAATTAATGTATTTGGAAAATCGTGGTGCAGCGTTTGGTGTGCTACAGAATCAAAAATGGTTTTTTGTAGTAGGAGCTGTTGCTGTTGTGATTATTGCAGGGTACATTTATTATAAGGTTCCAAATACAAAGAAATATTTCATAACTAAGGTAATATGTATTCTTATGACAGCAGGGGCTGTTGGTAATATGATAGATAGATTTCTTAATAATTATGTTATTGATTTCTTTTATTTTAGTTTAATTAATTTTCCAGTATTTAATGTGGCAGATATATATGTTACGGTAGGGGCTGCAATGATGTTTATAGCCATATTATTTATTTATAAAGATGGAGATTTTGGATTTCTTTTTCCTAATAAAAAGGAAGGTAAAGAAAAAGGAGATATAAATGACAAAGCATAATTTTTTGGTAGATGAAAATTATGTCGATGAAAGAATAGATAAGTATTTAACTGAGCTTTTGGATGGAAAGACACGCTCTTACATTCAAAAGCTTATTAAAAATGAGGCTGTTTTAGTAAACGACAAAATTGTTAAAGCAAATTACAAACTGAATATGGATGATGTGGTGGAAATAACAATACCAGAAGCAAAGGTTATTGATGTGGAACCAGAAAATATTCCCTTGGATATTTTATACGAGGATGATGCCATTTTGATTGTAAACAAACCTAAGGGAATGGTTGTACATCCTAGTGCAGGGCATTATTCAGGAACATTAGTTAATGCGATTATGTATCATTGCAAGGACAATTTATCAGAGATTAATGGAGAATTAAGACCTGGGATTGTACATAGAATAGATATGGATACAACGGGAGTGTTGGTGATTTGTAAAACAAATCAGGCACATTTGGATATTTCAGAACAGTTAAAGGTACATTCTATAACAAGAAAATACAGGGCTATTGTTCACAACAATGTGAAAGACGATGAAGGAACAGTTGAGGGGCCTATTGGAAGACATCCTGTGGACAGAAAGAAAATGGCAATAAATTATAAAAATGGTAAGGACGCGGTTACTCATTATAAAGTGTTAGAACGTATGGGGAATTTCTCATATGTGGAGTGCCAACTAGAAACAGGTAGGACACATCAGATTCGTGTGCATATGGCAAGCATTAATCATCCGTTATTAGGGGATAGTCTGTATGGACCGGCTAAGTGCCCATATTCATCTTTACAGGGACAGACATTACATGCCATGGTTTTGGGATTTGTTCATCCGGTTACAAAAGAATATGTGGAGTTTGAAGCACCTTTGCCAGACTATTTTGAGAAGATGCTTAATATACTTAGAGGTAAATAAAATTGTGTATGTAAAAATGTACATAGTACAATAAGGGGTTATTAAAAAAATATATCTTTCTTATAAGCCACGAAAATAGCGGATTATATAAGAAAAAAGGACTAAAATACAAGCTATATTTATTACGAAATTCTTAATAATAGTTAAAAGAATTTAGGGAATAAGCTTGTATTTTGTCGTTATATGTGATAAACTCTTTTATGGTTTAGTACGTTGAAGTATTACATTGAAGATGTCTGTTTTTTTACTGGTAGCTCATAAACAGGTATGACCGATAGATTACGTGACTATTATGGTGCAAAAATATGAGCATACTAATAATTTTCAGATTTGATACAAAGCACTTGCGAATTTCGCAATGATATAAAAGTGAGTAATGAAAAAAGAGGGATTGTATGAATTCAACTGAATTTTTAGAAGAATTATTAAAAGAATACTCATCAACTTTTGATATTTATAGAGATTATGAATACAACGGAGAAGTATATCCGGCATATGCGCAGTTTTATTCTCATAATGAGAAATATGTATTGGTCAGAGAAGCTAAGTTGTGGGAGGCTAATTGCTTTGAACATACATTATTTATTAAGGCTGACAAACTTGATGAGAAAGATGTAAAAGATATTCAAAAGCTTATTAAAGATAATATGGAGCCTGATATGGTTCGTAAGGGTGAGAGATTACCTGTTAAGAATCATATGTATACATATCTGACGGTAGTTGTACTTTGTGAGGGAGAGATTTCATCTAAGGCAGTTAAAATGATTAAAAGATTCAGCTTTGGAAAGTCTTATCAGTTAACTATCAGAGGATGGTCAAATGCAAAACTAGTATGTGTGGATTTGAAAAATCAGATGTTTATTAGTAATAGAGAGGGAAAAGCTTTAAAGAAGTTAATAACACATATTTTTAAGAAGTGCACTGTTGAAGAAAAGATTCAGCAGTCTGCATAAATTGGGTTTCACAAACAATATTATATAAATATTAAAAAATAGGAGGGATAATTGTGAGTGGAATAGTTATTTTATTAATTGCATTAGTGGTATTCATTATTGCATATCTTACTTATGGGTCATGGTTGGCTAAGCAATGGGGAGTAGATCCTAGCCGTGTTACACCAGCTCATGAAATGGAAGACGGTGTGGATTATATTCCAGCGAAGTCTCCAGTGTTACTTGGTCATCATTTTGCTTCAATAGCCGGAGCAGGTCCTATCAATGGTCCAATTCAGGCAGCAGTGTTTGGATGGGTTCCAGTATTATTGTGGATTATCATCGGTGGTGTTTTCTTTGGAGCAGTTCAGGATTTTTCTTCAATCTTTGTTTCTATTAGACACAAAGGTAAATCTTTAGGTGAAGTTATTGAAGAAAACATTGGACACAGATGCAAAATTTTATTTACTGTATTTGCTTGGTTAGTATTATTACTAGTAGTAGCAGCTTTTGCTGATATTGTTGCTGGTACTTTCCAGGGATACACAATTGCAGAAGATGGTTCTAAGATTTACAATGCTGCTAATGGTTCTGTTGCTACAGCATCTATTCTTTTCATTCCATTAGCTATCGTATTTGGCTTTTTAGTACATAGAAGAAATGCACCTTTATTTGTATCTACAATTGCAGGTGTTGTAGTACTTGCAATTTGTATTGGAGTAGGTCTTGCATTTCCAATTTACTTACCAAAAACATTCTGGTTAGTATTTGTATTTGTATATATTTGTATTGCTTCTGTAACACCAGTTTGGATTTTGTTACAGCCAAGAGATTACCTTAACAGTTTCTTATTATATTTTATGATAATTGCTGCTATTATTGGTATTTTAGGAAGTAATCCAACAGTTGAATTACAGGCATTTACAGGATGGAAATTAGCTAATGGACAGACTATTTTCCCATACCTTTTCATTACAGTTGCTTGTGGTGCTATTTCAGGTTTCCATAGTTTAATTGGTTCTGGTACAACATCTAAGCAGTTAGATAACGAAAAAGATGCTAAGATGATCGGTTACGGTGGTATGTTAATCGAATGTATGCTTGCTGTTATTGCTTTGATTGCAGTAGGAGCTATTTGTGCAGATGGTAACTATTCATCAGTAGGAACTCCAGCAGTTGTATTTGCAACAGCTATTTCAGGATTCTTTGCTAATCTTGGATTAGGAGAAAGTGCTGTTAACGCAACATTTACAGTAATTTCATTATCTGTATCAGCGTTCTGTTTAACATCACTTGATACAGGATGTCGTTTAGGACGTTTTATGTTCCAGGAATTATTTGCAGCTAAAGAAGGCGAAGAAGCTAATCAGGTACAGAAAGCTTGTAGCAATATGTATGTTGCAACAATTGTAACTGTAATCTTAGGTGCAGTTCTTTGTATCGGTGGATATGCTAAGATTTGGCCATTATTTGGTGCTTGTAACCAGTTAGTTGCAGTTCCATGTTTCCTTGGTGTTTCAGTATGGCTTGCTAAGAAGGGCAGAAATAACAAGATGTTATACTTCCCAATGATCTTCATGCTTGCAGCTACATTAACTTCATTAGTTCTTTCATTCAAGAAAAACATTACTGGACTTATGGCAGGAACAGCATCGTTTGCTGTAGAAGGTTTACAGTGCATCATCATTGTACCAATTTTCATCCTTGCTGTTATTTTAGTAGTTGAAGGTGGAAAGGTTCTTATTGAAGCTGAAAAAGCAAATAAGAAAAAATAATTGAAAAAGATAGCTTAATTTAAAGGATTTTAAGTTAAGAGGTTTGTGAAAAAACATATGAAGGGATATTAACTATGATGTTAATATCTCTTTTTAGTTGCCAAGTATAAGAATACAATTTTCAAATCTGTTTCATTATTTGAACAGCATATTCGTGAATTTGATTATGATTGAATTAGAGTAATTGTATGAATATTAAAAAAAATGTGTCAAATTGTGAAAAATACATATAACTAATTCCGTTTTATTAGAATATATGATATAATACTTAAAAGAAAATTGCGAATGGAGAGGTAATTGATTATTCGTAATGAAAGGTGGGATTGTTATGACTAATAATACGATTATTACAATAGGAAGACAATATGGTAGTGCCGGTAGGGAAATAGGAAGATTGGTGGCTGAAGAGCTGGGTATTAAATGTTATGATAAAGAATTATTGAAACAGGCAGCAAAAGACAGCGGTTTGTGTGAAGAAATCTTTGAAAATCATGATGAGAGACCAACTAGTAGTTTTCTTTATTCTTTAGTAATGGATACATATTCATTGGGATATAATTCTACACCGTTTGTAGATATGCCATTGAACCATAAGGTGTTTTTAGCACAGTTTGATACTATTAAAAAAATAGCTGACAGAGAGTCTTGTATAATGGTTGGTAGATGTGCGGATTATGCTTTGGCAGATTATCCTAACTGCATTAAATTATTTATTTATGCAGATATGGATGCCAGAATTAAGAGAATAGCCAGAATATATAATCTTACAGATGCAAAAGCCAAGGAATTAATTAATAAGACTGATAAGAGTCGTGAAAGCTATTATAACTACTATTCAAGTAAAAAGTGGGGTAAGGCTAGTAGTTATGATTTGTGCATCAACAGTTCAAAATTAGGTATACAAGGAACTAAACAGCTGATATTAGATTATGTTAAAAATCGAAAAGATGCAGATTGTACTTTATAATTTAATATAGAAATCAGTTGATTTTCGTAATGAAATTAATATATGAATATTAAGTTGATTTTATATAAGTTCAATCAGTTATGTCTGTATTTTGATTTAGATAAGCTCAAAAAAAGAAATATATTAAAAATTGCTCAAAATCTAGTGCAAACTTGATTTTGAGCTTTTTTTTGTATATAATAAACAAGGTTGTCTATATGTGTATTTTTATGAATTATTATGTATAGAATTATTTGGAAATTTAATTATAAAAAGAAAGAGGAAGTGTTATTGTGTTTGTAAGTGATTTAAATTCAATGGCAAGTGCCGCCGTTAGCAAGTATGATGTTTGTAAAAATGATCCTAAGAAATATTTTATGAGAGCAATTGTAGCTGGTTTTTGGATTGATGTAGCTATGATTTTATCAAATGTATGTGCAGCAGTATTTTATAGTACTAACCCTGCAGTGGGTAAATTACTTGCGGCTTTTACATTTCCATTAGCTATTATTTTGATTGTTTTTATTGGTGGTGAATTATTTACTGGAAACAATATGACAATGGCAGTTGGTGTATATCAGAAGAAATGTACATGGGCACAAGCCATTAGAGTATGGGTTATGAGCTATGTGGGTAATTTCGTTGGAGCATTCCTAATTGCATTTCTTTTCGTAATGAGTACAGCGTCTTTGGGAATTATTACTGAGTATGTTAATAGCTTTATTATGGGAAAATTGGAATTATCTCCACTTGAATTAGTTCTTAGGGGAACACTTTGTAATTTTATGGTGTGTCTTGCTGTATTGGTAGGCACTAGAATGAAAACAGAATCAGGCAAGCTTATTGTGATGATTATGTCTATTGCAGCATTTGTAATTACAGGTTTTGAGCATAGTATTGCTAATATGGGTGTGTTCTCTATGGCAGCATTTGTAGTTGAAGGTGGACTACCAGTTGCATTAGTTGCTAAGAGTATGGTATTTGTAACAATTGGTAATATTATTGGTGGTGCATTTTTAATGGCTTGGCCATTAAAGGTTATGGCTATTGATGATACAGCTAATTAATTAGAAAACAGGAATAAAGTACTGAATAAATTACTTAAAACAAAGAAGAAGGTGTCAAATAAAAAAAGACATCTTCTTTTTGTGTAAGTTTAATAATAGAAGTAACTTAATTGATGTGATACAATGTAAAGTATAGTTTTATGCGGAAATATGGGGTGTGAAGAAATGAATTTGAAAGTACATGGTGATTATTCATCAGATGAGACTCTTGAATTTAAATTGAATCTTGTTAAGAGTCAGAATGATAGTATCAAGAGAAATGAGCATATCTATAGAATGGCTTTAGATATGTCAGATGATGTTTTTTTGTATGAAGATTGTATAGATAACAAAATAACCGTTTCAGATAGGTTTTACAGTTTTTTTAATATTACTAATGGAGCAGAAATAACTAAAAAAACAGTATTGGATTGTGTTTCAGACAATGACAAGTATAAGATATATCAGATTTTTAATAGTGAAAGTTGTCAAGAAGAACAGGCTAAGGTTACATTAAATGATGATAAGACATATTTAAAAATTGTAAAAAGAGTAAATGTTTCTGAAGCTGGTGAACCAATAGAAAAAATTTATTATTTCAAGAATATTACGAGTGTGGCTAAAAAGAATGAAGAATTGAAATATATGGCTTATTATGATTCTTTGACTGGTTTATATAATAGAAATTATTTTGTTCAAGTTATTTCTAAACTAGTAGAAAGAGCTAAGGAAGAAAATAATACAGTAGCAGTGATGTATCTTGATATAGATGATTTTAAACACGTAAACGATACATTGGGATTTGTTTCCGGTGATGAAGTAGTACAAATGTTAGGACAGGAAATTCGCAGTTATTTGACGGAAGATATGTATGGTGCCAGAGTGGGGAATGATGTATTTGGCATAGCAATTTATAATCCGGTTGGAATTAGAAGCTATGAAAATATGATGTCCAGAATCAAAGAAAGATTGAAAAAACCATTTGTACTTATTAGTAAGGCTGAGATTATGCTGACTGTAAGTGTTGGGGTGGTAGACTATCCGGAATGTGGTGATAATGCCTTGGATTTATTAAAAAATGCTGAAATTGCAATGGCAAATGTAAAGGGCAAAGGCAAGAACGGTGTAGGATATTTTAATGTAGAAATGTATAATTCTTTCTTAAAAGAGATTAATCTGGAAAAGAAATTGAATAAGGCAATAGAAGAAGAGAGTTTTGTATTAAAGTTTCAGCCTCAGTATGATGTGGAGAGTAATAGGTTGAGAGGCGTTGAAGCTTTAGTTAGATGGGTTGATAAAGACGGAAATGCTATTAGCCCAGAGAGCTTTATACCTTTGGCTGAGCGAAATGGCAAGATAATTGCTATAGGCGATTGGGTTATGGAGAATGCTATTGATACATTAGCAAGATGGCAACAGGAATATGGATATGATGGAATAATGTCAATTAATATTTCTACAATTCAAATTAAAAAAGATGATTTTGTTAGAAAACTTAAGAATACTATAGATAAGTATAATGTTAGACCGGAAGAAGTTGAAATCGAGATTACAGAAACGGTTTTGATTGATGACTTGGAGAGCATTATTGATAAGATAAATAAGATTAGAGCTTATGGTATCAGAGTTTCATTAGATGATTTTGGAGTGGGGTATTCATCATTGGCTTATTTAAAGGATTTGCCAATTGATACATTAAAGATTGATAAATCATTTATTGACGATGTTATGGTGGACAAGTCTACAGATATTATTACACAGGCTATAATTGCTATGGTTAAGAATCTTGGGATGGAAACTGTTGCAGAGGGTGTTGAGAATAAAGAGCAATACGAATATCTTAAGAAGATGAAATGCGACAATATTCAGGGATTTTTATTGGGAAAACCTATGACAAGTGAAGAAATTGAAAAAATGTTGTCGAGATAAAGGAAGACAGTTTTTTAATAGTGTGATATAGTAAATGGGAGGATTTTATATCTTCCCATTTTTGTGCGCTTTTGTACGAATAACAATGATAGGTATGTATTTGTATAAACATTGAAAAGAACACAGAAAAATAAATTGAATTTGCAGAGTGAGTTTAGTTGTTTGTTAGCAAATAATAAAAAAGAAAGAGGTAAAACAATGGCAGTTGTTAGATTAATTAAAGGCGAAGGCAGAACACTTAAATCAGGTGGAATGTGGGTATATGATAATGAGATAGATACAATAGAAGGAGAATTTGAAAATGGTGATATAGTCGAAGTTGAGGACTTCGATGGATATTTTATGGGTAGAGGTTTTATAAATACAAAGTCAAAAATTACCATACGTATTATGACTAGAAAAAAAGAACAGGAAATTGATAGGGATTTTCTTAAGATGAGAGTTCAGGATGCTTGGAATTATAGAAAAGCAACTATTGACACTTCTAGTTGTAGGGTGATTTTTGGTGAGGCAGATTTTCTTCCAGGTTTGGTTGTAGATAAATTCTCTGATGTGTTAGTAGTTCAGTCATTGGCTCTTGGTATTGATAAGATGAAAGAAACTATTGTTGAATTGTTAAAAGAGGTATTACTAGCTGATGGAATAAAGATTAGAGGCGTTTATGAACGTAGCGATGCTAAGGTACGTACCAATGAAGGTATGGAGCGAATTAAGGGGTTCATTGGTGAAGAGTTTGATACTAAGGTAGAAATAGTTGAAAATGGCGTTAAATATATTGTTGATGTTCAGGATGGACAAAAGACAGGATTTTTCTTAGACCAGAAGAATAATAGAAAAGCCATTCATTCTATTTGTAAGGGAGCCAGAGTGTTAGATTGTTTCACGCATACAGGTTCTTTTGCGTTGAATGCTGGTATAGCAGGGGCTAGGGAGGTACTTGGTGTAGATGCATCCGAATTAGGTTGTAAACAGGCAGAAGAAAATGCCAGATTAAATGGTTTGGAAGATGTGGTTAAATTTAAATGTGCAGATGTATTTGAATTATTGCCTGAATTAGAAAAGGCAGGAGAAAAATTTGATGTGGTTATTCTTGACCCTCCGGCATTTACTAAATCAAGAAATTCAATAAAGAATGCAACTAAAGGTTATAAAGAAATTAATTTGCGTGGAATGAAGCTTGTAAAGGATGGTGGATATTTGGCAACATGTTCATGCTCTCATTTTATGAATCCGGAATTGTTTGCTGATACAATTAAACAGGCGGCAAGAAACGTACACAAAAGATTGCGCCAGGTGGAATATAGAACACAGGCGGCTGACCATCCTATTCTTTGGGCGGCAGATGAATCATTGTATTTAAAGTTCTATATCTTCCAGGTGGTGGATGAAAAGTAGGCGGACGAAATGGTGAAAATGCTTGATTTACAAGGGCTTAAAGGAATTTGGTGATTATTTTGAAAACTTTGTAAAGTATCGCAAAATATCGTATCACAGTGGTACAAAGTGGTAAGAAAAGTGGTAAGGCTGAGTGGTAAGCACCTGAAATGTAACGAGTGGTAAGTATGAAATGATAATGACATTGGAGAAGATGATGTGTTCGCTCTTTATAATGCTAAAAATTGTAGTATAGATGTAGTATTTTGTGGTATACTATAAAAGAGTAAATACCTTTCTGTGAAAGAGAAAGGAGAAAGGATACGTGTATGACAATTGATAGAAGAGTAAGTAGTATTGAATCTAGCTTCAAAATGGAAAGTATGCCATTTGATGCAGAATGCCGTCAAAGAGTAAGAGATGTCTTAGTTAAGAAGGTTTCCGCAGCAGATGCAATTACAGAATTAAATAAGAAATACAGAGTATCCAAGAAGCAGGTTGAAAGATCAAGAGTATGATTATTTCTATGATGATGAACAGGATGCTAAATACTGTTATCCGGGAACAAATGTATTAAAGAATAAGCTGGATATAAGAGATTCAGACACATTGCACGAGGCTGAAAGAGACTATTCAGCAGTACGTCAGGCAGAACTTGTCAATCAAGGTGTTACTGGTGATTTCTCTTTTAGACACCTTTGTTCTATACATAAGCATTTATTCAGTGATGTCTATTCTTGGGCAGGCAAGACAAGAACGGTTGATATTTCTAAAGGAACAATTTTCTGTTTGGTGCAGTTTATTGAAAGCCAGTTTGATGATTTATATCGTAATCTGAAAAAAGAAAATTTCTTAGCTGATATAACAGATAAGGAAGAGATGAGTAAGCGACTTGCTTATTACTTGGGTGAGATTAATATGATTCATCCTTTTAGAGAAGGCAATGGAAGAACTCAGAGAATATACATAGAGCAGTTATGTTTGAACAATGGTAGATTTGAAATTGATTTTACCGATGTTTCAAAAGAAGAAATGATAGCTGCTAGTGCTAGATCAGCAAATGCCAGCAATGATATGTTGGAAAATTTGATTAAGAGCTGTCTTTTTGAACATCAACAATAAAAACACAAAATGAGACATAAACAGATGAAATACTAACGGCAGACTAACAGTAGACTAACAAGGGACTAACGACAGACAAACAACGATATAATTGTAATGCAAAAAACAGGTATGATATTATTATCATGACAAATGAAAAAACTAATAAAATTACGTATAAAACTAATAAAATACTAATATACAGCCTGTTTTATTTTTAATAGAGTTGTAATAATATTATTATGGCAATCGAATCAGAGATGTTCCGGTTGCTTTTTTTTATACCATGAAAGGGGTGAATTGGATGGAATTATCTACTAGAGAGAAGGAACTGCTTGTTATATTCGGGAGCGAGAGCAGTGCAATTATTGTAAAAAAAGTGAAGTATGGTATTAATAATGTAAAGGCAGAATTGAAGCTGAAAAAAGTCAACTTCAATTCTATTTTTCTAATTTTGGAGACGATAATCACGTGGGGTCACATGATACTTTTTTTTGAAAAGCTTGGAAAAATAGCTGTTGTCTTCAAAACCACAGTCCTCGGCAATTTCTTGTATGTTTTTTTCAGTATTAATAAGCATATGAGCAGCTCTTTGTAACCGATAACTATTAAGATAACTAATAGGAGACCGTCCCATTATTGCCTTAAAGCAGCGAAGCACTTCTGTTTTACTGATTGATGCAGTTTTTGCGAGTTCTTCAATCGTTATTTTGTCTTTATAATGAGTATGGATATAATCAAGTAAAACTTGCACTCGTTTTTCTAGTAGATAATTTGGCATTTTATGGGAATTTGTTTCTTTTATATTTTGCTGAAATCGATTCAAAATGCAAAACAGGGTGGAAAGCTCATTTCGGACTTTAATTTCATAATCAGAATCTTCGGAATATACCAGGTTCCATACTTTTGAAAGGATATCCAGCATACTTTGGTAAGAGTTACTATCCTTAGCAATGATGCATTCTCTAAAATTGCCGTTGGACAATATTGGAAGAAGATATTTGATATAAAATATACTATTTATGCTTTCGCT